>CALVVZ010000062.1 GCA_944364075.1 uncultured Clostridia bacterium
GTATACACCGGAACCCGTCTCCCCTGCGGAGGAAGACCTGCTCAGCCGTATGCGGGCCTCTGTGCTGGTCATGGGACCGCTGCTGGCGCGCACGGGCTACGCCCGAGTGGGGTTGCCCGGCGGCTGCGCCATCGGCCAACGGCCCATTGATCTGCACTTGAAGGGTATGCAGGCTCTGGGCGCGGAATCCACATTGACCCCGGGTTCCGTCACCCTACAGGGCAGGCTGCGGGGCGGAAGCGTCTATCTGGACTTTCCCAGCGTGGGCGCCACGGAAAACATTCTGCTGGCCGCAGTACTGGCCCAGGGCGCCACGCGCATTGAAAACGCGGCCAAAGAACCCGAAATCGTCGATCTTTGCACCCTGCTCAACCGCATGGGCGCGCGCATCCGCGGCAGCGGCACCAGCACCCTGCTGATCGAGGGTGTACGGGAACTGCACGGCTGTGTTTACCGCCCCATTCCCGACCGCATCGAGGCGGGCACCCTTTGCTGTGCAGCCGGTATGACACAGGGAAGCGTATTCCTGCGTAATATCCGCCCGGATCATATGCGGGCTGTGCTGTACAAACTGCGGGAAGCCGGCATGGATTTTCGGGAAAGCCAGGCAGGATTGCGCGTCACCGGCCGCGCCCGGAATCCCATTCAGGTGCGGACGTTGACTTACCCGGGCTTTCCTACGGATATGCAGGCGCCCATGATGGCTCTGGCCCTGTGCGCAAAGGGCGCGTCGGTATTCTGCGAAACGATCTTCGAGAACCGGTTTATGCATGCCCGGGAGCTGGCACGGCTGGGCGCCAGAATCCGCATTGAGGACCGCATCGCCCTGGTGGAGGGCGGCTATCCCTTGCAGGGCGCTGCGGTCACCAGCACCGACCTGCGCGGCGGCGCGGCGCTGATGCTGGCGGGTCTGCTGGCCCAGGGAGAGACCCTGCTCTCCGATCCCAACGGCCACATTGCCCGTGGATACGAAAATCTTCCCGGCATGCTCCGGGAGCTGGGCGCGGATATTGAAGAAACCGCGGAGGACGGCTGGAGTCTGGCCAACGGCTGACCCCTTGCACGTTTCCACTACGGCGTGGTATGATACCCGGGTGGAGGTAGATTGCCATGTCCTATTGCCGGCTATGCGAAACCGTCTTTCCCACCCCTGCCGAACTGGAAGCATATCTCAACGCCTATATTGCCGACCTTCCCCAGGAGGAGCGTGCCGAGGAATCGGTCATGGCTCACCGCCTGGCCCAGTGCCGCGCATGCCCGCACCTGCGCATAGCCACCTGTTCCCTTTGCGGATGCTATGTGCAGGCACGTTGCGCCAAATCCCGCCTGCGCTGCCCGGCAACGTCGCCCCGGTGGTAACCGTGCCCGTTCGTTTGTCCGCACCCTTCCGGGGCGCTTTTTTTATATGCCGGCGCATACCGGGCATCGCAACAGCGTATGTCATCCTATGGGCATGCATGGTAACGCCGCGGCCAAAAAAGCAATGGCAAACATGGTGGGGAATGTAAAATTATACTTGCGTTCTTTGGCTGAGAATGGTATGCTTACATTATCAGATATTCGTGCATACTTCCCCAACCTCCGATGGATCGGGTGAAAAAATCGGCAGAAAGGGTTGATAAAATGATGATGCGTGTCATATTGGTTGGCGTGGGCGAACGCGGGGCAGGCTACCTGGATGCCCTGCTGACCCAGCAGGATCGTTTGGACGCACGGCTCGTTGGCGTGGTGCAGCCCAAACGTGAAGCCGGCGCGGAGCTTATGCAGCGGCTGCAACAGGCGGGTATTCCCATGGTGTCCAGCTTGTGCGAAGCCTTTGAAAATACAGGTATACAGGCGGATGCCGTCGTACTCGCCTCCCCTTTGCAGCATCACTTTGAGCAATGTTTCGAAGCACTTTCCCATGGCTGCCATGTGCTGTGCGAAAAACCCCTTGCGTCGGACTATGTGCAAGCATTGACCTTGGAAAAGTTGGCCGCAGAAAAGGGCCTGCAGCTGGCTGTAGCCTATCAGCACTGCTATTCCAAGGCCCTGCGCTCCCTCAAGCAGGATGTGATCCAGGGGCGCTACGGCAAGCCCGTTTCCATGCGTGCCCTCTCCCTGACCGGGCGCAGCGATCTGTACTACCACCGTAATCGTTGGGCCGGCCGTTTCTATGACGAGGAGGGCCGCTGCATCATGGACGGCGTGCTGCACAATGAGGCCAGCCATTCCCTGCAGTCCCTGCTGTACCTGCTGGGGGACGACGGGCTGGACAGCGCCGCGCAGGTGGAAAGCGTCCGCGGCGAATGGTGCCGCGCCCACGCTATTCAATCCTACGATACCGCCGTAGTAAGCGTTGGCACGGCGCAATGCCCTTCCGTGCTCATGGCTGCCACGCACAACTGGGCCGGCCGGGATACGCACCGCTACCGCTACGTGTGGGAACACGGCTATGCCGAAGGCGACTGGACCCAGGACCCCCGCTTGATTGTACGCTCCGAGGATGGCGTTATTGATTACGGCGATTGCGCCTGCGCTCAGGACGAGGAGTTGCAGATCTTCCTGGACTGCTTGCGCAGCGGGCAGCCCGTTCCCTGTTCCGTGCGCTCCGCCAAGGCGGAGGTAGCCGTTTGCACCGGTATGTACCTGTCCGCCGGATGGATTCGCACCCTGCCCGAGCATGAATTGCAGCTGGTGCGCGGCGCGGCCCACACAGCCGACGAGGGCGGCGTATTCCCCACCTCGCCCCGCCTTTCCGCGCTGCTGGAGCTGTGCTACCAAAAAGGCAAGCTGCCCTTTGACCTGGGCGGATTCCTGGGCGGTGAAAGCAAGGCCGTCACCATGGAAGCCATTTTACGCGGCATCGAGGGTTAAGCACGCATACTGTCTGCTGCGCTGGCCGGGACCTTTCCCGGCCAGCGTTTTTGCGTCCATGGCTCCGCCCGCATCAGCTGACGTTCGGCGACTTTTTCAGCAGGTGCCGGTACGTCGCGGTCAGCAAATGAACAGCGCCATGGAATTTACCGTCTCCATCAGGTCACAGCCGCGCCGTCAAGGCGCCCTAACGCCCCCGACAAACTCAACGGAAAAACGGTGACAGGGCTATACAGCGTTACCGCGCAGGCTGCTGAAAAAGGCACGTTTTTTCATAGGGCTGCAAGAAAAAGGAAGCTTCAGGCTCCCAAACTTGCAAGTATTTCATAGCGTTTGGGTCCGAAGGTTTCCAAAGGGCGCTCAAAAAGCCCTTCGGTCGCGTCCGCAGGCGCGAAACCTTTTGCATCCGCAAGCATGCTTACATCACTTGCAAAAAACGATGCGGCAAAATATTTTGTCAGCAGGCTGCGCGGTTTTACACATGAAAACAGCGGTCGCAAAGCGGTTTGTAGCTGGTAAAGCCGGCGGGGCGGGTCGCTGATTTTGCTTGCAAAAACCTTTCCTTACATCTTCGAACGACCTCTGGTTGGCCGAAGGTGCTCCCTCAAAAAAGTGGCGACGCCACTTTTTGGATACGCTGAGCGGCAAGGCCATACAGCCTTGCCGCCCTTTTGCAGAATGTACGTATGGAAAAGCTTAGCCCAGCCGGATCACATTCCAGCTGCGGGCAGGCAGGCGGATCTCCGCTTCGTCGCCGCGCAGAGGCATGGTCACGGGTACAACGTTGTCGGGGTTCTCCTCGGTATTGATGGCATGCATATCGTCGTGATGCAGCAGCAGGTGTTCCTTGGGCTTGAGGTTGGGGAAGGCGCGCAGGTCCAGGTTCAGGGCCAGGTCTTCCTTCTCGTCCCGGTTCACGGCGAAGATAGTCACGCCGCCATCGGGGTTGAGAATCGCCACGGAATCCAGCATGGGTACCGCGTCGTACTCCTTGGTGGCGAAGGTGGGACTCTGTACCAGGGGCTGCAGGGCCGTTCCGCGACCATACAGGCTGGCATGCATATAGGGCCAGTAGATGGTATTGCACCATGCGCCGCCGCCCGGACGGGTCATGATGGGCGCGATTACGTTCACCAGCTGCGCCAGGCAAGCCACCTTCACGCGGTCCGCATGCTTGAGCAGGGTAATGAGCATGCTGCCCACCAGCAGCGCATCCTCAAAGGTGTAGATGTCCTCCAGCAGCGGCGGAGCCTCATGCCACACGCGGCTGTCGTAGTACGCCTGGTCATGGCCGTTGGAGTGATACCACACATTCCACTCGTCGAAGGAGATGTTGATCTGCTTCTTGCTGTGCTTCCGGGCCTGGGCCGCGTCGCAGATGGCCACCACGCCCTTGATGAACTGATCCATGTGCAGGCTACGGGCCAGGAATTCCGGGGTATCTCCGCTGGCGTTGGAGTAGTACTGGTGCATGGACACGTAATCGATGGTGTCGTAGCACTCCTCCAGCACGGTATCTTCCCAGTGGCCGAAGGTGGGCATGTTCAGGTTGGAGGAACCGCAGGCCACCAGCTCAATGGTGGGATCGATCCACTTCATCAGCTTGCCGGCCTCATGGGCCACGCGGGCATACTCCTTGGCAGTTTTGTGGCCGATCTGCCAGGGGCCGTCCATTTCGTTGCCCAGGCACCAGAGCTTGATGCCGAAGGGGTCTTTGGCGCCGTTCTTGCGCCGTAAATCAGCAAAGTAGGTATTGGTGTTCAGGTTGCAGTACTCCACCAGATCGCGGGCTTCATCCGGGCCGCGGGTGCCCAGGTTCACCGCCATCATCACTTCCGTGTCCGCCTTCTTGGCCCAGGAAACAAATTCATGCAGGCCCACCTGATTGCTCTCGGTGGAGAACCAGGCCATTTCCGGACGGCGGGGACGTGACGCAGGATCGCCGATGCCGTCCTCCCAGCGATAGCCGGAGACAAAGTTGCCGCCCGGCCAGCGCACCAGGGGTACGCCCAGCTGCTTGACCAGCTTCAGGGTATCCTGCCGGAAGCCTTCCGCGTCCGCGGTAGGGTGGCCGGGCTCGTAGATGCCGGTGTAGATGGCGCGTCCCAAGTGCTCCAGGAAGGAGCCATAGATGCGCGGGTCTACCTGCCCAATCTGGTAATCCCGGTCAAGAATCAGTTTTGCCTTTTGCATAGGTTACCGCCTCCTGTTCGTACGTATAGATTATGTCGCCAAGCCCAGAGATCTAAGCCGCGCGCGAATATCGGCTTCCGTTCTTTGGTGGATGGCGCAGAGCTGTTCCACCGTCACCCCGGCCAGGTACCCACGGCGGAGGCGCTCGTCCTCCTCCCGGCTCCAGGGATGCTCCGGCGTCAACCCTTGCAGCAGCGCCTCCCGGTAGGCCTCCCGGCACATGGCGGTGGTCTGCACCATGCCGGGTCTGGGCGCGGCGGGATGCCGTGCCTTCCATGCCCGCAACGTTTGCAGGAAAGCGTCCCCGTACTGAGAAGCCTTCATCACGCCCATTCCCTTGACGCCCAGCATTTCATTCAGGCTGGTGGGCTGCAGGCGAGCCATGTCCCGCAACGCGCTGTCCGCGAGAATGATGTAGGCAGGCACCCGGCGTTCCGCAGCCAGCCGCGTACGGCAGGCCCGCAGAGCGCTGAAAAGATCGTCTCCCTGCTCCTCCGCTGCGACAGGCGCGGAAGCTTTTTTCTTCCTGGGCGGGGGCAGCTTGATCTCCGGCACGCCCAGCTGCGTATCCGTGCGCCGGGCGTGCGTTCGGACTTCCGCGGCGTTTCCCGCTTCCTCCGCCTGGGCATAGCGCTTGCCCAGGCACTGGGAACAGTTATCGCAGCGTTCGGGCGCCTTCTCGCCAAAGTAGCGCAGGATGCTTCCGCGCAGGCAACCGTTTCCCGTAGCATAGTCGATCATCTGCTGCAGGCGGCGCATGTCCTGGGCGCGGATAGCCGCCTGCTGCTGTGGCGTCAGTTCCGGATTGGGTTCGCCGTTGTTGATCAGGTATTTGGCGGTGATGATGTCCTGCCCGTTGTACAGCAGGATGCATTCCGCTTCTTCCCCGTCCCGTCCGGCGCGTCCCGCCTCCTGGTAGTAGGCCTCCATGGACTTGGGCATGTTGTAGTGAATCACGTACCGCACGTTGGATTTATCAATGCCCATGCCAAAGGCGTTGGTCGCCACCATGATGCGCGCCCGGTCATACTGGAAGTCCTCCTGGTTGCGCTGGCGTTCCTCATCGCTGAGTCCCGCATGGTAGCGGGACGCGGCAAAACCCTCTGCCAGGAGTTTTTCGCACACGTCCTCCACATTCTTGCGCGTGGCGCAGTAGATGACGCCGCTGTCAAAGGGCCGTTCCCGAAGCAGTTCCACCAGGGTCCGAAAACGCTTTTTGGGCCGGAGAACCTCAAAATAGAGGTTTGGACGATCAAATCCCGTGACCGATACCTGCGGTTGTTGCAAACGGAGCAGGCGAAGAATGTCCTCCCGCACCCGCATTGTCGCCGTAGCCGTAAAGGCGCCCACCGGCGGTCGTACGGGAAGCCCCGCCACAAAATCCGCGATCTTCAGGTAGGTAGGCCGGAAATCTTGCCCCCATTGGCTAACGCAATGGGCCTCGTCCACCGCGACCAGGGAGAGCTTTGCCTGCCGGGCAAAACTCATAAAACCAGCGGTATCCAGCCGTTCAGGAGCCACATAAATGATTTTGTACAGACCCCGGCGGGCATTTTCCAGGGCGCGTTCCATCTGCCCGGGAGTCAAAGAGCTGTTAAGGTACGCCGCCCGCACGCCGTTGGCAATAAGCGCGGCCACCTGGTCCTTCATCAGGGAAATCAGTGGAGAAACCACCAGGGCTGTACCCTCCAGCATCAGCGCAGGAATCTGATAGCACATGGACTTTCCTGCGCCCGTAGGCATAACCCCCAGGGCATCCCTTCCCTGCAACAGCGCGTCAATCAGCGGTTCCTGCCCCGGCCGGAAAGCGTCATGACCAAAATACGTCTTTAAGGCTGCGAGCTTCTCCACAGCAACCTCCTTGCATACCGTCACCTTATTGTACGATAAAAAAACGTGTTTGGCAACGGGGTATGCCGCATTTGTACGTATCAATTTACGTCAAGGCGCAAGTGCGTCTACCGCATCATTTCAAGAAAACATCGTTGTCTTTCTTGCCTGGAAAGTACGGACAAAAAGAAGGCATGCTATACCTCCGCCCACGCAGCGGGTTCCCGGCGGCTCTGGGCAAAATGCCACCGGTGGGGCGTCCTCAGCGCTGCTTCCGCATGGCAAAGGGCAATGCCCAGATCCAGCGCGGAACGGTCGCCGCTGTCGATTTCAAAGCGGCTGGCGGTAAAGGACAGGGTCCACGGCTGCAAATTCATGGCCGAAGGGGCCTCCCGAACGCATTCCGCCACCTGGCGCAGTTCCGCAGGCCACAATGACAAATCTCCCCTGCACAGCTTCTCCAGGGACTTCCGCCTGCGCTGCACCGGTAAAACCGGCGGCTGCTCCGGCACACCCAACGCAATGACAGCCAGGGCCGCCTCGTTTTCCGCCAAAGGCGCGCGAAGAAGCTTTTTTCGATAGGTGCCGCTGATCCAGCATGCGCCAAGCCCCATGGAAACTGCCTCCAGGGTCAGCGCTTCCCCGGCAATGCCCGCATACACGCGGCTGTTCTCCACCGCAGAGGACGCCGCTACCACCGCGATGGCCCGGCAGCCCGTAATGCGCCCCATGTTCAGCAGCGTCCCCGTGAACAATTCCTCCGGGCAGTTCATGAGCATCAACCGTGTCCCCGGGAGCGTATAGCGGCTGGCTGCATAGGCCAGCGCCGCCCAATCCGCAGGGGACGGCACGGCAGAAAAAGCACGGCAGGATACCCGCTGGGGAATCGCCGCCAGCATACGTTCCTTCTGGCTGGGAGAAAACAGGCGTTCCAGGCTTTGCATAGGAGCCGCTCCTTTCCTGTTATGGGCATCCGTCAGCCGTTTTGTCAAGGGGAAGCACCTGAAGCCGGGCAAGCACCTCGCCCACCTTCTCGCGAATGACCAGGTGCGCATGGGCATCCATGGGCGTGGCGTCCCGGTTGATCAGCACCAAATGTTTCCCACGGAAATACCGCACCAGCCCCGCCGCCGGATAGACCGTCAGGCTGGTTCCAGCCACGATGAGCATATCCGCCCGGCGGAGGTAACCCACGGCGGCAGCCAGCACATCCTCGTCCAGGCCCTCCTCATACAGCACTACCTCGGGTTTGATCCATCCACCGCAGTCGCACAGGGGCACCGGCCGCGGATCCTCCACAAGCGCCTGGGGAGGGTAGCGTTTGCCGCAGCGCATACAGCGGTTGCGCCAGATGCTTCCATGAAGCTCCAGCACCGTGTTACTTCCGGCCTTCTGATGCAGCCCGTCAATGTTCTGGGTAATGATCGCGCTCAGCCGTCCCGCCCGTTCCAGCTCGGCCAGCTTCAGGTGGGCGGCATTGGGCTTAGCGTCTAGGGGGAGCATCTTCGCCCGATAAAAGCGGTAGAACTCCTCCGGCCTGGTGAGGAAAAAGCTGTGGCTGAGAATGGTTTCCGGGGGCGTGTCATACTGCTGATGATACAGCCCGTCCACACTGCGAAAGTCCGGGATACCGCTCTCCGTGGAGACGCCCGCGCCTCCAAAGAAAACCACGCGCCGGCTGTCATTCACCATTTCCTGTAGGGTCATGGCGCCTTCCCTCCCTTGTTGCGTCGGTTACAGGGCGTACAGGCCGCTATATTTTTTCGTGAGGTAGTCCGCATAACAGTCAGGATCAAAGGGCGCGCCGCAGGCGCTTTGCAGGGCCTGCGCGGGGGTGAACAGCTTGCCGTGACGGTGAAGCTTCTCACCCAGCCAGGCGGTAACGGGCTGCAAATCTCCACGCTCCACCGCGCCCCATACGTCCATTTCCTGCTCCATGCGCGCCAGCATCTGCGCGCCGTAAGCGCTGCCCAGGGCATAGCTGGGGAAATAACCGAAGGCGCCGCCGCTCCAGTGCGTATCCTGCAGCACACCCTGCCGGTCGTCGGGCACTTCCACGCCCAGGTATTCCCTGTACATGGCGTTCCAGGCTTCGGGCAGCTCCGCCACTTTCATGTCCCCGGCAATGAGCCGCTTTTCCAGTTCGTAGCGGATCATGATGTGCAGCGGGTAGGTCAGCTCGTCCGCCTCCGTGCGGATCAGCGACGGCCGCGACACATTCACCGCCCGGTAAAGCGTCGGGACATCCACATCCCGCATCTGCTCGGGGAAGCACTCCCGCATCACCGGCAGCAGCGCCTTGCAGAAGGGCAAGCTGCGCCCGATCAGGTTTTCATAGAAACGGCTCTGGCTTTCATGGATGCCCATGGAGGCGCCGTCGGCCAGGCAGGTAAACTGCAAATCCTCTCCCATGCCCAGCTCATACAGGGCATGCCCGCCCTCATGGATCACGCTGTACATGCTCGCGGATACATCGTACTCCTGATAATGGGTGGTAATGCGGACATCCCAGCGGTTGAAGCCGTCGGTGAAAGGATGCTCCGTTTCCCCGATAACGCATCGTGCCGGGTCCAGGCCCAACAGCGCCATCAGGCGCTGGGAAAACAGGCGCTGCTCCGGCAGCGGGTAGCGCAGGTGCAGGAAGTCCGTGCGGGGCGCAGGCTTCTCCGACACCGCACGGATCAGTGGCGTAAGCCGGGCGCGCAAGCTGGCGAAATACGGGTCCAGCATGGCCGTTGTGGCGCCCTTCTCATAGTCGTCCAGCAGCGCGTCATAGGGCGTCGCAAAGCCGGTTTTGTAGCCCGCGAACCGGCGGTTATAGGCCACCAGCTTTTCCAGATAGGGCGCGAAGGCGGCAAAGTCGTTTTCCTCCTTGGCCCGATGCCATACGGCGTCCGCCTGCGCGCACAGGCGGGAATAGTCCACATACTCCCTCACGGGAATGCGGGTGGTATCCTGATAACTTTCCCACAGCACCTCCACCCGGCGGCGCACCGGAACATCCAAGGCGGCGGCCTGCTCCCGCAGCGTCCGCAGCATTTCCTCCGTGCGCGGATTCACCAGCAGCCTGTATCTCGCCTCGCTGAGCACGCCCATGGTTTCGCTCCTGGCAGGCGCGGAGGCCGCAGGCGCACAGGTTGCGCTGTCCAGGGACAATACCCCCATGGCGTGGCGATAAGCGTGCATATTTTTTTCCAGGATGTTCAATTCCTCAATGGCAGCGGAGAGCGTCATGAACCGTTACCCCTTTTTCCCATTTTTTTCATTATACCACAGATACGCCGGCTTTGGAAAGGTTTTCCCGCCAGGGTTTTCAAAGCGGGCATTTTTATGGTTTTCCACATTGTAAAACCCGTCGCGGCCCGCTTGCGCTTTACAGCCGTGGAATGTTATAATGTTAAATGATGCAAGTTGAAATTAGGAAGGAGACCTCACGCGCATGAAACGATGGATCGCGCTGCTGGCGGCGCTTTGCCTGTTAATGAATCTGACGGCTCTGGCCGAGGAAGCCGGTCTGGAGGAGACAGAACCCACGCTGACCCAGGAAGAACTGGAAGAGTTGCAGGCCCTGGACGAGGTGAACGAAGAGGATGAAAACGTCCCGGCCAGCACGGTGGGCGCCGTTTATCAGGAAAAAAAATTGAGCGATTTCGACGCCAATTCCACCGCGCCATACACCTGCAAAGTTTTGGCCAAGTCCAGCGCATACACCGAGCGCACGACGGATTCCAAAAAGGTATTCTATAACGAGAGTTCCGTCACTGCCGATGTGCTGTATGTGGGTTCCGCCTGGGCTATCATCCGCTATGAAGGAAAAATTGGCTACATCAAGCGCGACCGCATCACCAGTGTGACCGCCGTGGACCCGGTAAACACCTGTCCCTACGGCGTGCAAAAATGCACCTACATCGCCCGAACCGCAGTAACCTGCCCGGTGTATAAATCCATGAGCACCGCCGATGAAAGCTGGGTCACGCTCAATCCCGGCACCCTGGTGGGCCTGTGGGTGCTCCAGGACGGCTGGGCCGTGGTGCCCTACTGGCGCACCTACGGCTATATTCCCCTGGAAACCCTGACCGAGCTGATCCCCGTTTCCCCCACGGATACCCCTTTGAGCGAGGAAACCCCCATCGCCGCCTATACCTCCTATTACGACATGTCCCAGAACGACGTAAACAAGAGCCGCATCGTGAACATCCGCGTGGCCTGCGAACGGCTGACCCGAGTCATGCAGCCTGGCGAGGAGCTGGACTTCAACGACGACGTAGGCCCCTACCGCAAAAGCCTGGGCTATCAGCCTGCCTGGGTGCTGATGGACGGTACCAGCGTGCTGGGCTATGGCGGCGGCACCTGCCAGGTTTCCTCCACGCTGTACAACGCCCTGCTCCAGCTGCCCAAGGTGGAAATCCTCCAGCGCCGCCCCCATGGTCCTTCCGGCGCCAAATATCTGCCCCACGGCGTGGATGCCGCGGTGGGCAACGACAGCCTGAACCTGCGCTTCCGCAATAATTACGATTTCCCCATCCGCGTGGAGGGCCACACCAGCGACGACGGCGCGTTGACCATGGTGGTATACCGGGTTGACCAATGAAGCTGTATGACAATATTCACCGGGCGGAATTTCTTCAGCGTCCCAACCGTTTTATTGCCAGATGCCGCCTGGAGGGGGCAGAGGTCGTCTGCCACGTGAAAAACACAGGCCGCTGCCGGGAGCTATTGTATCCCGGCGCCGAGGTCTACCTGACCCGGGATGCGTCTCCCCGGCGCAAAACCGCCTACGACCTGGTCGCCGCACGCAAGGGAGAGGCGCTGGTCAACCTGGACAGTCAGGCCCCCAACCGTGTGTTTCGGGAATGGGCGCTGGCGGGGCAGTTCCAGCCAGGGCTTGCAGCGTTGCTTCCCGAGCAGCGCTATGGGGAGAGCCGCTTCGATTTTGCCTACCGCGCTGGAGCATCTCGCGGTTTTGTGGAAGTCAAGGGCGTCACCCTGGAAGAGGACGGCGTGGCCTATTTCCCCGACGCGCCTACCCAGCGCGGCGTGCGGCATGTGGAGGAATTGTGCAGGGCCGCCGCCGCAGGCTATGGGGCGTGGCTCTGCTTTGTGGTTGCGCTGCCCGGCGTAACCGGCCTACGCCCCAACGACCGCACCCATCCCGCCTTCGGGGACGCCCTGCGCAGGGCGCAGCCACTGGGCGTCAGGCTGCTGGCCCTTGGGTGCCAAGTGGAGCCGGACGGTTTTACCATCACCCACCGGCTTCCCGTATGGCTCTAACTTGTTGGGAAGGAGGGATACGCCCATGGCGTTCGCCCGTATCCGGGCATACACCCGGCGCGCCTGCGCCTTGTTGCTGGCGCTGCTCTGCTGCGCCCTGCCCGCCCTTGCGGAGGAGTGCGCGGAAGAATCCCTGGAGGAAATCATTCCGCCCCAGTGGGAAGTCCCCGATTACGTCGCCTGGCTGTTGGAAATCGCAGGGGAGGAAGTAGGCTATCGGGAAGGAGATCACGGCTATTCCAAATACGGGGAATGGTCCGGCGATCCCTACGCCCAATGGTGCGCGGAATTTCTGTGCTGGTGCGTGGACCAGACCGACCAGCGGCATGATACCGAGCTGCTGGAAAAGGTCTATCCCCTGTATTCCGGGAGCAATACAGGCCGGAGCTGGTTTATTTCCCAGGGGCGGTATGTGGTGCGCAACGGCTACCTGGCCGAGTGGGGCTATCAATGGCTCAAGGGCACGGAAGCATACCTCAGAACGGGAGACTATATTCCCCAGCCGGGGGACTGGGTATTCTTCACCTGGACCGATACCCAGGACACCGATCATGTAGCCATGGTGGAATACTGCACCCGGGACGCGGAGGGCAACGTCACCGTGCATGTCATTGAAGGGAACAACCCCGTGGCCGTCCAGCGCAATACCTACCCGCTGACCTACACCCGCATTCTGGGCTATGGCACGGTACACGACGTGGCGGACTGGACCATGCGCTATGGCAACGGCGGGGAAAAGGTTCGTCAGTTGCAAGAAAAGCTGACAACCCTGGGCTACCTGACCGCCCAGGACATAGACGGCGGCTTCGGCATCCTCACCTCCAACGCGGTGAAGGCCTTCCAGGCGGATATGGGGTTGAAGGATACGGGCATCGCTACCATGGAAACCCAGCTGCTGCTCTCCAAAGCGGCCACCGACGCCATCCGCGACGATCCCACCAACTGGATTGTCCAGGACGAGGAATGATGGGCCCGTTAACCGCTTCCCGTGGGATACCATAAGAAAGAAGGCATTGCTGTGGATCCGATCTATGTGTTTGGCCATCGCAACCCGGATACGGATTCCGTGGTTTCCGCCATGGCCTATGCGGCATTGCGCAACACCCTGGGGGACCGGGAATACGTCCCCGCGCGCCTGGGCCAGCTCAATGACGAAACAGCCTTTCTGCTGGATAAGTTCGGCTTTCAGCCGCCCGTGCTGCTGCAAACCGTGCGCACCCAGGTCCGGGATCTGGATTTCGACCGGCCGCCCCTGTTGGGGGCTGCCGTGGCCGTCAGCCACGCCTGGGAAATTCTGCGCCAGAACCCGAATCTTTCCGCCTTGCCCGTTACCGACGAAAACGGCCACCTCTATGGCATGATTACCGCCGGCAGTATTGCGGAGAGCGATATGGATTCCATCCAGCATCCCTGCATCAGCAGGGTGCCCGTGTTCAACCTGCTCAGCGCCCTGGAAGGCCGCATTCTCAACGATGCGGAAGATATGTTCGACGAAATCTCCGGGGATGTGGTGATCGCGCTGCCCACCGCGGGCGAGTGCCTGAAGGGCTTGAAACCCGGCAGCGTCGTCATCTGCGGCCAGCAGCAGGATGTAGTGGAACAGGCCCTGGCCATGCAGGCTTCCTGCGTCATTCTCTGCCAGAGCAACCTGGCGGAAAGCTACCGGGACCTTCACAGCGCCACCTGCATCATTGCTACTCCCTGCGACGCATACCGGGCGGCGCGCATGCTGTACCAGGCCATCCCCGTAAGCCGGATCGCCCAGTGCAAGGATCTGGTCTTTTTTCACCTGAACGACTATATTGACGACGTGCGGGATACGGTGCTGCAAAGCCGTTACCGCAGCTACCCCATCCTGGACGAGGAGGAAAAGGTGGTCGGCGCCCTGAGCCGGTATCACCTGATCCGTCCCCGCCGCAAGCGGGTGGTGCTGGTGGACCATAACGAAAAGGCCCAGTCGGTTCCCGGGCTGGAGCAGGCCGAAATCATGGAAATCATCGACCACCATCGCCTGGCGGACGTGCAGACGGGCAATCCCGTCTTTATGCGCAACGAACCCGTGGGCAGCACCACCACCATCATCGCCACCATGTATCAGGAGCGCGGCCTGATGCCTTCGGAGAAACTGGCCGGACTTATGGCTGCCGCCATTCTCTCCGATACCGTGCTGTTCAAGTCTCCCACCTGTACCCCCCGGGACAAGCGTCTGGCCGAACGCCTGGCGCGAACCGCCGGGCTGGACCTGGAAGCCCTGGGCCGTCAGATTTTCTCCGCCTCCGTTGCCTCGGACAAGAGTGTGGCCGAACTGCTGCGCACGGATTTCAAGGAATTCCACATTGCCGGGCACGACCTGGGCATTGGGCAAATTACCTGCCTGGATACGGACGCCGTGCTTGCCAGGCTGCCCGAGCTGCTTCCCGCCATGGAAAAAATGAAAACCGAGCGCGGCTACGACCTGCAGCTGCTTATGCTTACCGACGTGCTCCGGGAAGGGACGGAGCTGGTCTTCCTGGGAGATGAGGATGTGATCCGCATGGCCTTTGACGCGCACGACATCAGCGAACATCACGTTTTCCTGCCCCATGTGGTATCCCGGAAGAAGCAGATTGTCCCGGCGCTGGCGTTGCTCTGGGGGTAATGATCCGCGTTTTCCTGCATAGGCCGTCAGCAAAGCGGCATCGCCACTGTCAGAGCATGAAAAAAAGTTCGGTTTTTCATGTGTCCACAGGGAAAATGAAACATCAGGCAGTCCACAATAACAGCTTGCACAAAAAAACAGCAGCCACCAACCAAAATCGGCCGCAAAAGAAGTGTTTTGGCTTCTTTTGCGGCCAGTTTTTGTGCATTATTTTTAGGGGCGACTATTTTGCAACAGCCCCTTGAGAAAGGCAGGCATGCTCAACCGCGAGGCCGGTTAGTCACAGGCGGATTGCCTGCCTTTTCCCTTGGAAACCTTCGGTTCCATACGCTATGGATCTTTTGCAAGCTAAGAATCCTGAAGTCTCATTTTTCTCGCGTCTGCATGAAAAGCTATGCCTTTTTCAGCAGTCTGTGGCATGTGACCAAAAGCGGCAGGCCC
>CALVVZ010000063.1 GCA_944364075.1 uncultured Clostridia bacterium
ATGGTCTTATTATTTTTGCAAGTTGCACATTGCCTGCTTGCAAACACAGAGGGTTTCGCGCCTACGGGCGCGACCAAAGGGCTTTCCGATCGCCCTTTGGAAGCCTTCGGCCCCATACGCTATGATATTTTTGCAAGTTTAGGAGCCTGAAGTTTCATTTTTCTTGCATCTGTATGAAAATACACGCCTTTTTTCAGCAGTCTGTGGCCTTTCTTTGGAAAAGCCAAGTCGCTTCGCGACCGCTGTTTTCATGTATGAAAGCAGCGCCTTGCTGGGGCGTTGATTTTGCTTGCAAAATCAATTCCTTACAACTTCGGGCGGCCTCTGGTTGGCCGAAGTTGCTTCCCCCCAAAAGTGGCGGCGCCACTTTTTTGACACGCTGATCAATAGTTCTCGGCGTTAATTTCGAAGAAGCTCTGGGGATGGTTGCAGGTGGGGCAGACCTCGGGGGCTTTGGTACCCACGACGATATGACCGCAGTTGCGGCATTCCCAAATCTTGACCTCGCTCTTTTCAAATACCTGCATGGTTTCCACATTGGCCAGCAGCTTGCGGTAGCGCTCCTCGTGATGCTTTTCGATGGCGGCTACCAGGCGGAACTTGGCCGCCAGGTCGTGGAATCCTTCCTCGTCGGCGGTTTTGGCGAAGCCGTCGTACATATCGGTCCATTCGTAGTTCTCGCCCTCGGCAGCATGCAGCAGGTTTTGCGCGGTATCGCCGATGCCCTTAAGCTCCTTGAACCACAGCTTGGCATGCTCCTTCTCGTTCTCGGCGGTTTTGAGGAAGAGCGCGGCAATCTGCTCATAGCCTTCCTTCTTGGCCACGGAGGCAAAATAGGTATATTTGTTGCGGGCCTGGGACTCGCCGGCAAAGGCAGCCTCCAGGTTTTTCTCGGTCTGCGTTCCGGCGTAGGGATTGGCCGGGGCGGCCTCCTGCACCTTTTCAAAGGAGCTTGCGGGCTGCTTGCAAACGGGGCACTTGAAATCGGGCGTCATGGGACCTTCATGAATATAACCGCAAACCTTGCACTTCCACTTTTCCATTTTCTTCGTCTCCTTTTCTTCAGTTGCATCGTTATCGGGAATCAGTTCCAGCAGCTGTCTGGCTGCGTCCATGGGGAAACCCTCCCCGGGCGGGTTGGCCATAAGCTCCCGAAGCAGGGCATGGGCGTTTCCGCTTTGCGGAAGCATATAGCCGGCTTCCCGCAGAATATCCTCGGCCACCAAACGGCTGGAGCGGGCAATCCCCGTAGCCAGGCGGTAGAGGCCGTCCTGAGAGGTTTCCCGGGCGATCTGCTGGGCGGCGGCTTCCTCCCGCGCCTTGTTCAGCGCCAGGAGGTTCTCCGCATCCACAACGCTTTCCGCCTTCTTCTGCTGCGGCGGATAGGCCACCGGAACCATGCTGATGGCTTTGCTGGGGCATGCTTCCGCGCAAAGGCCGCAGCCGGTACACTTGCCGGTGTCGATGATGCTGTTCTCCGTGTCCGTAGCGCCCACGGGACAGACATACAGGCATAGGCAATCCTTGGTGCAAAGCCTAAGGTTTCTCACGGCGATTTTCTTCATGCCTTATGCCCTCCCTTCGATTTTTTCAAATTTCCAGTCCGGCACCTTGCACACCGGGCAACGTTCCGGGGCGTGCTTGCCAATGTAAAGGAAGCCGCATACCGTGCAGATCCACACGTCGTTATCCCGCAGGAACGCTTCGCCTTCCTTTTCATAGCGGCTGAGCAGGGACTGCGCCATGCGCGTGACCTTTTCCCCCCATACGCAGATGCGCTGGGTTCCGCGATCGCCGGCCTGCACCGCCGCATCCCGGACATGGGGGTAGCGCTCCGTAAGATCCTCGCTCATCAGCTCCGCCAGCATCCGCTCGTCCGCGCCCTCCGTCTGGGGCGTCACGGCGGTAAAATACGCCGCGATTTCCGTCATCAACACCTGCTCCCTGGGCTTGTACTGCTTCTCGCAACCCCGGGCCAGGTTGGAAAACACCGCCGCCAGCACTCCGGGGGAGAGTTTCAAAGCGTCCGGGTCCACCGCAGCAGGTTTGCTGGGAACCGGCGCGGGGGACGGCGCGGAAGCGGGAGCGAACACGCTCTTTGCCGCCCCGCACAGCGGGCACACCCAGCTGTCGGGCAGCTGCGCAAAGGGAATGCGTTCCTTTTCCTCGTCGTATACATAACCGCAGATGGGACATACGTACTTCATGGCCATTCCCTCCTTTCCATTGCGCTTACGCCTTCCACAGGCTATGCAGATTGCAGTAGGCATAGACGGCTTCCACCTGGTCGCCTTCGCAGATGGCAAAGCATGCCTGGGGCGCCTCTCCGGGGCGGAGGAGCTTGCGCTGATTTCCCTGCCTGGTTTGCAGGGAGATCCACGCGATATGATGTTCCTCCAGCATGGGATGCGCGGTAGCGCCCACGGTGACCCGCACAGTGTTGCCCTCCACGGTGTAAACCGGCACGTGCTTTTCAACCGCGGCGTCCGTAACGCCGGGAACGATCTCCCGCATGTTTTCGCCGCAGCACATCACCGGTACGCCGCTCATGTGGACCATGGCAATGATATTGCCGCAATGCTCGCAAATGAAAAATTTCTGTTCCATGGCTTCCTCCTTCATCGCTGTTCCCCGGAACAGCGGCCAGGCAAGGCCGTTGCATGGGGGCGTTCGGTTGCGGTACCTATGACATTTGTGAAGGCTAACTAGTATATATCCAGTATACCAGATTCCGCCGGGACTGAAACCGTCCCGGGAAAAGAAAGTTTGCGCAAGTGGGAAAGACAGCGTATGCGTCAATCAACATATGGAAGCATCGCAGACCGGGAGATGGCCGGAGATCATGTGTTTCATGTGGAGGTGAACTCCTTTGGGCGGCGGCGCTGTCACTCCGTTTTCCGCTATCCCCACGCCCTGGCGCAAGTAACCGCTTCGGTGGTGCATCATGGCGAACGGCAGCAGCTGGTATTCCAGTGTGAAAAGGCGCGCATCTCCGCTCCCTTCTCCGTGGATGCGGCCGTATCCAAGTCCAACGGCTTCCCGGAAAAAAACGAAGCACTGGAAAAAGCCATCACGGCGTGTTATGATGGGTATGAAGAGGTGCCGTACACGGCCCATGTGGGACAAATTCACGATGTGCTCCAGGCCATTGCGCAGGGCGTCGCGCCCGCGGTAACGGGCGAGGACGGCCGGCGCACCATTGAGCTGATCACCGGTATTTACGAATCCGGTTCCCTGGGCAAAACCGTGCGTTTTCCCTTGCAGCGGGACGATCCCTTCTATACGGTGCAAGGCATCATGGCAGCGGCGCCCCACTATTATCAAAAGCAGACTTCCGTAACCAACTTTGCCAATGAGGAAATCACCACCGGCAGCGATTACGGCAAGTAAGCGACAAAAACGAAAGCGGCGGTGCGTACCAATGAAAGAAAATCGCAGCAAAGCGGAACGCGCGCTATGGGCGCAGTTCGACGCGCTGGAAATGGGATCCGGCTGGGAGGAAGAGGACATCGTCAAACCTCAGGTGCTGGTGGAGGACGTTTACGGCGACAGCCACCCGGGCAGCGTGCATCTCAACGGCCTGTCCCAGGCGGCCGCCCGGGGCGTCATCGAGTACGGCGGCTTTCCCGCCCACTACCACGTCACGGACGTATGCGACGGCTGCGCCCAGGGCCACGGCGGCATGAACTATGTGCTGGCTTCCCGGGAAGCCATCTGCGACATGGTGGAGGTCCATGCCAGCGCCATTCCCTGGGACGGCATGCTGCTTACCGCCTCCTGTGACAAGTCCATCCCCGCGCTGCTCAAGGCAGCCGCCCGCGTCAACATTCCCGCCATCTTTGTTCCGGGCGGCTCCATGCGTCCGGGGCCGGACATGACCACTTCCCTGCTGGCGGGTGACATTTCCCTGCGCCAGAAGCGCAAGGATGCCATTACCGGGGAAGAGGTGCGCCAGTACAAGCTCACCGGTTGCCCCTCGGCGGGGGCTTGCAGTTTTCTGGGTACCGCCAGCACCATGCAGTGCATGGCCGAAGCGCTGGGCCTGGCGCTGCCGGGCAGCGCCCTGGCGCCGGCCACCATGCGGGACATTCATACCTTTGCCCGGCGCAGCGGCGCGCAGCTCATGGCGCTCATTGACCGCGGAATAACCGTGTCGAACATTCTGACCCGGGAAGCTTTCGAAAACGCCATTGTGATTCATGCGGCCATGGGCGGTTCCACCAACGCCATGCTGCATCTGCCCTCCATCGCCCGGGAGCTGGGCATCCAGATCGAGCCGGAGCTGTTCGACCGGGTTAACCATCAGGTTCCCCACCTGGCCAGCATTCAGCCCGGAGGAAAGCACTTGACGGAGAGCTTCTATTTTGCCGGAGGCGTGCCCCGGCTGCAATGCCTGCTGAAGGAATACCTGCACCTGGACGCCATGACCGTTACCGGCCGCACCCTGGGAGAGAACCTGGAATGGATTGTCCGGGACGGCTTTTTCCAGCGCAACGAGGGGTACCTGCACAACTACGGCCTGGAGCGCCGGGATGTCATCTGCGACCCGGCGGACGCCGCGGAATGCGGCTCCGTTGCCGTGCTGCGGGGAAACCTGGCGCCCCAGGGCGCAGTGATGAAGTACGCCGCCTGCCGGGAGGACATGCGCGCCCATTGCGGTCCCTGTAAGGTGTTCGACTGCGAGGAGGACGCCTATAACGCCGTGGTGCAGGGACAAATTGTTCCCGGGGACATCGTGGTCATTCGCTTTGAAGGCCCCCGGGGCAGCGGCATGCCGGAAATGCTCATGACCACCGAAGCCCTGGTGTGCGATCCCAGCCTCAACGGTTCCGTATCCCTGATTACCGACGGGCGTTTTTCCGGAGCCACGCGGGGAGCGGCCATCGGCCACGTATCCCCGGAAGCGGCGGCGGGCGGGCCGCTTGCCTATGTGGAAACCGGCGACCTGATCGCCTTTGATGTGGAAAAAAGGACCCTGGATGTGGTGGGCATCGCAGGAAAAAGGATGCCCCCGGAAGAAGTAAACGCTATCATGGCCCGGCGTGGGGAACAGGGCGTCCGGCACAGCCTGCCGGAGCGCGGCGTACTGGCGCGGTATCAGCGCCTGGCGCTTTCCGCCATGGAAGGGGCGGGATATTGAGGTGAAAGGAATGCAAGCGGCATACATTTGTCCGGCGGTAACGGCGCTGGACAAGCAGGGAAGCTTTTCCCCGGAGGATCAATCGGCGCTCTACGAGCGCCTGATTGCCCATGGATTGGACGGCGTGCTGGTGCTGGGCAGCATCGGAGAATTTTTCAGCATGAACCTGGAGCAGAAGCGGCAGGTGGCCCGGCATGCGGTAACGCAGGTGGCCGGACGCATGCCCGTCTATGTGGGTTGCACCAGCATGGTCATGGAGGAAACGGTGCAACTGGCCTCCTTCGCTCTGGATGCGGGGGCCGACGGCGTGGTACTGCTCCCTCCCTATTACTTCCCCCTGGAGCAGGAGGACATTGCGCGCTATTACGGCGAACTGGCCCAGGCCATTCATGGGCCGGTGTTCCTGTACAATTTCCCGGCCCGCACGGGGTACGCCATCGCGGCGGAAACCGTGGCGCGCCTGGCAGAAGCGTATCCCAACATTGTTGGCATCAAGGATACCATTCCCGGCATGGACGGCACGCGGGAGATCCTCCAGCAGGTGCGGGCCGTGCGGCCGGACTTCCGCGTATACTCCGGTTTCGATGACAACTTCGCCCATAACGTGCTCTCCGGCGGCGCGGGGTGCATTGCCGGCATCAGCAATTTTGCCCCGGAGGTGGCGGCAGCCTTCCGGGACGCGGCCAGGAGCGGCGACGCGGCCCAACTTGCGCAGCGCCAGCAGGCCGTTAACGATCTGATGGGTATTTACGCCGTCACCTCGCCTTTTGTCAGCGCCATCAAGGGCGCCATGCTGCTCCGGGGCATTCTTCGCTCGGCGGCGGTGACAAAGCCCTTCGCGCCGGCTTCCCAGGAACAGCTGGACCGGATACGGGCCTTGCTGGAGCGTCACGGGCTGCTGTAAGGAGAGACGTATGCTTAGCTTTTTGATGATCGGCCAGTCCAACATGGCCGGACGCGGGGAAATGGGCCTGTTGCCCCCCATCGTCAATCCGCGGGTGCTGGCGTTAGGCCCGGAGGGCTGGGCAGAAGCCCGCGAGCCCGTAAACCCGGACCGGGAATTTTCCGGCGAAAGTATGCAGCTTCCCTTCGCCGACGCGGTGGAACAGGCCACCGGCCGGCAAATCGGTCTGATTCCCTGCGCGGAAGGCGGAACGCTGCTGAAAGAATGGATGCCCGGAGGCTGGCTGTGGGAGCGCGCCGCAACACAAGCGGAACGCGCCATGCAGGACAGCCTGCTCAGCGGCATCCTGTGGATTCAGGGCGAAAACGACGGATACAGCCTGGACAACGCGCAAAGCTATGCCCCGCGTTTTTTGCAGATGCTGGACGCGCTGATCCAGCGCCTGGGCGTGCCTCAGGATATACCGGTGCTGGTAGCGGAGCTTTGTCCCTTTCTGGACGAATTCAACGCGCTGGTACCCCCGGAAAAGCAGGTTCCCTACCATGGGGAGATCACCCGTCAGCTGCAGCGCCTGCCGCAGCTGCGCAAAAATATCCGCTGCGTAAGCGCGCAGGGGCTCACGGGCAAGCCGGACCGGATTCATTACGACACGCCTGCGCTGCGGGCGTTGGGAAAACGTTTTGCTTCCGTATACCTCAGGGAATTTGACGTGCCCGGCGCGAAGCCGTCTGGACAGGAAAAAGGAGTTGACCGGCCGTGAAAGCGCAAAACCCCGTGCTTCCGGGTTTCAACCCGGACCCCAGCCTGCTATGCGTGGGGGAGGACTATTATATCGCCACCTCCACCTTTGAATGGTTCCCCGGCGTGTGCATTCACCATTCCCGGGATCTGGTCAACTGGGAGATTCTCTCCTATGCGCTGACAGACGATCAGGCCGTGGATATGACCGGCATGGATGCCGCCTGCGGCATATGGGCCCCCAACCTGACCTATGACGGCGGGAAGTTTTATCTGGCCTTTACCCTGGTGTATACCAACCGCCAGCGCTACAAGGACACCTGCAATTTCCTGACCACCGCCGCAGATCCCCGGGGGCCCTGGAGCAAGCCCGTGGCCATGAACTGCTCCGGCTTTGACCCTTCGGTGTTCCACGATGCGGACGGGCGGAAATATTTCGTCAACATGACCATCGACCACCGGGTGGACCACATTCGCTTTTCCGGCATTGATGTGCAGGAGATTGACCCGGAAAGCTTCCGCCTGCTGGGCAAGCCCGTGCGTGTGTTTGCGGGAACCCGGCTGGGCACTACGGAAGGTCCGAACATCCTGCGCCGGGGCGCGTACTATTACCTTACCGTAGCCGAAGGCGGCACGCGCTATGAGCACGCGGCCACCGTGGCCCGGGCCACGTCCGTCTGGGGTCCCTATGAGGAAAGCCCGTACAATCCGGTGCTGACCTCCAGCGGGCACGCGGACTGTCCGCTGCAGCGGGCGGGACACGCGCAGATTGCGCAGGGCGCGGACGGCCGCTGGTATATGTCCCACCTGTGCTCCCGGCCGGTAGACCGCTTCAGCATCCTGGGCCGGGAGAGCGCAATCCAGAACGTGGTGTGGACCGAGGATGGCTGGTTCAGGCTTCAGGCCAACAATCAGGCCCTGCCGGAGCTGTTCTTCGACGCCCCCGCCTGGGAGCAGCGGCGGGATCACAGCCAATACGCGGATTTCTCCCTGGCTCCGCCGCCCCTGGATTATATGACCCTGCGGCAATCCAGGGAATCCTGCGGCATTCGCTGGGAACCCGGACGGCTGGTGATCCGCGGGGGCTACTCCCCCATGTCCAAATACCGGCAGGGACTGCTGGCCCGTCGGCAGCAGAGCCTGCGCTGCTCCCTGGAAACGCAGATGTTTTTTGCTCCCCGGCACTTGAATCACATTGCCGGGCTGCTGGTGTATTACAATTACGATAACCATTACTACCTGAAAATGCTCCGGGAGGAAAGCGGTCCCGTGCTGTATGTCAGTGCCCTGGTCAATCAGGAGCTGACGGATTACGGACCCTATCCGCTGCCGGAAGGAACCGCCTCCGTGCGCCTGCGCGCCGAGTTGAACAAGCGCGAGCTTCTTTTCACCTACGCCCTGGAGGACGGCGCCTGGCGTCAGGCGGGGCCAGTCCTGGACATGATGGCCATTTCCGACGAGCATGTGCGGGGAAATGGTTTCACCGGCTCCATGCTTGGGGTGAACTGCTGCGATTGCCAGGGGGACGGCGTAGAAGCCGCTTTCAGCTATCTGGACTACCGGGAGTACCCCTGAGCCGTCTGTTTGCCGGATGCCCAGGCAGCCCCTGGGGAGCAAATGCAAAGCCCATCTTTCAAGCGTCCCATGCATGAAAACCGGCCCCTGGAAGGAGCGCGATGCGCTTCTTCCAGGGGCCGGTTAGACTGTGGGCAAAGTATTTTGTTTCTTTTTTGCGAGTTCAGCATCGTGTTCTTTTAAGCGCAGAGGGTTTCGCGCCTGCGGGCGCGACCAAAGGGCTTTCCGATCGCCCTTTGGAAACCTTCGGGCCTCAGGCTTGATGAAACTTTTGCAAGTCTGGGCGTCGGCAGTTCCTTTTTTATGATGCTGGTGCGAAAAACATTTTTCAACAGACTGAACCGGCCCCTGGAAGGAGCACGATGCGCTTCTTCCAGGGGCCGGTCAGATTATGTACAGATGCTCCCGGAGGTTACCAGTTCACCTGCCACCGCTCGCTGTACCGGCCGCTGGCGTCTTCCCCCGCCTGTTCCGCGTCATGGTAGGCGGAAGAAGCCATGCGCTGGGCCAAGAGGCTATCGAAGGCCGCGCCGTCCAGGGGCAACTGCACAGGCTTGTTTCCCTGCCACTGGGACAGGTACGCCGCGTTGGAAAGCGTCAGCTCGTTGATGCCGTCTTCTCCCGGAGAGAGCAGGGGTTCGCCATGAAGGATGGCGTTGGCGAAATTCTGCAGGACACCCGCATGCGCCGTTTCCTTCTCCTGGGGAACGAACTCGGAATAGTCCATGTCAATCTTGGCAAAGTTCGCCTCGGAGCCAAAGCGCACCTCTTTTTCGTTGCGGCGCAGTTTCCACCACTTGAGCTTGCCTTCCTCCAGCACCAGCTTGCCCAACTCCCCGGAAATCTCCAGGCGGTTGGTGCCGGGGAATTCTCCCGTGCTGGTGATGAACAGGCCCGTGGCGCCGTTGGCGTAACGGGTGAACAGGGTGGCTTCGTCCTCCACCTCGATATGGTGGTACTTGGCCACTTCGCACCGGGCCGTTACCTCCACCGGCATACCGCAGATCCACTGCCACAGGTCCAGGTTATGGGGAGCCTGGTTGAGCAGCACGCCGCCGCCTTCCCCCGCCCAGGTCGCCCGCCAGGAGCCGGAATCATAATAATGCTGGGTGCGGTACCAGTTGGTGATAATCCACACGGTGCGCTTCATCTCTCCCAGTCCGCCGCCCTGGACGATTTCCCGCGCCCGGCGGAAGATAGGATTGGTGCGCTGGTTGAGCATGATGGCGAATACTTTGCCGCTTTTCCGGGCCGCTTCCGCCAGCCTGCGCGCCTTGGTAACGCTGACCTCAATGGGTTTTTCCACCAGGGTATGGAGCCCCGCCGCCAGCGCGGCGGAGGCGATCTCCCCATGCAGGGGATGGGGCGTAGCTACTACCACAGCCTGCGCCGCGCCGGAAGCCAGCAGCTCCCGGTAATCCGCATAGCAGGCCACATCCGGGAAGCGCCGGCGGCTTTCCTCCAGCCGCTCCGGGCGAATATCGCATACCGCCGCAAGCTCCAACCCGCGTATGTTGCCCTCCGCCAGGCAGGCGGCATGGGCGGTACCCATATTGCCAAAGCCAATAACCGCTACCTTGATGCCCGACATATGCTTTCGCTCCTTACCCCTCAGCGGTTGCCGCCATAGGTGCTGCTGGTGTCGGCGAAAACCGCCTGGGTCTCCGTCTTGCGCCGGGAGGTAGCCACCCGCTTCATCAGTTCTTCGTAGAACAGGTCCTCATCCAGGGGCAGCTCGACCTTCTTGCCCAGGAAGGCGGACAGATGCATGGCGTTGGACAGGGTCAGGCCGTTTACGCCCTCGCTGCCGTGGGCAATCAGGGGCGTTCCCCGCAGAATCGCGCCGCCCCAGGCGTTGAGCACGCCCACGTGCTGCTCGTTCTTGCCGTCGGTTTCCACTTCCACCTCATGGGCGGGCATAGTGGCAAAGGGCACCTTATTGGTGCGGCTCCACTCGGGCTCGGAAACCTCGAACTCCAATACATGCAGCTGGCCGTCCTCCACCACCAGCTTGGCGCGGTCCATCTGAATCTCAAAGCGGTTGGTGCCGTGGGCGTCGCCGGTGGTGGTCACAAATACGCCGGTAGCGCCATTGGCATACTCCACATAGGTGGTAACGTCGTCCTCCACCTCAATATCATGCCACTGGCCAAAGCGCATCTGGGAGAATACGCTCACGGGCATGCCGCAGATCCACTGCCACAGATCCAGCTGATGGGGGCACTGATTCAGCAGCACGCCGCCGCCTTCCCCGGACCAGGTGGCTCGCCAGGCGCCGGAATCGTAGTAGGCCTGCGGCCGGTACCAGTCGGTGATAATCCAGTTGGTGCGGCGAATCTGCCCGTACTGGCCGGACTGCACCAGCTCCCGCATCTTGCGGTAAACGTGGTTGGTGCGCTGGTTGAACATCATGCCGAACACCACTTCGGGATGCTTGGCGGCTTCCGCGTTCATCTCCCGCACCTGCTTGGTATACACGCCCGCAGGCTTTTCCACCATGACGTGGATGCCCCGCTGCATGCATGCCATGGCGTAGCGGGGATGATCGTAATGGGGCACGCAGACCATGCATGCGTCGATGCAGCCGCTGTCCAGCATGGCCAGGGCGTCGTCAAAGTAGCGGATACCCGCGGCAAGGTTCTCCTTGCCCCAGGCGATGCGGGCAGGATTGGTATCCGCCACCGCCACCAGGTCGAAATCCGGGCACTTGCCCTCCATGAGGTTCTTGGCGTGGCCGGAGCCCATGTTGCCCAAGCCGATGATACCCAGGCGAATTTTCTTTTCCATGCTGCCTTCGCTCCTTTTCTATATGCGTACGGTCCCTTACCGGAAGCCCCTGGAAACCAGATAGTCATAGCTGCGCTTGAGGCAGTCGATGGGGTCCTCCCCATGGCAGTCATCCTGCTCCACCAGCATGTACTGGGTGCCGCCCGCCTCCGCCTTTTCAAACACGCGGTCAAAGTTGATGTTGCCCTCGCCGATTACCGCCATGGAACGGCCGTAGGCGTAGTCCTTGAGGTGGATGCAGGGAATGCGCCCCGCCAGCTTTTCCAGCCACTGGGCGGGGTCTCCGCCCCCCGCCTGCACCCAGAACGTGTCCAGGGTAAAGCCCATAAGCCCGGCGGGCATATCCTCCATGAGCTTTTCCAGCACCAGCTTACCGCCAAATTTTTTGAACTCCTGATCATGGTTGTGATACATGAACAGCTTTCCCGCGTCCCTGATGCGCTGGGCAACGGGCCGGTAGGTTTCCAGGAAATGCTCGTAGCACGCCGGGTCCTCCTGCTGGTCAAAGGGATACCACCCCAGGCCGATATACCCGCACTCGAAGGTATCGTGGTCGGCGATGACCTGTTCCAGCTCCCCGGTCAGCCGGGGCACGGGGGTGTGGGTCAGCACGCAGGTCAGACCATTCCGGTCCAGCTGCTCCTTGAGCCATGCTCCCTCAAAGGGACAGGTCCCGGACACCTGAACGAACCGGTAGCCGATGTCCGCAATGCGCCGGAGGGTTTCCGCAAAGCCCTCCAGCGTCTGGCAGCTGTCCCGTACCGTATACATCTGTGCGCCGATTCTCATATGCCATTTCGCTCCTTTCCCATTGCCGCGCCGTCTCCGCCGGGTCTGGTCGCGGGCATGCGCTCCCACAGGCTATCCGCCTCTTGTGCGCCATCCGCGTTCCCGGTCATGGGCCGCATATCCGTCATCTCCTGCCGCAGCAGCTTCTGCTCCGGCGTCAGGCGGCTGTAATCCCGGTTGGGGGCATGTCCGAAATGCCTGACGTAGTTGCGGTAAAAGCTGGTATAATCCCCAAAGCCCGCCGCGGCGGCCGTTTGCGTAGCCGGAAGCCCGCTGATCAACAGCTGCCGGGCATACGCCACCCGCCTGCGCGTCAGGTAATCCATCACCGTAACCCCCATGGTCCGGCGAAACGTCAGGTTCAGGTGGCTTTTGGAGATGTAGTACTTTTCCGCCAGGCTGTCCAGGGTGATGTGCTCGGTAAAGTGCTCGTTCAGGTAGCCTGCCACCTGGGTCACTACATGGGCGTGCGTCGCGCCGGCAAGCTGCGGCCGGGGCAGGCTGCGCCGGCGAATCATCATTCGCCCCAGCATCGCCTCGGTAAACACCGGCACCAGCTTCCGCCGGAGGCTCTCTTCCATCTCCGGCAAGCCGTCGTACATGGCGAAGGCCTCCTCCATACCCCATTCCCCCGCGTCCTCCAAAAAACGCAGGGCCGGGGCATCTGCCGCGGCTTCCAGCAGCCATTCCCGGCGCTCCGCCGAGAGCATTTCGGGATCAAAGTGCAGGGTCCACCGCTCATAGACAGCCGCGGAATTTACCCGCACCCCATGAAACTCGCCGGGCAGTATCACCAGCATGGCGCCGGGCCGCAGCTGCCGCTCCACCCCGGAAAGCAGGTAATCCACCTCGCCACGCACAAAATAATACAGCTCGTAAAAGGGGTGCGCATGAATCATGTAGCCCGGAGACGCTACCTGGCTGAGGCTATGGGAAAAGCTGTACAGCCCCGAATCCATTCTGCAGCCGTTCATGGCGGTTTCCTCCCCGCGTACCATTATAGCCCATACCGCCTTCTCCTGGCCACATTTTACATGAAAATCAGCATATTTGCAATGTTTCGGCACTCTTTTGCAATGGCAGTTTACGTTTGCGCCGTCCGGGGCGCCATGCGCCAGGACGAACTGCGCAATATGGCTCTGAAAAAAATGAGGCGCAAAGTTTCCCCGCTGTGGCAAAGTTATGCTTTCCATGTACAGAGCGCGTTGGAAAGCGTCACCTGCAAGGCTCTTTGGAGACGCGCAGAAAAAACGCATGCGTGCCGCCTGCCCAGCGTGTACACGTGCGATTTCTTTCGCATGCCCGTTAATGCCCACAGTGTGCATTTTCTTCCCCGCTCCCCCTGGACAAACGCTCCCGGGTATGCTATATAGTGTGTTTGAGGACATTCGAAGGAGCATGAAAGGACTATGTTCAAGAAGCGTCGGATCGTGGAGACGGCAGCGGGAAACAGCATCATTGACGGCGTGATCTGGAAACAGCTGCTGATCTTTTTCTTTCCTATTTTGTTGGGCACGTTTTTCCAGCAGCTGTACAACACCGCCGACGCCATCATCGTAGGCAAATATGTGGGCAAGGAAGCCCTGGCGGCGGTGGGCGGCGCCACAGGCAACCTGATCAACCTGATCGTGGGCTTTTTCGTGGGTCTGTCCTCGGGCGCCACGGTGATCATCTCCCAGTTTTTCGGCGGCCGCCGGGAACGGGAGGTAAGCCAGGCGGTACACACCGCCGCGGCGCTGTCCCTGGCCGGCGGTTTGGTGCTGTCGGTGTTGGGCATTGTGCTCTCCCCCACGCTGCTGCGCTGGATGGGTACCCCGGAGGACGTGATGGGGCACGCGGTAACCTACATCCGCATCTACTTTGCGGGCATGATTCCCAACCTGATCTACAACATCGGTTCCGGCGTGCTGCGGGCGGTGGGCGACTCCCGCAGGCCGCTGTACTTCCTGGTCTGCGCCTGCATGGTCAACATCCTGCTGGACGTATTGCTGGTGCTGGGGTTGGAGATGGGCGTGGCCGGCGCTGCCCTGGCCACCGTTTTCTCCCAGGCAGTCAGCGCGATGCTGGTGGTGCTGACCCTGGCGCGCTCCAACTACGCCTACCGGCTGGAGGTCCGCAAAATCCGCTTCCATATGGATCTGCTGGGACGCATTGTGCGCATCGGCCTGCCTGCCGGGCTGCAGTCGGTAATGTACTCCCTGTCCAACGTCATCATCCAGACCAGCGTCAACAGCTTCGGCACGGACATTCTGGCGGCCTGGACCGCCTACGGCAAGCTGGACGGCCTGTACTGGATGACGGTCAATGCCTTCGGCGTTGCCATTACCACCTTTGTGGGGCAGAATTTCGGCGCCCAGCGCTACGACCGGGTCAAAAAGAGCGTGCGGGCCTGTCTGGGCATGACCGCGCTGGCCACCGCCGTCATCAGCGCGGTACTGCTGCTTTTCGGCGAAACCCTCTACCGGCTGTTCTCCGATGATTCGGAGGTGATCCGCCTGGGGCTGGTGATTCTTCGCCTGCTGGTACCCACATACCTGACCTACATCTGCATCGAGATTCTTTCCGGGGCGGTGCGCGGCGCGGGAGACTCGCTGATTCCTACGCTGATTACCCTGTGCGGGGTATGCCTGCTGCGAATGGTCTGGGTCATGGGCATTGCGCCAGCGCACAACAGCATCACCTTTATGCTGCTCAGTTACCCCATCACCTGGTCCATCACATCCCTGCTGTTCATCGGCTATTACCTCAAAGGCGGCTGGCTGAAGCGCTGTACCCGCAAGGCGGGGCTCGCCGCGCCGGAAAACGCAGGCTAACCTGTTCGCTCTCCCTCCGGACGGCATGCTCCGCCGGGGGATTTTTTTCGCTTTCTTTGTCGCCCGGCAGGGATGAACGCAGGCATCGCGTATTTTTACACCTATGAAGAATTTCCCGGGCTGTACAATTCGGGCAGTTTCTAGTAAAATAATGCTGGTGGCTTGTCACCTGCCATGAACCATGTAAGGAGAATAAAAAGATGATGAAAAAATGCGTTGCCCTTCTCCTGGCGTTGATCATGACGCTGTCCCTGTGTCCCGCCCTGGGGGAAAGCTCCGCGGAAGCCCTGGACTATGAAGAACTGACCGCCTGGGTGAACAGCTACAAGGAGCGCGCCCTAGCCGCCGGCGCGCCGCTGAACGACCCCACTGAGGAGGCGGCCCATTCCGAGGATGGCTACGCCTTTATTTATGATTTTGCCACCCTGTACATGGACCGTCCGGAAATGACCCAGGATAGCGTGGTACAGGCCCTGGTCATT
>CALVVZ010000064.1 GCA_944364075.1 uncultured Clostridia bacterium
CTTTGCGCCGCCGACAACGCCGCTGGGGTTCAACGAGCTGTCCATTGCCGGGGCGCTGAGGGAAGAGCCGGTGCGGCTCACGCCCTGCGTGAGCATCCGGGAAAACGCCATCGCCAATGCGGAATACGTCATCGAGGGCGAAATCGTACCGGGTGTGCGCGTGCAGGAGGATCAAAACAGCCACACGGGCTACGCCATGCCGGAATTTCCCGGCTACAACGGCGTTGCCAGCAGCGTCTGCTGGAAAATCCGCGTCAGGGCGGTTACCCACCGGCGCAATCCCATCATGCAGACTTGCATCGGTCCCAGCGAGGAGCACGTCAATATGGCGGGGATTCCCACGGAAGCCAGCATCCTTGCGCTGCTGGAAAAGGCCATGCCCGGCAAGGTCCAAAACGTCTATGCCCATCGCGCGGGCGGCGGCAAGTATATGGCAGTGCTGCAGGTGAACAAAACGGCGCCCACGGATGAGGGCCGTCAGCGCCAGGCGGCGCTGCTGGCGTTCTCAGCGTTCCCGGAGCTTAAGCATGTGATCCTGGTGGACGAGGATGTGGACATCTTCGATACCAACGACGTGCTCTGGGCGCTCAACACGCGCTATCAGGGCAATCTGGATACCCTTTTTCTGCCAGGCGTGCGCTGCCATCCCCTCGACCCGAGCGCAGGGCCGGAATATCACGTATCGATTCCAGATCGTGGCATATCCTGCAAGACGATTTTCGACTGTACGGTGCCCTTTGCGCAGAAGGCGCGCTTTGAACGGGCGCAGTTTATGCCGGTGGATCCGGGGAAATGGCTTCCCGGCTGGAGGTAGTATGGAAAACAGGCGGTTGATTGTCGGGATCAGCGGCGCTTCCGGCGCGCCGCTTGCCGTGGAGACGGTGCGCCAGCTGCGGGAAATGGGCGTCGCGGTCGATCTGATCGTCACCCGCGGCGGCGAGATGACGCTGCGCGAGGAGTGCGGCATCCGCCCGCAGGAGCTGGCGAAAGGCTGCGAAGCGTTCTACACGCAGGAGGAAATCGGCGCCGGGCCGGCATCGGGCAGCTTTGCGGCCATGGGTATGATCGTCGTGCCCGCGAGCATGAAGACGGTGGCGGGGATCGCCTGCGGATACAGCGACAATCTGCTGCTTCGCGCGGCGGATGTCACACTCAAGGAACGCAGGAGGCTGGTGCTGCTGGCGCGAGAATGCCCGTTTTCTGCTATCCACCTGCGCAACATGCTGGAGCTGACGAAGATGGGCGCGGTGATTGTGCCGCCGGTGATGAGCTTTTACAACCATCCCCAATGCATCGGGGATATGACGCGGCACATCGTCTGCAAGGCCTTGAGCCTGTTTGATCTGGAGCCGCAGGGATATAAGCGCTGGGAGGGCATGGAAACATGAAGCGGCGCTGGAGGATTACCTGCCTGGGGCAGCCGATTCAAGCCTGGGTTGTTGCGCTTGACGAGGGTTACGATGTGGCGCTTTACGGTGGATGCTGTACGCATGTGGGCGCTGTGAGCCTGGCACAGCCGGACGGCAGGGTAGAGCTGCTGGAGCGCGCAGGCCACAGGGACGGCGTGATCGCCAGGCACTGGGCATCCTCACTGGCGGTGGCATGGCGCGCGCCGGTGTGCGTGCGCTGCGGAATTCATTACGACGGCATAGACAAACGTGGAATTGAGCGGATTGTGGCAGCGTGCGCCGCACTGCTCGAAGAGGTAGAAAAGGGGGACGAATCAGAATGAAAGAAATCCCTGTCATCAATCAGACCATGGAACTGGCCCAATGCTGTGGCGCATGGACGCTGGATGAGGCGCATGACTGCTGGTGCCTGGAGGATGTGCTCTATACACCGCAGGCAACAGCGCCAAAGTTTCAGCGGCTTTCCATTTTTGTACCAAAGGCGTACCTGATTTCCGACGGCACGGTTAACCCGGAAGGACGCGCCGGCAGCTATACTGCGCGCACAGCGCCCGTGGTCTTTGAAAACAACTCGGCAGGCTATATGCAGATGCCGCATACTTGGCTGGGTGGTCCACGTTGCTATGCAGAGCCGTATCTGACCCACGGCCTTGTCTATGTAACCTGTGGCTGCCGCGGACGCGAATCGCATGATGAAAGGGGCAACGCCGTGGGCAAGTCGCCCATGCCGCTGATCGACCTGAAGACGGCGATTCGGTTCCTGCGCCACAACCGCGGGGCGCTGCCGGGCGATTTTGAGCGCATCATCTCCGTGGGCTGGAGTGCGGGCGGGGCGATGAGCGCCCTGCTGGCCGTCAGCGGAGATTACGGCGCCCTGACGCCGTATCTGGCGGAGAACGGAGCGTTTTTAGAGGAGAGCGACGCCGTTTACGCGGCGCAGATCTATTGCCCGATCGTGGATTTGGAGCATGCGGACATGGCCTATGAATGGATGTTTGGTGCGGATGAGACGTGTGAGAACTCACCGGCAGGTCCGGCGGAGACGATGACGCCGTTCAAAAAGGCGCTCTCCGCCCAACTTGCCGCGCAGTATGTGCCCTATGTCAATGGCCTGGGGCTGCGCGACCCCCAGACGGGTGAACGACTTACGCTGGGGCAGGACGGCCGCAGCGGTTCCTTTTATGATTTCCTGATGGCGCGCCTGTCCGACTCGGCAACGGACTTCCTGAGACGGCTTGAGGCGGGCGCCCTGCCGCTCGCCTGTTCGGTGCAGGACTACCTTGACGGCAATTACACGGAGGAAATGCCTACCCCGCCGCCTGCGTCCCCCCCTGCTGGCGGCACAGACCGTCCGCCGCGCCCGATGGATTTGGGCGACCTGCTTTCCCGCCCGCCCAGGGGAACGCCTTTCGCGGATATGCCTCCACCCATGATGGCCGTGCCCGGAGAGAACAAGCATGCCTGGCTCAGCTGGGACGGGACGCGCGCCGTTGTGCATGACCTGGACGCCTATGTGCTTGCGCACCGCCGCAGGATGAAACCCTGTACCGCTTTTGACAAGCTGGGCAAGGACAGCGGAGAAAATGAATTCTTCGGCAAAACAGGCGAGGAATATGTCCATTTCAGCATGGACGTGGCTCGGGCGCTGCATGCGGTAGCGCGGCAGTTTCCACGGGACGCTGCGCCGTTGGAAGCGGCCTGGACGGCTTGCGAAGGAGATGAGGAGCTTTCAACAAAGCTACGGCTGGTCAATCCCCTGCGCTATCTCACCTGCGAAGAAGAAAGCAGGCAGGCCCAGCATTACCGTATTCGGGTAGGAGCTCGCGATGCGGATACCTCGCTGAGCGTCTCCGTAATTCTGGCGCTGCTGCTGTCTGACGCAGGCTTCGGCACGGTAGACTATGCGATGGTCTGGGACCATCCGCACAGCGAGGCCGATTACCCCGGCGAGGTGCTGGCGTGGATCGACAGTATTTGCCTGTAAGCATGGGATCGTCGTTTACAAAGATCCCAAATCGCTCAATCTTAGAGGTCTGCTCGTTTGATGGTAAGCTCTAAGAAAATGATCAAAGGGTGCATCTTGTTTTGAAAAAGCAGGATGCACCCTTCTTGTTATTCAATTTTGTCCGGTCTGTCAAAGAGGCTTTTCAAAATTTTTTTCTGCTATTTCGTGCATTCCTCTACCCACGCGATGAAGTTTTCAGCGGACGTACCAGTGCGCTCCGCCTGTGTGTGGCCTTGCGCCCAGACGGTTTCGAAGTCCACGTCCGCGCCGTACATATCCAGCGCCAGCGCCAGGCTCATCTCCGTGGTCAGGGACGTATCCCCCTGGTTGATGCCGGTGCGGATGCGCCACACGGGGGCGACGCTGGACGTCTGATAGCCGTCATAGGAAGCATTGAGATAGTACATGGGATTGTACATATTCACGCGCACATCCACGGTATTACCCATCACATCGACCCGGGCGAGGTCCTCCAGGTACGCCGCCTCGTATTCGGTGCCTGCCAGCAGCTGCGCCATCGTGTTGTCAAAATGTGCGCTCTCTCCGTCATAGCCGAAGAGCTGGTTTTCGCCCTGCGTCTCCTCTAGATCATCAAACGCGCCTACACTCTTGGAAGGCTGCTTGCACGCCCTGACGAAGCCCGCAAGGCTGGTGATGGTCGCCGTATTGGTTTCGGCATCGTATTCGATCCAGGGGGAATCGCCGTTGAGCGCGGCGATGTAGTCTTCTGCCGTCTCATAGGTTGCCGCCTCGGCCGCCTTCACACTTTCGTTGCGCCGGATGCCGTCGTCCACCCGACCGTTGGCCCAGTCCTCATCGGTGAGCTGGCTGTCTTTGCCGGGCTGCATCGGATCGGCCACCCCGTCGCCTGGCATTCTGTCATGCGCAACGTCGGGCAGGCCCGCGGGCCGCGCATCGTCCGGGATGTCATCGCCATTTATACGTCCACCGTCCATGCGATCCATGTCGCCCATACCGCCGCGGGTCATCCCGCCGGAGGCCGACGTGGTGTACGGGAAGGCCGTGTTCTCCAGAAAGTTGTTAAGCGAGCGTTGTACCAGTGCGATCAACGCATCCACATAGCTGCCGGTATCCTGCACGCCCAGCGCGCTGCCGTCCAGCGTGAGCACGTTGCCCTGCGCATCGGTCAGTTCAAGCGCGTTGATCGTAGCTGTGTACGAAGCAGCCAGCGCGTTGGACAACGCCTGCAACTCTTCATCCAGCCCATCGCGGGCGACGCCCATGTTCCATTCATACGCGGCGTCGGCGGCGTCCAGATTGGTGATCGGGCACCAGCACATGGCGCCGTAGACCGCGTCGCTGTAACCCTCCACCGCGCCGATAGCCTCCAAGTAAGGGGTGTAGAGCTCGCTGTCGCCGGTCGCGCCCACCAGCGCGCTCTACGCGCCGCCGCCGCTCATACCGAAGGTGAAGATGCGCTCGGTATCGCCGGGCAGTAACTCCTCTACACTGCGATAGAAGCGGATAGCTGCCTTCAGGTCCGTGACGCCCGCGGGGGCGCCCGCATCTCGGCCACGGCATCCGGCGTACAGATAGACAAAGCCCGCGTCCGTATAGCTGGCCGCGCCGCTTATATACCCGGTCGGCGCGGCCATTGCCGCATAGCCGGGCGTCTCGACGGGCAGGACGATGGGCGCAGTTGCGGCCGTGTAGCCATTCTGTTCACCTGTGGAATTGACGGCGCACGTATAGGTACCGTCGCCGTTGTCCACGCTGTCCATGTACGCCTCGGGCACGAAGATGCCCAGCGTTTCATACGTCAGATTTACGGGACTCCCGCAGTAGACGATGCCTACCTGCCAGTATACGCCGTCATCGGCATTGTACTGCCATTTGGTCATGTCTACGGTAAGCGCTGTATCTTCCTGCGCCAGCGCAAGCGGAAGCGCGGAGAAAGGCAGACAGAGCGTGAGCATTACCGACAAAAGCCGTTTCATAAAAAACCTCCTGCATTTGCCGCAGCGTATGTCCAGCCTGCGGCCGATTCGTCTGGACTTACGCATATCGCTGCACGACGTTACTCTGATTATAGCACAGGAAATGTCATGACTGTTTGAATAAAAAAAGAACGTTTTATGAATCATTTCTTCATCGAGATGAGACTTAACTCGTCTGCTACGATCCTGTAGGAAGCGGTCTTACTGGACAGTGAACGCTGCGATCTTCCGTCTATATCCAACACTCCCGGTAACAAATAGCGCTATGTTAGACTTCTCGCTTCCAGCTATGTCATATTGAGGACATATGTTTCTATATTGTATCATTTACACCTATACCTCTTTTTCCTGTAAGCAAAATTGAAAGCATGAGAAAGCGAGGCGGAGTGTATGGAAGATCAGGGCGTGATGCATGAAATCAGCGAGGAAAATATGCACGAAACGTCGGCTGCTTTTTACTGCTCTTGACGAAGTGATACCGTCCTCAGCCCGGATTCAGATGGCAGAAACCGTTGGACTGCCGAAAATACAGACGATGCCAGGCTACACCCGCAGACATTATGAGGAGGAGACACTCGCGGCGCTTATGCGCATGATCCGATGCGGCGATTTGGGTGTACAGTGCGGGGGAAAGCTGCTGTGGGAAACCACGCATACGGGGCCGGGGGATGAGGCGGATTTGAGCAAAGCGGCTTCTGTCATATCTGCGAACAGCCGGCCTGTTCACGCTTTTCCCAAAAAAGTTCTTTGCAAAACAACGTCCTTGGGTTGGTAGGGGCTTTTGCCTGACAGCATTGCGCACAGCGGGGGGAGACAGCGGATCGGGGGTGCGGACAGAAAGTTGGACAGGTCATACGGCGCATCCAAGATGCTGTCTATATGCTATAGGGCTGAGCCCGCCTAATAATAGCTTGACGCGCTTGCACCACATCCTTCATACAGGGCGTTCTTCAACTCCCTCAAAAAGCAGTCCGCGGCCCTGGAAAAAATGTGGTAGCGCTTCCATATGATTGATGCCTCGGTTTCCATCTTGGGAGATAGTGGCCTAAAACACAGATTGCTGTTTCCGCTGACATTGATCAGCTTGTCAAAACAGATGGCATATCCCAGCCCTTCTTCTACCAGCAGCGATGCATTGAACACCAGATTGTACGTGGCAACGATATTCAGTTTTTTGATGTCTCGTCCAAACCAGTTTGACATGGGCCAGGTATCTGCCTTTTGCGCGGATAGAATTAGCGGCTTGTCCCAAAGGTCGAGCGGCTGAATCTGCTTCTTTTCAGCCAACGGGGAATCTTTACGCATCAGCACGCCCCAGATGTCATGGAGCGGTACCTGGATGGAACTGTAAACGTTTGGGTCCACCGGACCGTATACCACGCCAAAGTCAATCAATCCTCGGTCCAGATGCTCTTGTACGAAAGAGGCATTTCCGCTGAGAATATGGTAATGAATATCGGGGTGTTCTTCCTGTATGCGTTTGGCAGTTCGTGCAAAGATGCGAATCATATCGGACTCGCCTGTGCCGATATAGACGTCGCCGGCAATGACCTCATTGGAAAGAGAAATCTCGCTTTCGGTCATTCTCACCAGCTCCAGAATCTCTTCTGCCCGTTTGCGCAAAAGCATCCCTTCTTCGGTTAACAGCACCTTGCGGGAGCCAGGCATTCCGCGAATCAAAAGCTGTTTTCCAAGCTCCTTTTCCAGGGCCTTTAACTGTGTGGAAAGCGTTGGCTGGGACAGATGCAGCGATTCCGCCGCAGCGGAAATATTCTGCTCCCGGGCTACCGCCAAAAAATACTGCAACACGCGCAGCTCCATTTCCATCGCCTCCTGTATAAAAGTATAGCATGAATTTTAATAGACTGCAATTATACAAATGCATTATATATAAGTATTGGATATGCACAGTGCGTTCACGTTATAATAATAACGAAAGACGATTTTGTGTATTTCCCCGGTCCGACGCGCGGTTCCATGGATTTGGCCATTTCTGTAAGTCAGGAAAAGGAGTGTAGATAATGGTACGGGCCCTTGTGGAGCGGGAGCTGACCTTGAATCTGGAAGCGACCGGATGCAACAAAGCCCTGATTCGCGCATTTCTTTGCAGCTGGAAGGCGGGAAAAAAGCAGGAACCGTCTGTTGTCTTAAAAGCGGGAAGGGCTTTTGGCCCAGATCCATCGGAAGGAAAAACAGATCCACTGTCTGGATTATCTGGTTTACCGGATTGAGCGGAAAAAACGTTTAATCTTTGATTCCATGGGAAACTGTTTGGCACTGAAACCCCGACGGCAGCCTCGGTCAATGAGCGGATGCAAACGGCGGGCAATGCACACGTCTGTTAAGCGAAAGGAGAAAAACATGAGTGATTATATTTGTGCTTTGAGTGAAAAGGTGGAAAGAACCCATGTGCGCTATCCCAACCGGTACGGGCTGATGCTTGCCGGGGATCTGTACATGGCAAAGCAGTTGGACAGGACAAAGCCCCATAGGGCGCTGATCGTAGGCGCACCCTACGGCGGTGTAAAGGAACAGGGTCCCTGCGTCTATGCTAATGAACTGGCCCAGCGTGGATTTGTTGTGCTGACCTTTGACCCCTGTTACATGGGAGAGAGCGAGGGCACCCCCCGCCATGTTTCTTCTCCGGAGATGTTTGCTGAAAACTTCAGCGCTGGGGTGGATTTTCTGGGTCTGCAGCCCTTTGCGGACCGGGAGAGAATCGCGGTGCTTGGCATTTGCGGCAGCGGTGGGTTTGCGCTGGCAGCCGCTCAGGTGGATACCCGAATCCGCGCGGTGGTTACGACCAGCATGTATGACATGACGGTGGCCGCAAGGATGGGGCAGACGCCGGAACAGATCCTGGCGACAAAGCAGGCCCTGGCAGCGCAGCGGTGGAAGGATGCGGAGAACGCCTATCTGCCGGAGTACGTTCCTTTCTTTCCCCAGACGCCGCTTGAAAAAGTTCCCGAGGGTTTGGAAGAGCCCACAGCGGAATGGTTCCGCTTTTATGCCGTAAAACGGGGACATCACGAGCGTGCCCGGGGTGGCTTTACAACAACCAGCAACATCCCGTTCATCAACTTTGACCTGCTCAGCCACTTGGACGAAATCAGCCCCCGGCCCATCCTGTTTGTGGTGGGCGACCGGGCGCACTCCCGACTCTTCAGCGAAGGGGCTTACGCCAAGGCGCTGGAGCCCAAGGAACTGTATGTGGTGCCGGACGCGGAGCATATTGATCTGTACGATCGGACGGACCGCATTCCCTTCGATAAAATCGAAGCGTTTCTCAAAAGCCACTTGAAATAATGCGAAAGCCCGGCAAAGCAGACGTTCCATCTGCGAGCGGGCATACGGGGAGGAAAGTTCTATGAATACTGAATGGAAACCCTCGCCCAAACGGTAGCACGACAGCCATGGTGGAGACCTTTACCCAGGGCGCTCGGATGAGCGGTTACCGGGTCGAGGCTATCCATGCCTGTCAAAAGCAGATTACCGGATGCCTGGCCTGCGAGTACTTGGAAGCGAAGCTGGAGGAGCTGCGGCAGTTTGGTTTGCAACTGAAATAGAGGTTCTCAACCTGTGGAGGTGAAGCGGAAATGGAATATAGAATCAACCGGCGAACCGGTGACCGAATCAGCGTTCTGGGATTTGGTACCTCGTACATCGCAAATGCTCAGGAAAAGGAAGCTGTTGCAACCATTCAAAGGGCCTATGAGGGCGGCGTCAATTATTATGATCTCGCCACGGCGCAGGCAAAAACCTTTTCCTATTTCGGCAAGGCGCTCGGTTCTGTGCGGGATCGCGTTTTGTACCAGATTCATTTCGGCGCCAATTATCTGACCGGTACGTACGGCTGGACGACGGATGCGCAGACCATCCGGCGCAGCATCGACTGGCAGCTGAAAGCGCTGAAAACAGACTATATGGATTACGGCTTTATTCACTGCCTGGACGAGTTTTCCGATTGGCAGGAATACAAGCAAAGCGGCGCGTATGCGCTTTTGCTGAACATGAAAGAGCAAGGCATAGTCCGGCATATCGGATTATCTTCGCATACGCCCGCGACCATTCAGCGGGTTTTGGACGATGTCCCGGTGGATATGCTGATGTTCTCGGTCAATCCCGGGTACGACTATCAGAAGGGCGAATATGCCAAGGGTTCAGTGGATGAACGCTCAGCCGTTTATCGCCGCTGTGAAGCGGAGGGTATCGGCATTTCGGTCATGAAACCGTTCGCCGGTGGACAGTTGCTGGACGCCTCTTTGTCGCCTTTCGGACAGGCGTTAACGCAATATCAATGCATGCAGTATGCGCTGGACCGTCCCGGTGTCCTGACGGTTCTGCCGGGCATGAGCAGCGTGGCGCAGGCAGAATATCTCCTGAAATTTTTTGAAATATCCGATGCCGAAAAGGATTATTCCCTGTTGGGCGCATTCAGCCCTGCGGATGCCGTGGGTCACTGTGTCTACTGCAATCACTGCAAGCCCTGTCCCGCTGGCATAGAGATCGGTCTGGTCAACAAATATTATGACCTGGCTCGCAACGCAGACGCTATGGCGGTGGAACACTATCGCGCTCTGACGCTCCATGCAGAGGACTGCATACAGTGCGGACATTGTAACCAGCGTTGCCCGTTTCGTGTGGATCAGATGGCCCGCATGAGAGAGATTGCCCGCTATTTTTGCTGACGTTTGCCAGGAAGGAGTCAATCCATGAAAAGAGCTTTGTACTTTTTGCTGACGGGGATGCTTGCGCTCTGTCTATCCGCCTGTGGCTCCGGGGAATCCACCACGGTGGATGGAGGCGGTCTGCTTCCTGTGGAAAACAGTGTGCGGGAGGTGACAGAGGAGGCTTTGCCGGATGACACCTGCGAACCATCCTCCGCGGAAAGTGAGACGTCAACTGCGCCTGAGGAGGAGGCAGACATCGTGGAACAAACGGCGTTTGATGTGTCGGTGAATGGCAGGATATTTTCGGCGACCTTTGCGGATAATCCCGGCGCTCAGGCGTTTAGGAAGCTGCTTGCCGGCAGCGCGATCACGCTTGAGATGAGCGACTACGCTGGTTTTGAAAAGGTGGGGCCTCTTGGACGGAGCCTGCCCGCCAATGACAGCCAGACAACCACCCAGGCCGGCGATATTGTCCTCTATCAGGGTGATCAGATCGTGATCTTCTATGGATCCAATTCCTGGAGCTATACGCGCCTGGGAAAAATCGACGATTTGACGGGCTGGGCACAGGCGCTTGGCGGCGATTCCGTTTCGGTCACCTTTTCCTTGCGGGACTAGTAGATGGCAGGGATATTCATCCCGTGAAACTGTATCGCCATGTTCCGCGCAGTGGATTTTTTATCATACCTGTTTCAGGGTGAAAAACAATCCCGCATAAGCAAAAGTTAGGCGGCGTTTTCTCTTGGGTAAGGAAAGTAGCGCGCGTATCCCATGAATACCCCCTCCCTTAAATCGTTACTTGTAACGTTTTATGCGTGCAGACACACGAATTCCGTGATCTATAAGGGATCGAGGTTTTTTTGCTTGCTGTAAAGAATCGTCGGTATATGAAAAACGTATTAAATACTATTTTGAAGTAGCCAAAACAGTAGTCAAAAAAACGCGCCTGGGCTCATCACCCAGGCGCACGCAAGCCGAAGGGCGTTTCTTCCCTTCGGCATATTTATTATTGTTTTTTCAGCCAATTCATTAGAGATTCCGTATCACAAAGCCCTGAACGGTTCAACCGTCCAAGACGATACAGGCATGCGGGATCCTGTGTGATGAGATTCAAATGTGGCTCACTGGTCATGGTAGCCACATAGCCGTGATCCTGCAAAATCGCATCGGCCAGAGGTTCCACGTATCCGTAGGGATAAGCGAAGGCATTCAACAAGGTTACGCCGGCAGCCTGGGACCATTGCGCCATTTGATTCATATCGGCCAGGAGCATTGCCTCATAGGACCGCTGTGATTCATCCGGCAACATCTGTAGTCCCTTTCGCGTGCGATATACGTGCAACTGGGCCGAATGGCTTTGCAACTCAATGTGACCGGAAGCGGCAATCTGCTTTAGCGCTTGCCAATCCATATATTCGCCGGTTGTATCGCAACCATCCGCGATGCCTTGAGCGCGGGCGCCGATTACGGAGATGACCGCATAAGCGTTGTATTGTTCCAAAAGAGGCAGCACATTGTGCTGGATGCTCTTGTATCCATCGTCAAAGACAAAAAGGACGGATTTTTCAGGCAAGGATTCCCCTTGATACACAAAACGGATGACATCTGACAAACGCACGCTTTCCCACCCATCGCGGATCAACGCCTGCAGATCGGATTCCAGCTGTGTGGTGGAGGCTGCATAATCACTCAACGCCCCTCCTTCTGGTACGATATCGTGATACATGAGAATCAGCAGCGTAGCGTTGCTTTCTGAAGCATATGCCGGGGTAGTCAATCCCATCCAAAGTAAAACAACCAGGCTTAGCAAAATCATCGTATAGAAAAGCGTTCCCCAAATACCGGGTTTGGACTGTTTCATATCCTGTTCCTCCATTCCAATAAGACGCCTATTTCCATCGTATGGGTCTTTGCAGCAATGCCTGCCCATATCCCACCAGGGCGCAAAGGGATTGCAAACTCTGAAACACCAAGGCAAAGCCGATCATGCCAAGAACGCTTTGCGTTATCATTAAATTTCCCTGACGACGTTGAAAAGCGTAGACACTCCAACCATTGATCGCCAAAGCTGGAAGCGTACACAAAGTCATCCATCCCACAAGCCAATTTCGTCCCAAGAGCAAGAGCAAAACGCCTGCCCAGAAACCAAAGATGAAAGCAACGTCCAGAAAAATAATTGACAGGTTCAAAGATTCAAAATATCCGCCGAAAAAGGATCGCTGCTTCCATGGTGGAACTGCGTGCAATCCATCAAACATGCCCCGCGCCCAACGGATTCGTTGAGAACAGAGCCTTTTGAACGTCTGAGGAACTTCCGTATATTCGACCGCACTGGATTCGTATAAGGAGTGCCGACCCTGCGCCAACAGACGATAGGTGAGTGCAATGTCTTCTCCGGCACATTGCTCCCAGCCGCCTGCCTGGCGCACTGCATCGGTTTCATAGGCGCTGAATGCTCCTTGTGCTACCAAAGTGGCGCCATAGCTGCCTTGAAAGCGTTTGATTGCGGCAATACTGATCAAATAATCGTAGATTTGCATCTTCTGTACCAAGTTTTTGGCGCTTCGGACCAGAAGATTGCCGGCTACGCATGCCGCCTTACTGTAGTGGAGACGGCGGATAATATGATCCACTGCATTCACGTCCAGCATGGTATCCGCGTCGACTGTAATCAGATAGCGGGTGTGAACCTGTGCAAGACCGGCATTCAGCGCATGAGCTTTGCCCTTCTGCGCGCAGTGAAGAAGGCGGATTTTGCGTTGCGGACCGGATAAATCGGAGATGGCCCGGTCAATTTCTGCGCAGGTGTCATCCGTCGAGCCATTATCTATACACAGCAATTCCAACGTACCCGCATAGTCTTGAGCAACAATCCGGGCAATAGTTTGGTAAATGCATCCTTCCTCGTTTCGGGCACAGACGAGCACCGTCACAGGATCCGTATAAGAATCCACAGGCAGCGTTGCGCGCGTGTGCAAAAGGTTGGATAAAAACATTGCGCACATCAAATATCCCGGAAGCAATGCGATTCCGGCAATTACCAAAAGAGAATACCAGGCGGGCAACCGCGCAGCTACATATCTCAGCCATGGCACTGCCAAAACGGAGGAGACGAATAGCCAGAGGAGCGCGGCGCTACAACTCAAGGCAAAATACCATGATTTTTGCCGCATAAAACCACCTCGCTTCAGCATATGCGCAGAAAAAAGTTGGCGACAACTGACCACCAACTTCCAGCCCTATTGCCGTCCGTTCCACTTTTTCGTCATATCCATCAAGGTCAAATACTACATTTTCAGCAGACTGTCATCGGCTGGAAAAAACGGATTTTGCCTTGGCCGCTTTGTGCAGCTGGCGGTTAAAACCCTCCATGGCGTTCGTAGTGTAGATCAGCCTACAGTGGACGGTAGCATCCTCTTTGGTCAGAGCCCAGACGGAGCGCACATCCATGACGCCCCAACACGAATATTCCAGCCATCTGCGTTCGCACTTGTACTTCTGCCATTATTGTTCAGCTCGATGTTCCCCAATGTTTCGCGGATGCCGTCGGTCGGGCTCAGGTCCGACGTCTGCGGAGCACCGCGGCATAAGGCCGTCCATGCCGCGCCGGGCGTGAATGTTTCGATTATGATCGTAATCTGTCCGATCGTTTCACCGTCAAAGGAGGTGAGGCGCACCGCGCAGTCTTCCGGCGCGCGGCAAGTGTACGGGAAACGCACGTTGCCGTGGTTGTCGCTCAACTCGTCCGCGGCGGTAAGCGTCATTTCCGCGCCCACTGCCGCCATTTCCTGGGCGATGCCCATCGCAAGCGAGAACGCGGGTAGATCCGGCATCTTTGGTGTGGAGGCTTCGAATGTGTAGAAGTATGCGTAGTCCTCATTGCTGGAGGACAGCAGCGGACAAAGCGTCTGCGCGTTCCCGCAGATCGTGTAGGCCAACGTACCCTTGGTGCCCAGGATGTTCGGTTCCAGCGTAGTCACACTCACGGGAAACGTGATGCTAACCAGGTGACCGCCGATGCGTTCGAACGCGTAGCCGTCCACACCCGCGATGCCGTTTCCGATCACGACATCAGTTACGCGTGCAAGCTCTCCTTCGGACAGCTGCGTCAGCACGTCTGATAGAATCATGCCGCTGCCGCTGAGGGCCAGGGCGCCGTTTCCGTCCAGCGTCAGCGTGACGCCATCGCATAACGCCATCTGAGGAAACGCAAGCAGTGTGGCTAGCGCAAGCACAAAAAGGATTCGAACAATTTCTTTCATAGCATGGATTCTCCATTGTAAAATACTGGAAGTCATATTTTATCACGCCTGCTGCTGCGAAAACAAGCAAGGGTGCATTGCCATAGGGCAAGGGTGCATTGCCATAGGGCCGACTTGTTTTGCGAGAAATGCCGTGATATAATGAGTAAAGCCTGATACGCGGAGGATTTTTTTTTCATGCTCGAAACCTCACGACTGATTTTGAGACCCTTTGAGGAAAGGGACTACGCAGATGTGTACGAATACACAAATCGGCAGACCGTCCATTGCTTTGCGGATATGCACTTCAGATCCCCGGAGGATGCCCGGCAGGAGATGCTCCGTAGGCGAGAGAATGCTGACTACTATTTTGCCATTTGCCTGAAGCAGACCGGTAGGGTGATCGGTGAGGTGTTCGCACATCCGGAAGCAACTGCGCCTGAAGATGCGGCTGCGGATACTTTTTCGCCCTGCTGGATGCTGCATCCGAATTGTCAGGGGAAAGGGTATGCCTACGAGGCGGTTCGTGCGTATTTCGACTATCTGTTTGGAGAGAAAGGCGCGCGGCGGATCTATGCTTACACCGAGGATGACAACCTTCCCTCACAGAGGCTGTGCGAGAAGCTCGGCATGCGAAAGGAAGGATTGTTCCTGGAATATGTGACCTTTGTAAACCGGCCGGACGGCACGCCGCTGTATGAAAACACGATTCAATATGCGATCCTGAAACGCGAGTGGTAACCATCTGGATCAGGTCGAAACGTCATCCGCATTGGATGGCGTTCCAGACTGTCAAAAATCCCGGGGAGGTGTCGGAGGGGCCGCAGCCCCTCCGACTTTCATTCGTATCCGACGGTTTTGCCGGCGGGGCGGGTCGTTAATACTTTAGATCTTCAGAT
>CALVVZ010000065.1 GCA_944364075.1 uncultured Clostridia bacterium
TGGTCGCGGGAAATCATCAGGGGAATGAGCTTCTCGGGGAACTGGTAGGGGCCGTAGTTGTTGGAGCAGCGGGTGATGCTCACAGGCAGGCCGTAGGTGCGGGCGTAGGCCAGTACCAGCAGGTCCGCCGAGGCCTTCGAAGCGCTGTAGGGGCTGGAGGTATGCAGGGGCGTGTCCTCATAGAAGAACAGGTCCGGCCGGTCCAGGGGCAAATCGCCGTACACCTCGTCGGTGGACACCTGATGGAAGCGCCCCGTGCCGTACCGGCGGCAGGTGTCCATGAGGGTCTGGGTGCCCAGGATGTTGGTGCGCAGAAACAGCCCGGGGTCGTCCACGGAGCGGTCCACATGGGTTTCCGCGGCGAAGTTCACCACGATGTCGGGCTTTTCCTGTGCAAAGAGCGTTTCCACGGCTTCACGGTCGGTGATGTCCCCCTTCACGAAGCGGAAGTTCGGGTTTTGCATGGCCGCTTCCAGGGTGGCCAGGTTGCCCGCGTAGGTCAGGCTGTCCAGGCAGATCACCCGGTCCTCCGGGTGGTTCTTCAACTCATAATAGACGAAGTTGCCGCCGATGAATCCCGCGCCGCCGGTGACGATGATGGTCATGGCTGCTTGCCTCACTTTCCGTAGATGAAGTTCACGTCGCTATCCTTGAGGAAGGGCGCGGCCAGATCCTTCTCCGAGCGGATGGGATCGTCCACGCCCCAGTCCACGCCGATTTCCGGGTCGTCGTAGCGGATGGAGCGGTCGCATGCCTTGCTGTACAGGTTGTCCACCTTGTAGACGAATTCCACGCCGTCGGTGAGGGTCACGAAGCCGTGGCCAAATCCCCGAGGGATGTAGAGCATGCGCTTGTTCTCCGCGGAAAGCTCCACCAGCACCCACTGCTTGTACGTGGGGCTGCCTTTGCGCAGGTCCACCGCCAGGTCCTTCACCGCGCCCCGGGTCACCCGGACGATTTTGCACTGGGCCATGGGGTCCATTTGGAAATGAATGCCCCGCAGGGTGCCCTTTTTCTGGGTGAAGGACTGGTTATCCTGCACCCAGTCGTTATGAATGCCCAGGGAGGCGAAGGTCTCCCGGTTGTAGGTCTCCATGAAGTAGCCCCGATGGTCGCCGAACACCTTCGGCTCCAGAATCCATACGTCCGGCAGGGACGTGGCGATTTTTTCCATGGTAGTGCGTGCCGTTCCTTTCTGTATTAGTAGCGTATCCTGCCCTCAGCCACCCGCTTCAGGTGCTCCCCGTAGGGGCTTTTGCCGTAGCGCTGGGCGGAGGCCAGCAGGGTCTCCTTGTCAATCCAGCCGTTTTTGTAGGCGATCTCCTCCGGGGCGGAAATCTTGATGGACTGCCGTTTTTCTACCATGCGCACGAAGTCCGCCGCATCCACCAGGCTGTCCATGGTGCCGGTGTCCAGCCAGGCGAAGCCCCGGCCCAGGAGCTTTACGTCCAGGGTGCCGTCCTGGAGGTACATGTCGTTGAGGGTGGTAATCTCCAGCTCCCCCCGGGCGGAGGGCTTGACCCGCTTGGCCATTTCCACCACCCGGTGGTCGTAGAAATACAGCCCCGTGATGCAGTAGTTGGACTTGGGATGCGCGGGCTTCTCCTCCACGGAGATCACCTTGCCGTTTTCGTCAAACTCCACAATGCCGAAGCGCTCGGGGTCGTTCACATAGTAGCCGAAAATCGTGGCGCGCCCCTGCTCCGCGTTGGCCACCGCTTCCCGCAGAATGCGGGAAAAGCCGTTGCCGTAGAAGATGTTGTCCCCCAGAATCATGGCGCATACGTCGCCGCCGATGAATTCCTCCCCGATAAGGAAGGCCTGGGCCAGTCCGTCCGGGGAAGGCTGCACCGCATATTGCAGCCGCAGGCCGAACTGGCTACCGTCCCCCAGCAGCGCCTGAAAGCGGGGGGTGTCCGTGGGGGTGGAGATAATCAGAATATCCTGGATTCCCGCCAGCATCAGCGTGGAAAGGGGATAGTAGATCATGGGCTTGTCATACACGGGCAGAAGCTGTTTGCTGGTTACCATGGTCAGCGGATACAGCCGGGTGCCCGCGCCGCCCGCCAGAATGATTCCCTTCATGGCCATTCCTCGTTTCTCCGGCAGCATTTGTCGTATTATAGCATGATTGCACCGCAAATTCAATGGAAGCGCCTGGCGTCAGGGGTTGCGGGGCGGGTCCAGGGGCGCGCCCGCCCGGCACAGGGGACAATCCCCCGCGGGATACAGGTTCACATCCGCCTGGCACAGCGCCGTAAACGGCACCCCGAAGTCCACCCGGCCGCGGGTGCGGTCCACCAGCGCGGCCACCTGCACCACGCTTCCGCCTCCCGCGCGGACGATTTCCATAACCTCCCGCACGGACCCGCCGGTGGTTACCGTGTCCTCCACCACCAGCACCCGGCTGCCTTCGCCCACGCGAAAGCCCCGGCGCAGGGTCATGACGCCTTCCTTGCGCTCGCAATAGATGAAGCGCTTGCCCAGGGCGCGGCTTACCTCGTAGCCGAAAATCAACCCGCCCAGGGCCGGCGCCATCACCAGGTCGCAGCCGCAGTCCCGGCAGCGCTCCGCCAGCGCCCGGCACAGTTCCCCGGTGATGTCCGCATGCTCAATGAGGTGCGCGCACTGTAAAAAGAGATCCGCGTGCCGTCCGCTCTTCATTAAAAAGTGTCCCTTTTCCAGCGCCCCGGCCCGGCGCATGAGTTCCCACGCCTGTTCCTGCGTCATGGTATGCGCTCCTTTTTCCATACTTCGTGTATGTTCATGATACCGGTTGAACGCTTCCCTGTCAAGATTTCCCCGGCTTTTCCCCAGCAGGGTGTGGGAAACTGTGGATAACCTGTGAAAACTGTTTAGAACTCGGTCTGTGTTCCCGCATTTTTCCGCATTTTCAGGAAAAACTGTGGATAACTTTGTGCATAGTTTCCGCTCCCGCCCGGTACATGGCAGGATTAAAGCGTTTTTTTTCAAGGATTCGGGGACTTTTTCGTTTTTTCACAGCCGGTGCATAGATTTTTGCAATTTTCCACAGGGGAACAGCGTGCAGGAACACAAAAAAGACCCCGGTCCTTCTGGAAAAAGACCGGAGTCTGGAAAAACCGTCCGAGGTCAATCGGGATAGACGACGCTCTGCGCGGAATCAGGGGTCAGGCCCTGCGCGGTCCAGGCCGCTGCGATGTCGTCGTTGACGGTGAAGCGGTACTCGATGGTTTGCCCGGCGGGGATGCCGATATTGTAGGCGTTGTTGTAGTCTACGCACAGCAGCTTGCCTTCTACGTCGTACAGGCCGTACACCACCTGGCAATCATAAACCGTTTCCTGGGTATTGTTGGTGAGGGTAACGGTAATCACATGCTCCGGGTCGCCCCATGCGTCCGTGTCCAGGGCATAGACGGCGCTGCTTTCCAGGCGGGGGGTAGCTTCTTCCTGGGAGGATTTGCCGGTGAGGGTCAGCATATGATCGGCAATATCATCGAGGGATTTCGCGTCATCCACATACACGGACTTATAGATATAGCCCTTTTCACCGGGAGCGAGGACGTTGGGATACATGGTATAGAGGTCCGCGCTGGTCATGGGCTCGCCATCCGCGGTGAGAATCTCCAGCAGGCCGTTGGCGAACTCGATGTTCTTGTCCCCGGTGTTTTCCACCTCGGCGAAAATGTAGCCGATAAAGCTATAGCTTTCCATGGCCAGATAAGCCTCCTGGTTCACCGTGAGCTTACCAGCGGCCAGCGCGGTGGTGCATCCCAGCGTCAGGCACAAAGCCATAACAAGAGCAAGCAATTTTTTCACGAAAAAAACCACCTTTCTCAAAAACAGGTTGTTGATGGATAGGAACCACAGACGATAGTATAGCATACGAAACGTTTTCGAGCAAGAGGAAAGGGAAGGCATACCTGCGCTGCGCAAAAGGGAAGGCATACCTGCGCTGCGCAAGGGCGCCGTTTTTCCATCCCTTTCTTCTTCCGGTGTTCCCCTTTCCAAGGGACGAAAGCTGTGGTAAAATAGGCATGTTGCCGGGACGCGTGTTCGCGTTTGCGGCAGAATCCATAGAGAGGTAACGGAACAAGATTGATGAACGTTGGCATGATCTCCCTGGGCTGCACCAAGAACCTGGTGGATTCGGAAACAGCCCTGGGGTTGTTCCAGGAGGCGGGCTATGCCTTCACCGGCGACCCCGCCCAGGCGGACATCCTCATGGTGAACACCTGCGGCTTTATCAACCCCGCCAAGGAGGAGTCCATCGACGCCATTCTGGAGATGGCCCAGTACAAAAAGACCGGGCGCTGCCGCCTGCTGGTGGTCACCGGCTGCCTGGCCCAGCGCTATGAGAAGGACCTGCTCCAGGAGATTCCCGAGATCGACCTGATGCTGGGCGTAAACCAGTACGACCAGCTGATTCCCGCGGTGGAACGCGCCCTGCGGGGCCAGGGGCGGGAATCCCTGTGCGGAGAAAAGTACACCTTCCTGGAGCATGAGCGGGTGCTGACCACCCCGGCGTACACCGCCTATACCCGCATCGGGGACGGATGCAGCAACCGCTGCACCTATTGCGCCATTCCACTGATTCGCGGGCCGTACCGCTCCCGTCCCCTGGCGGACGTGCTGGGGGAGGTGCGCCGCTTTGCGCAGCAGGGGGTGAAGGAGCATATCCTCATCGCCCAGGACACCACCCGCTACGGCACGGACTGGCAGGAGACGTCCCTGCTGCCCGAGCTCATGGATCAGGCCGCGGGGATCCCCGGAGTGGAGTGGCTGCGGGTGCTCTACGCCTACCCGGACGAGGCCGACGATCGCCTGCTGGAGGTCATGGCCGGCCATGACAACATCTGCAAGTATCTGGACCTGCCCATTCAGCACATCGACGATACGCTCCTGCGGCGCATGAACCGCCGGGGCACCGCCGCGGACATCCGCCGCATTCTGAAAAAAGCCCGGGACATGGGCTTCACCCTGCGCACCAGCCTGATTGTGGGCTTCCCCGGGGAGACGGAAGAACAGTTCCAGGCGCTGATGGATTTCGTGGCGGAGGCGCGGTTTGACCGCATGGGCGCTTTCGCCTTCTCCCCCGAGGAGAACACCCCCGCTGCGGAGATGCCCGGCCAGATTCCCGAGGAGGTCAAGCAGGAGCGGCTGGACCGCCTGATGCAGTTGCAGGCGCAGATCTCGCTGGAAAACAACCGGGCGCGCATGGGCACGGTGGAAAAGGTGCTGGTCACCGACGCCCGGGACGGGCTGTTCCTGGGCCGCTCCCAGCGGGAGGCCCCCGACGCCGACGGCGCCATCGTATTCACCGCCAGGGAAGCCCCGGAGGTCGGCAGCTTTGTGCAGGTGCGCGTCACCGGCGCGGAAACCTATGACCTGAAGGGGGAGCGCCTATGAACCTGCCCAACCGGCTCACCGTGGCCCGGGTGGCCCTGATCCCCGTCATGGTAATTTTGATGTACCTAGGCGGCACGGCCTGCAACCTGCTGGCGGCGGCGGTGTTCGGCCTGGCGGCTTTCACGGACTTTCTGGATGGGCACATCGCCCGCAGCCGGGGCATTGTCACGGACCTGGGCAAGTTTCTGGACCCCGTGGCGGACAAGCTGCTCACCCTCAGCGCCTTTATCATGCTGATTCAGCAGGGGCTGATGCCCGCCTGGGCCACGGTGGTCATCCTGGCCCGGGAGCTTTGCGTGGACGGCCTGCGCATGGTGGCCGTGACCAAGGGCCGGGTCATCGCCGCGGGCAAGCTGGGCAAGATCAAGACCGTGAGCCAGATCGTGCTGATCCTGTGGCTGATGCTGCTGCGCCAGCCGGTGACCCAGAGCCTGCTTAGCGGCGCGCTGTGCCTGGTGGTGGTGGCGCTAACCCTGTGGAGCGGCGCGGACTATTTTGTGAAAAACAGCGGCGTACTGATGGAAAAGGATGCGAAATAAATGATCGCGGAAATTCTCTGTGTGGGCACGGAGCTGCTCATGGGCCAGGTGCTGAACACCAACGCACAGTTTCTCTCCCGGCGGCTGTCCGCCCTGGGCATCAGCCAGTACCATCAAACCGTGGTGGGGGATAACGCCCAGCGCCTGGAGGAGGCCTACCGCCTGGCCCTGAGCCGGGCCGATGTGGTGATTACCTCCGGCGGGCTGGGACCCACGGTGGACGACATCACCAAGCGGGTGGCCGCCAAGGTGGCGGGCAAGGAGCTGGTGCGCTTCCCCGAGGCGGAGGAGATGGTCCGCACCCGCTTTGCCCAGTACCACAAGGACATGCAGCTGAACAACCTCAGCCAGGCCATGTTCACCCCGGATTCCCGCCTGCTGCTCAACCCCAACGGCACCGCGCCGGGGGCCATTGTGCCCATGGGCGGCGGCAAGGTGGTCATCCATCTGCCCGGCCCGCCCGCGGAGCTGGAACCCATGTTCACCGACCAGGTGGAGCCGTATTTGCAGGCCCGTTCCGGCCAGGTGCTGGCCAGCCGGCACCTGCGCATTTTCGGCATGGGCGAGAGCGAGGTGGACACCCGCCTGCGGGACCTGGAGGAGGGCGGTAACCCTTCCCTGAGCCCTTACTGCTCCCTGGGGGAGGTACAGCTGCGGGCCACCGCCCGGGCCGCGGACGTGAACGCCGCGGAAGCGCTGCTCACACCCCTGGTGGCGGAGGTGCGCCGCCGCCTGGGGGATGTGGTTTACGCGGTCTCCGAGCGGGACGACGGCTCCCTGGCCCAGAGCGCCGTGCGCGCCCTGAAGGTGCGGAACTGGACCGTCGCCACCGCCGAGAGCCTCACCGGTGGCATGATCGCCTCGGCGCTGGTGGAGGTGCCGGGGGCTTCCCAGGTGGTCAAGGGCGGCTTTGTGACCTACCAGAGCGTGTCGAAGACCATGCTCCTGGGCGTGCCCGCGGAAATGATCGACCGCTATGACGTGGTGAGCGCCCAGGTGGCCCGGGCCATGGCCCAGGGCGCCCGGGAAAGGCTGGGCGTGGACATCGCCGTAAGCGCTACGGGTCTGGCCGGTCCCGACGGCGGCACCCCGGAGCGTCCCGTGGGCACCGTGTTCCTGGGCGTGGCCACGGCGGAGGGCGTCTACGACATTCCTCTGCATTTGACGGGCAACCGCGCCCGCATCCGCACCCTGACCATGAAAAACGCCTTGAACGCCCTGCGCCTGGAGGCCGAAAAGGGCACGGAGGCGCAGGCATAAATACTTCCGGCGCGGAATGCCCCGGCGGGGCCGCGCCCGACCCAATGGACGGAAAGGTGGAAAGTAACCATGGCTACGAAAAAGGCTGCGCCCGCCAAAAAGGACGCCACAACCGTTGCCCAGAGCACCCAGGAGGAGAAGCTCAAGGCCCTCGAACATGCCCTGGCGGACCTGGACAAGCAGTACGGCAAGGGGGCCGTGATGAAGCTGGGCGAGCAGGCCAGCCAGAGCGTGGAGGTCATCTCCACGGGGAACCTGGAGCTGGACCTGGCCCTGGGGGTGGGCGGCGTGCCCAAGGGCCGTGTCATTGAGATCTACGGCCCGGAATCCTCCGGTAAGACCACGGTGGCGCTGCACATTGTGGCCGAGGCCCAGAAGAAGGGCGGCATCTGCGCCTTTGTGGACGCGGAGCACGCCCTGGACCCCGCCTATGCCAAGAAGCTGGGGGTCAACATCGACGAGCTGTACATCGCCCAGCCGGACACCGGCGAGCAGGCCCTGGAAATTGCCGAGGCGCTGGTGCGCTCCGGCGCCCTGGACGTGGTGGTGGTGGACTCCGTGGCGGCGCTGGTGCCCAAGGCGGAGATCGACGGCGAGATGGGCGACAGCTTCGTGGGCCTGCAGGCCCGCCTGATGTCCCAGGCCCTGCGCAAGCTCACGGGCATTGTGAGCAAGACGGGCACCATCGCCATTTTCATCAACCAGCTGCGGGAAAAGGTGGGCGTCATGTACGGCAACCCGGAGACCACTCCCGGCGGACGCGCCCTGAAGTTCTACGCCTCCGTGCGTTTGGACGTGCGCCGGGGCGAGCAGCTGAAAAACGGCGCCGACGTGGTGGGCAACCGCACTAAGGTCAAGGTGGTCAAAAACAAGGTGGCCCCGCCCTTCCGGGTGGCAGAGTTCGACATCATCTACGGCCAGGGCATCAGCCGGGAGGGTACGCTTCTGGACATGGCCGTGGCCCGGGACATCATTCACAAGAGCGGCGCATGGTTCTCCTACAAGGATCAGCGCATCGGCCAGGGCCGGGAAAATACCCGGCAGTATCTCAAGGACAATCCCCAGGTAGCCGAGGAAATCGACGCGGAGATCCGCCGCCAGTTCTTCGAGAAGGGCGAGCCCCTGCCTGAGCAGCCGGAAGGCGAGGAAACGTCCCTGGAGGAAGAGGACGATCTGGCCCTCCTGGAGGAGGACGGCCTGGAGGATGGGGAATAAGCCCGCCCATGCAAAGCGCCTGCTTGCGAGAAAATCGGAGCAGGCGCTTTTGCTGTACCGGCCGCCAGGGGCGCAGGAAGCATTCGGTAAGTTTTTCCAGAGGAAAAGAGCGTCCATTGGAAACGGCAAGGCGTGTGGCGGCAGATACTGGTTATCCTTTCCAATTTGGTCACAATGCGTCCCTGATTGGCGGCTTTTGGCAGAGATTTGCCGCATCAAAAGGCGTACACCGGCCGTTTGTAGTGATGAAAGCGCCCGGGAAACGGGGCTTCACACAACAAAGGAGGAACCATCCATGAAGAACAAGCAACTGCAGTCCCTGACCCGCCGTGCCCTGGGCACCGCAGCGGTGGCCAGCCTGTGCCTGGTCCCCGCCTTCTCCCAGGCGGAAACCGCCGAGAGCGCCCTGGTGGTGGGCGGCGCGCTGAACCTGCGCCAGACCGCTTCCCTGGAAGCGAAGGTGCTGGGCCAGTACCCCACCGGCACCCTGGTGGAGATCGAAGAAAAAGGCGACGAATGGTGCAAGGTCACCGTGAACGGCAAGAGCGGCTACATGATGACCCGCTACCTGAGCCAGTCCGAAAAGAACCTGACCGCCACCGTGCGCACCAATACCGGCATTGGCCTGAACATGCGCGAGGAACCCAGCCTCAGCGGCACGATCATTACCTCCTACAAGCCCGGTACCAAGATCACCGTGCTGCAGAAGGGCATCAGCTGGTGCCGGGTGCAGATGGACGGCCGGGAAGGCTTCATGTCCACCGCCTACCTGAACTTCGGCGGCTCCGGCTCCGGGTCTTCCTCCGGTTCCGGCTCCAGCTCCGAGTCCACCGCCATGGCGGGCAAGGTGGCCGTGGTGAACAATCCCAAATCCACCCAGGTGCTGAACCTGCGCTCCAGCGCCAGCCTCAGCGCCCATGTGGTTGACTACTACCGCAACGGCGTGAAGGTGACCATCCTCTCCGGCAACAACACCTGGTACCGGGTGCAGGTGGAGGACGGCAAGGTGGGCTACATGATGGCCAAGTACCTGAAGGTCACCGACGAAACCGGCAGCACCACCCAGGTGCCCCACACCGCCAAGCTGATTAACATCAACGGCGGTTCCGTGGTGAACTTCCGCAAGGAGCCGGGCATGAACACCACCGTGATCCGCACCTATCCCGTGGGCACCGAAGTCACCGTGCTGGAGACCGGCGTGAACTGGTCCAAGGTGGAGATTGACGGCGTCACCGGCTACGTAAGCTCCTACTTCCTGAAGTAATTCCATGCGCACCAAAGACGCGGGCCGCCAGTCCGGCGGCCCCGGAAGTGCCAAAGAAGCGTCAAACCCCTCCCGCCCGGCAATCATGGCCGGGATGGGAGGGGATGTTTTTTGTGGGAACGTGGAACAGGCCGCGTATGCTGGAATCCTGCATTGATTATCTCTGATTGAGATAAATGCAATGCGCGTTCTTTGATGTGGATATAATAGACAAAAAGGAGGTGAAGGTATGCGGCTGCGCGAGTTACGGGAGGACCAGGACCTGACGCAGCAAGCGGTGGCCGACTACCTGCACATCCGTCAAAACACCTACTCCCAGTATGAAACCGGTCAGCGGCAGCTTCCCCTGGAGCTGCTGGTGGCGCTGGCGGTATATTACCACACCTCCACGGATTATATTTTGGAGCTTACGGACCAGCGTGAACCCTATCCGCAGAAGCGCCGGTAAATTCCCGCAGAGAAAAAGCCTCCTTTCCTTCCGGCCCATTCCAGGGCTGGGAGGAAAAGGGGGCTTTCTTTCCCGGGAAGGGCGAAAACACGACTGCTTACAGCTTGCCAGCAGCAGACGCGGCATCCTTCTCCGCCTTCCATACGTATTGCTTTCTTGCCGGGAGCATAGGGGCATGGGTGGAAAATGGCAAAAAAACTCTCCCTCCGCACGGGGCGAAGGGAGAGAAAATGTTCATCCTGTCCGGCAGAACGCAGACGCGCCTGCCGCTACGCTGGCACATTTTGTTTACGAAACAGCGCCTTACTTCAGCTCGGCGAAGTACTTGATGGTGCGGACCATCTGGCTGGTGTAGCTGTTCTCGTTGTCGTACCAGGAGACCACCTGCACCTGATAGGTGTCGTCGTCGATCTTGGCGACCATGGTCTGGGTGGCATCGAACAGGGAGCCGTACTTCATGCCGATCACGTCGGAGGACACGATCTGCTCCTCGTTGTAGCCGAAGCTCTCGGAGGCGGCAGCCTTCATGGCGGCGTTGATGGATTCCTTGGTCACATCGGTGCCCTTGACCACAGCCACCAGGATGGTGGTGGAGCCGGTGCATACGGGCACGCGCTGGGCGGAGCCGATGAGCTTCTTGTTCAGCTCGGGGATCACCAGGCCGATGGCCTTGGCGGCGCCGGTGGAGTTGGGCACGATGTTCTGGGCGCCGGCACGGGCACGACGCAGGTCGCCCTTGCGATGGGGGCCGTCCAGGATCATCTGGTCGCCGGTGTAGGCGTGCACGGTGGTCATGATGCCGCTCTGCACGGGATACGCGTCATTCAGGGCCTTGGCCATGGGAGCCAGGCAGTTGGTGGTGCAGCTGGCGGCGGAGATGATCTGATCCTCGGGGGTCAGGGTCTTCTCATTGACGGAATACACAATGGTCTTCAGGTCGTTGCCCGCGGGCGCGGAGATAACAACCTTCTTGGCGCCGGCGTTGATGTGCGCCATGGACTTGTCCTTGGAGCAGTAGAAGCCGGTGCACTCCAGCACTACATCCACGTCCAGCTTGCCCCAGGGGCAGTTGTTGGCGTCCTTCTCGGCGTAGATCTTGATTTCCTTGCCGTCCACCACGATGCTGTCTTCGGTGGCGGAAACGGTGTGCTTGTTCTCGCCGATGTGGCCGCAGTAAGCGCCCTGGGCGGTATCGTACTTGAGCAGGTGGGCCAGCATGGCAGGGCTGGTCAGGTCGTTGATGGCCACCACTTCGTAGCCCTCAGCGCCGAACATCTGACGGAAAGCCAGACGGCCGATGCGGCCGAAACCATTGATCGCAACTTTAACGGACATTGGAAAAACCTCCTTGCTTTGTGCGTTTATCCCAACTCATATTGTACTCAATTTCGTGTTGTTTTGCAAGCCCAAAACCGTGTTTTCCGCCCCCGGATTGTGATTTCTTTCGCAAGGATGGGGCGGCCTTACAGCCCCTTGCGGTAATAGGCGCGAATGCGGCCGTCGTAGGCGTTGCGCAGGGCCACGCGCTCCCAGCCGGCCTTCTCGAAACTGCGCAGGCTGGGCAGGTTTTCCGGGTCCACGGTGGCATACAGGGCGGTCATTCCAGCCCTGCGGGCCTGGCGCTCATACAGGGCCAGGAAGTGGCTGTGCATACCCCGGCGGCGGTAGCGGGGAGATACGATGATATCCTGAAAATCCAGGCTGTCCGGCTCGTCCCGGCCCAGTATGGCGGCGTAGGACTTTTCGTTGTCCCGGGCGGGGCAGGCGATGGCGAAGGCGGCCAGCTCCCCGTTTACCCGCAGGCCCAGCACCCGGCCCGCCTGCACCTCCTGGGCGAATTCCTCCTCCTTGGAGGTGAAGTACCACCGGGGGGAGGGCAGGGCCGCAGCCATTTCCGCCTGCAGGGCCATCATGGCGGGAAGGTCCTTTTCCGTGAGGGTTACCTGGTAGTCCGCCCAGGGATCGGTGTCCGGCCGTCCATCCAGCAGGGCGGGCAGCTCCGTGGGCGCCTTCACCGCAGGGAAGCGGCCGTCCGCCCGCGCACCGGGCTCTGCCAGGGATTGGATGCCCCGCATGCCCGCCTGCTCCGCGCCCACCAGGTTGCAGGGGCGGTCGTCCACGAACCAGCAGTCGCCGCCGGGCACCCCCAGCTGCTTCAGGGCGTCCTGATACAGGGCCGGGTCGGGCTTGAAGGCCCCCAGGGCATAGCTGAAGGTGCGCGCGTCCAGTAGGTGGTCGATGCCAAAGGCGGGAAGCTGCAGCTCCACCGACGGCCAGGTATCGGAGATCACGCCCAGGGCATAGCCCTGCCGGGCCAGCTCCTCCAATAGCTCCCGCACCCCGGGCAGCAGCACGTAATTGCCCGCCACATTGTAGGTGCGGTCCTCCGCCAGGGCGGCAGCCCTGGCAGGCGTCATGCCCAGGGCGGGGAGCGCTTCCCCCAGCAGCATATACCAGCGGGTCATCTGCGCTACCTCCTGGGTCAGGGTGGACAGGCGGTGGTTTTCCGCCAGGTAGGCCGCGGGCCGCCGCTGGGCCTGCGCCATTTTTTCGGGGGAGATGTTTTTTCGCCAGCCGGGGAAGGTTTGCTCAAAGAGCGGCGTCAGCATCCAGTCGCCGCTGCGGGGGACCACCAGCGTCCACCCCAGGTCAAATAAAATAGCTTGCTTGTGCAAAGGAACGCCTCCTTGTGTTCATTTTACCGCGTGGTTGCCCGGCGGACCAGCCGGGGCGTGAGCAGCGTTTGCCGCGGGGCTTCCCGGCCCGCCAGTACGTCCAGCAGGGTTGCCACGCACCGGCGGCACATTTCCTCGGCGCAGGTGTCCACGGTGGTCAGGGCGGGGGTGCAGGCCAGGGAAAGGTCCGTATTGTCGTAGCCCACCGCCTGCATCTGCTGCGGAACCGCTACGCCCCGGGCGGCCAGGGCTTTCAGGGCCGCCACGGCCAGGGCGTCCGAGGAGGCCGCCAGGCCGTCAAAGGCCACCCCGCGGCTGGACAGCGCCGCCAGCTTCTCCGCCACGGTATCCAGCAGGGCTTCCCCAGTGAAGCCCTCCAGGCAGGGAAGGATCAATTCCTCCTGCACCGCAAGCCCCCGCAGGGCGTGGGCCTCCCGGTAGCCCTCCAGCTTGCGCCGCCCGGCATAGCTCATGGCATGACACAGATACAGCACCCGGCGGCTGCCCGCGTCCAGCAGCATGCCCACCGCGCCGCAGGTGGCCGCCCGGTCGTCGGGGAGCAGGCTGTACACTCCCGGCGCGTCCAGCGCGCCGATGAGCAGCAGCACCGGCATTTTTTCCGCTGCCCGGAGGATGTAGCCGTTATCCTCCCCGCGCTCCTCCACAAAATGGGAGCCGCACAGGATGATGGCGTCCACCCGCTTGTTGAGCATCAGTTCCATGTACTTCTGCCGTACCTCCAGATCGTCCTCGGTACACAGGAGCATGCAGTCATACCCCGCCTGGCGCAGGAAGCGTTGCAGAAAGAACACCGCCCGGGCAATGGGCGGGTCGGACACGTTGGCGCACAGCAGGCCCACGGTTTTCATGGTGTTCAGCCCCAGCCCCCGGGCGAAGATATTGGGCGTGTAGCCGCACTCCTCCATCACCGCCAGCACCCTTTGCCGGGTTTTGGGGCTCACCAGGTCGCTGCCGTTGAGCACCCGGGATACCGTGGCGATGGAAACCCCCGCCCGTTTGGATATATCATAGATGGTCAGCGGCAAGCTCCGCTCCTCCTTTTTCGGGCGCTCGGCCCGGCGCGTCATTCCGCGCCCTTTCCCTTGAAGAAATTGCCGTCGCCGCGCTTTTCCGCCCTCAGGCGGAAGATCACGCAGCCGTCCGGGCAGACGATTTCCTTGGTATACCGGCCGTCCCCGCCCAGGTTTTCCAGGTCGCCGCCGCTGCGCACCGCCTCCATCAGGGGAAAGAGCACCAGCATGGTCTTGGAGCAGATGCCCTGGCCCTGGGCGTTTACCGGGCAGCCGTAGGTGCAGGCGTACCGGTCGCCGATCTCCTCGCCGTTGCGGCAGTAGTTTTCCGTATGTTCTCCGCGCAGAAAGCCGGTGACCTCCACGGTGAAGGCGTATTCCTCATCGTACCATTTTTTCATCCGTCGCTTGTCATCCTTTCCGCCGGGCGCGGCCCGGCCGTAGGTGTTCCTATTGTACCACCAGGGACGGTCCGGGCGCAAGGGAAGGGAAAAAACCGGCGCGCCGGGATTGCCTTTCCGGCGCGTCGGCGCTATAATAAATCATTCCATCCCCGGCCGCAAGGAGGAAAGCCCATGGAAAACCAGCGGATACGCCTGAGCAAAACGCTGCTAAAAAACGCGCTGATGGAACTGCTGCGCGAAAAGCGCATCGACAAAATCTCCATCAGCGAATTATGCGAAGCGGCGCAGATCAACCGCACCACCTTTTATAAGTATTATGGGAGCCAATACGACCTGTTGGCGGAAATGGAACAGGATTTTTTCCGGCAGCTTCAGCAGAGTTTTCTGGACAAGGATCCCGACGACGTGGAAAACCTCACGGAGCTGATCCGCTTCCTGGACGCGGACCAGGACCGCTGGAAGGTGCTCATCAACAGCGTGGGCGACCAGGCCTTCACGGAAAGGCTCTTTGAAGCGCCCGCCATACGTTCCCTGTTTCGCCGGCACAACCTGCGCGACGCCGACCCGCGCACGGAGGGCTATGTCCGCACGTTCTTCTGTCAGGGCGGGTATGCCGTGCTCCGCCGCTGGCTCAACGCGGAGCCGCCCCGGGAGTCCCCCGAGGAGATCGCGCGGCTGCTGCGGGAGCTGGCGTCCCAGGTGATGGGTTCATAAAGGCGGCGGCTGCGCAAACGACAGCGCCGGGGCGGTTTTGTCCGTCCCGGCGCTCAGACTGTCAAAAAACCCCAGGGAGGTGTCGGAGGGGCCGCAGCCCCTCCGACTTTCATTCGTATCCGACGGCTT
>CALVVZ010000066.1 GCA_944364075.1 uncultured Clostridia bacterium
CGTGGTCTACGTGTCCGATCGTGCCGATGTTGACATGCGGCTTTGTTCTTTCAAATTTTTCCTTAGCCATGGGAATTTTCCTCCTTAACGTATGGCCGTAGGCGAACGGCTTTTCAGCCGTTCGCCGCAGCCCGACGAAAAATTAGTTGTTCTTCTCCCGGGCGCCGATGATCTTCTCCGCCACGGACTTGGGCACTTCCTCGTAGTGGTCGAACTGCATGGTGAACATGCCGCGGCCCTGGGTACGGGAGCGCAGGTCGGTGGTGTAGCCGAACATTTCGCTCAGGGGCACAAAGGCGTGAATGATCTGGTCGCTGCCACGGGCTTCCATGCCGTCCACACGGCCGCGACGGCTGGACACATTGCCCATCACGTCGCCCATGTACTGCTCGGGCACGATGATTTCCACCTTCATCATGGGCTCCATCAGGCAGGGGTCCGCCTTCTTCACGGCTTCCTTGAAAGCCATGGAAGCGGCGATCTTGTACGCCATTTCGGAGGAGTCCACATCGTGGTAGGAGCCGTCCACCACGGCAGCCTTGAAGTTGACCACTTCGAAACCGCCCAGCACGCCGGACTTGGCGGCTTCCTGGATACCGGCGTCGATGGGCGCGATGAACTCCTTGGGAATCACGCCGCCCACAATGCGGCTCTCGAATTCGTAGCCCTTGCCGGGTTCCTGGGGATCCAGCTCGATCCAGCAGTGACCGTACTGGCCGTGACCGCCGGTCTGACGGACATAACGGCCTTCGGCCTTGGCATGCTTGCGGATGGTTTCCTTGTAGGTAACCTGGGGCTTGCCCACGGTGGCCTCCACCTTGAACTCACGCAACAGACGGTCGACGATGATCTCCAGATGGAGCTCGCCCATGCCGGCGATGATGGTCTGACCGGTTTCCGCATTGGTGTAAGTCTTGAAGGTGGGGTCCTCCTCCGCCAGGCGGAGCAGGGCCATGGTCATCTTGTCCTGACCGGCCTTGGTCTTGGGCTCAATGGCCACCTCGATCACGGGATCGGGGAAGACCATGGACTCCAGGATGACCTGGTTGTTTTCGTCGCACAGGGTATCGCCGGTGGTGGTATCCTTCAGGCCCACCGCGCCGGCAATCTCACCGGTGTAAATGTCCTGCACCTCTTCGCGATGGTTGGCGTGCATCATCATGATGCGGCTCATACGCTCGCGCTTCTGCTTGGTGGAGTTCATCACATAGCTGCCCGCGGACAGATGGCCGGAATACACCCGGAAGAAGGCGAGCTTGCCCACAAAGGGGTCCACCATGATCTTGAAGGCCAAGGCAGAGAAGGGCTCGTCGTCGGAGGGGTGCCGCTCCATCTCCTTCTCGGGATCGGCGGGATCGGTACCCTTGATCGCGGGAATGTCCAGGGGAGAAGGCATATAGTAGATGATGTTGTCCAGCAGAGGCTGCACGCCCTTGTTGCGGTAGGACGTACCGCACATCACAGGGGTCATCTTGCAGGCGATGGTGCTCTTGCGGATGGCGTCGCGGATCTCTTCTACGGTGAGTTCCTCGCCGTTGAAGTACTTCTCCATGAGCGCCTCGTCCGTCTCGGCCACGCACTCGATCAGCGCGGCGCGATACTCCTCGGCCTGCTCCTTCATGTTGGCGGGGATCTCCTCGTCACGCACGTCGGTGCCGTCGTCGTTGTAATAGACCTCGGCGCGCATGGTAATCAGGTCGACAATGCCGCGGAAGTCCGCTTCAGCGCCGATGGGCAGCTGCACGGGCACGGCGTTGGCATGCAGCCGGTCCTTCATCATGTCCACCACGCGGAAGAAGTTGGCGCCGGTGATGTCCATCTTGTTCACATAGGCCATGCGGGGAACCTTGTAGGTTTCCGCCTGCTTCCACACGGTTTCGGACTGGGGTTCCACGCCGCCCTTGGCGCAGAACACCGCCACGGCGCCGTCCAGCACGCGCAGGGAGCGCTCCACTTCCACCGTGAAGTCCACGTGACCGGGGGTGTCGATGATGTTGATCCGGTAGGTCTTGTTCTTGTTCTCGGGATCCTGCGGATCGTGCCAGATGCAGGTCGTGGCCGCGGAGGTGATGGTGATGCCGCGCTCCTGCTCCTGGACCATCCAGTCCATGGTGGCGGTGCCTTCGTGGGTTTCACCAATACGGTGGGTACGGCCGGTATAATACAGAATACGCTCGGTAGTAGTGGTCTTGCCGGCGTCGATATGCGCCATGATGCCGATGTTGCGCAGCCGCTCAAGCGGATGGCTTCTGGGCATGGTGGATCGCTCTCCTTTCTACGGTGGCGAGTTCTGGGATATATGCTGTAACGCTTCTTACCACCGATAGTGGGCAAACGCCTTGTTGGCCTCGGCCATACGGTGCATTTCTTCCTTACGCTTCACAGCGGCGCCGGTGTTGTTGGAGGCGTCCAGCAGCTCGGCTGCCAGGCGCTCGGCCATGGTCTTCTCGCCGCGCTTGCGGGAGAACTCCACGATCCAGCGCAGCGCCAGGGTCTGACGGCGCTCGGGACGGATCTCGATAGGCACCTGATAGGTGGCGCCGCCCACGCGGCGGGCCTTGACTTCCAGCTGGGGCGCCACGTTGTTCAGCGCGGCCTGGAAAACTTCGGTGGCTTCCTTGCCGGTCTTTTCCTTGACCGTCTCAAAAGCCGTATAGCAGACGTTCTGCGCGATGCCGCGCTTGCCGTCTTCCATGATCTGATTGATGAGCTTGGTGACCACCGTGGTCCCATAGACGGGATCCGGCAGCACCTCCCGCTTGGGGATAAATCCGCGACGGGGCATGTGATTCCCTCCTTGAAAGATGTAAGGTGATGGTGGTTTGCGTCCTCTCCCGCAGGCAGCGTGTCAGCATCACGCCGCCCCACTCCGATTCTGAGCAGACGGAAAGGCCGAGGGTCTCGCGCCGCCGTTTCCCTCCTGTTCCGCAGAGGGCGGATGGCGCCAGCGGGCTTATGTTCCGCTTTGGACAGCGTCGGACGCAGCTAGCTTACTTCTTCGGGCGCTTGGCGCCATACAGGGAACGGCCCTGCATCCGCTTGGCCACACCGGCGGTATCCAGCGCGCCGCGGATGATGTGGTAACGCACGCCAGGAAGGTCGCGCACACGGCCGCCGCGAATCAGCACAACGCTATGCTCCTGCAGGTTGTGGCCGATACCGGGGATGTAGCAGGTACCTTCGATGGAGTTCGTCAGACGGATTCTGGCAATTTTACGAAGGGCGGAATTCGGCTTCTTGGGCGTGGTCGTCTTCACGCTCAGGCACACGCCGCGCTTTTGCGGGCAGCCCTGCAGAATAGGCGAATTGGAATGCTCAACAACCTTTTCCCGTCCCTTACGGATCAACTGATTGATCGTGGGCATGGAAGCACCTCCTGGAAAATTATCCATAAATTTCCGCAACCCTCGGAAACTTACAGGCAGTAAAGTAAGGCGGTCACCGGGCGATCCCGGCGGCGGCGGACGCAACCTCCACCCCGCACACAAGCCCCAGCTCCTTCATGGTAGGAACCCGTACCACCGGCACCCCGGCGCTTTCCGCCGCCGTAACGATCCGCTGGTACAAAAAGGTGTCCGCGTCGTTGGCTACATACACCTTGGCAAGGGTACCGGATTTCAGCCCGCGCAGCACCTGTTTGGTACCGACCACGCGGTTGACGCTGTTCTTCAATGCCTCCATGATGCCTCGCGCCTCCCTCCGCGCCCCATTCCGCCTTGATGCAGGGCGGTTTGGGCGCACTTGTCTAAGGTATGCCGTCAACTTTTTAATCATAGCATTCTTTTTCATCGCTGTCAACAAATTTACGGCCTTCCACGACGAAATTTTTTGTAATTGAGAGACAGGCGCACGCTTCCGTCTTTCCCTTGTATCAACCGGGTTCAGCCGCCTTTTCGCAGGCTCCTTGCCGCCTGCGAAAAAGCTTCCTTTTTTCCCCTGTATGGAACGTCTCTTCCCGGCGCATCCTGAGAAAAAAGGAGGCGCTTCTCATGCATGCCCTACGCCTGTTTCTAATCCTTCTGCTTTGCCTGAGCTGTTGCGCCTGCGCCGCCGGGGACGCCGCCGGTATCCCTGAAACCACGCCTCTGCCTACCCCTCAGGTGGTGGAAGGCATGCGCCGCAACGACGCGGGCATTCCCCTGCTGGAAGTGTACCTCCACGAGGAAGAAATCATCCGCGCCATGGACATCGAAACCTACGTCTGCGGCGTGCTGGCCGGTGAAATGCGCAACGACTGGCCTCTGGAGGCCCTCAAGGCCCAGGCCATCCTGGCGCGTACCTTCGTGCTGAAATTCATCTCTGAAAAGCAGAGCCGCTATGCGGGCGCGGACATTTCCACCGACATCACCGAGGCCCAGGCATACAATGCGGCAGAAATCAACGAGCGCATCGAGCAGGCAGTCCAGGAAACCTGCGGCCAAGTGCTGCTCACCGACGCCGGGGAGCTGCCCTACGCCTGGTTCCACGCCCATTCCGGCGGACAGACAGCGCTGGCCCGGGAAGCCCTGGGATGGAATGATCCCGAGCCCTCCTACACCCGCGTCACCGACGGCCTGGACAGCCCCAGCGCGCCCGAGGAGGCCGCCGCCTGGAGCGCCGTCTTTCCCGTCAAGCAGTTTCTTCGCGCCTGCCGCGCCGCCGGCGCGGAAGCCGAGACAGCCGAGGAGGTCGCCATCGGCGAAAAAGGGGCGAGCGGACGCGCCGTCACGCTGCTGGTGGACGGCGTTTCCGTTCCCGCGGCGGAGCTTCGCCTGGCCCTGGGCAGCACGGTCATGCGCTCCACCCTGCTTACGGAGCTGAGCAGCGACGGCGCATACGTGCGCATGGCCGGTCGCGGATACGGTCACGGGGTGGGCATGCCCCAATGGGGCGCCTATGCCCTGGCCCAGGACGGCATGACCGGCGAAGAGATTGCAACCTATTACTATGACGGGCTGCATGTGGCGACGCTGTGGGAATCCACCCCCGCTGCCCGTGCCTTGGAGATAGCCCCTTGCGCCCGTCCCTCTGTGCGTGTATAATGTAAGAAAAGAATTGCACACGCGCAGAGGAGGCGTATCCATTCATGAAAAGGCGCATCGGTATTCTGACCAGCGGAGGCGACTGCCCCGGCTTGAACGCGGCCATTCGCGGCGTTGCACGGGCTGCCTATGAAATGTTTGATACGGAAATCATCGGCATTCATGACGGTTACCGTGGCCTGATCCAAGGGGACTACCAGGTCATGGACCGTTCCCAGTTCTCCGGCATTCTGACCCTGGGCGGCACCATTCTGGGCACCAGCCGTCAGCCCTTCCGCAACATGAAGGTCATCGGCAACGACAACGTCGATAAGGTTGCCGCCATGAAGGCCAATTACAAGGCCATGAAGCTGGACTGTCTGGTGATTCTGGGCGGCAACGGCACCCATAAGACCGCCAACCTGCTCTCCCAAGAGGGGCTGAACGTCATCGGCCTGCCCAAGACCATTGACAACGATCTGTACGGCACCGACTTCACCTTCGGCTTCCACACCGCCGTGGACATCGCCACCGACGTGATCGACCGCATCCATACCACCGCTTGCAGCCACGGCCGCTGCATGGTCATTGAGATCATGGGCAACAAAGCCGGCTGGCTGACGCTGTATTCCGGCATTGCCGGCGGCGCGGACGTGATCCTGATTCCCGAGATTCCCTACGAGATCGAGCGGGTGGCCAAGGTGGTGGAGGCCCGCGCCAACGCGGGCAAGAGCTTCTCCATCCTAGCCGTGGCCGAAGGCGCCATGGACAAGGAAGAAGCCAAGATGAAAAAGAAGGAGCGGGAGGCCAAGCGCGCCGCATCGCCCCAGTCCATCAGCCAGCGCATCGCCGCCCAGCTGCAGGACATCGCCGGCGTGGAAGCCCGGGCCGTGATTCCCGGCCACATCCAGCGCGGCGGCAGTCCCAGCGCCTATGACCGGGTGCTTTCCACCCAGTTCGGCGTACACGCCGCCGAACTGATTCGCGACGGCATCTTTGGCGTTTCCGTGGCATTGGTGGGCAATACCGTCACCCACAACCCCCTCAGTGAGATTGCCGGCGTGCCCAAGCTGGTACCCACGGATCATCAAATGGTGCAGATTGCCCGGAACATCGGCATTTCCTTCGGCGCGAAGTAAGCCCTTCCGGCAGGCTATGGCATTGCGGGCGGCGTCCATGGGCGCCGCCCATTTTATGCGATAGACCATCAAACGCGCCGCATTCCGGCGCAAGGAGGAACACTATGCCCATTACTTATGACGCATCCGCCCGGCGTTTCCATCTCACCGACGGAAAAACCTTCAGCCGCGTCCTGGCCGTAATCGACGAACCCGGCGGCAATCCCGGCCTGCAGGAACTGTACCTGGGCGCGGCACTGCCCGAGGCCGCCGTATCCTGCGCGCCTCAGGGTTTCCCGCCCAGCGCGTCCTTTGACGGCTACCATCAGCTGGCGCCCTACGCCTATCCCACCGCCGGCCGGGGCGATTTCCGCCCCACCGCCTGCGCCGTCCGGGAGTCGGACGGCACCTGCGGGCCGGTGCTGGCCTATGCGGGCCATACCATCTATCCCGGAAAGCCTCTGCTGCCCGGCCTCCCTGCCGTGTATATCGAGGCCGAGGCGGAAGCCACGACCCTCGAGCTCACCCTCCGGGACGCCAAGACCGGCCTGGAAGCCGTTCTATGCTACACGGTACTGGAAGCGTTCCACGCGCTGGCCTGCTCCGTGCGTTTCCACAACAGTGGCACGCAAGCCCTGGTATTGGAAAAGGCCCTGTCCTGCGCCATGAATCTAACCGGGGAATGGGAGCTGATGCACCTGTACGGCGCCTGGAGCCGGGAACGGCAGCCGGAGCGGACCGCTATTCCCCACGCCACTTTCACCCTGCGCTCCAACCGCGGCGCTTCCGGCCATGAGCATAATCCCTTCCTGGCGCTCCTTGCGCCCACGGCGGACGAGCGCCAGGGCGAAGTATGGGGCGTGAGCCTGGTATGGTCCGGCAGTTTCCTCATGGAGGTCAACAAGGATGTCCGGGACCATGTGCGGCTGGTGGCAGGTCTGGACCCCTGCCACTGGCGGCTGCTACCCGGCGAGGACTTCCACACCCCCGAAACGGTGCTGGTGCGTTCCGATGCCGGTCTGAACGGCATGAGCCAGCGCTTCCATGCCCTGTACCGCCGACGCCTGTGCCGCGGCCCCTGGCGGGACCGCATCCGTCCCCTGCTGGTGAACAACTGGGAAGCGACCTATTTTGACTTCAACGAGGAAAAGCTTCTCTCCATCGCCGGAAAAGCGGCGGAACTGGGCCTGGAACTCTTCGTGCTGGACGACGGCTGGTTCGGCAAGCGCAACAACGACAACTGCTCCCTGGGGGACTGGACCGTAAACACGGACAAGCTTCCCGGTGGCCTGGAGGGCTTCGCGGAGAAGCTCCACGCCCTGGGCTTGCGCTTCGGGCTATGGCTGGAGCCGGAGATGATCTCCCCGGACAGTGAGCTGTACCGCGCCCATCCCGACTGGTGCCTGCACGCGCCGGGCCGCTACCGTACCCAGCAGCGCAACCAGCTGATTCTGGATATGAGCCGGCCGGAGATCCAGGATTACCTCATTGACACCATCAGCGGATTGCTCGGCAGCGGCGCCATCGACTACATCAAGTGGGACATGAACCGCAACTTTGACGAGGCCGGCTCCGCGGCGCTGGCGCCCGAAGACATGAAATCCCTGCACGTGCGGTATATGCTGGGGCTGTACCGGGTGCTGGAAACCCTTACCGCCCGCTTCCCCGACGTGCTGTTTGAAAGCTGCTCCGGCGGCGGCGGACGCTTTGACCCCGGCATGCTGGCCTATATGCCCCAGACCTGGACCAGCGACGACACCGACGGCGTGGAGCGCGTGGGCATCCAGTGGGGTACCAGCACGGTCTACCCCGTTTCCGCCATCAGCGCCCATGTGAGCGCCGTGCCCAACCATCAGGTAGGGCGCGTTACCACCATGAAGTTCCGCGGGGACGTGGCCTTGGGCGGAAACATGGGCTATGAGCTGAACCTGGCCACGCAGACTCCCGAGGACCTGGCGGTCATTCGTCAGCAGGTGGACACGGTCAAGCGCTTCCGCTCCCTGATTCAGCAGGGCCGCTTCACCCGCCTGCGCGACCCCTTCACCAGCCGGATTGCCGCCTGGCAGTTCGCCGCCGAGGATCAGGCAGAAATTCTGCTTTGCGTATTCCAGCTTCACGCCTCCCCCAACCCGGAAGACATCTATATCCGCGTGGAGGACATCGACGATCAGGCCCTGTATATGGACGATGCCGGCGTAACCTACGCAGGCGGCGTGCTGAAACATCAGGGCTGGCGTGCCTGCTTTGGCGAAAATGGCCACCGGGAGGACCATGACAGCCTGGTGCTGCACCTGCGCCGGGTATAAATGCCGCGAGTATACAAAGGGGGCGTGTCAAAAAAGTGGCGTCGCCACTTTTTTGAGGGAGCACCTTCGGCCAACCAGAGGTCGTCCGAAGGTGTAAGGAATTGATTTTGCAAGCAAAATCAACAACCCAGCAAGGCGCTGTTTTCATATATGAAAACAGCGGTCGCGAAGCGACTTGGCTTTTCCAAGGAAAAGCCAACCTTTAGCCGGCAAAGCCGTCGGATACGAACGAAAGTCGGAGGGGCTACGGCCCCTCCGACACCTCCCTGAGTTTTTTTGACAGTCTGAGGGGGCGTGTCGCAGAAAGCCATTTCTGCGGCACGCCCCCTTTGACGCAAAATAACTGCGATGTTCTCTCTGGAGAAGCTATCTGTGCATATACATCCTTGATAGGCCGTTTTCCCCGTTTCCCTGTACCATACACAGGAACTGCCAGCCGTATCGCTCGTAGAACCCCGTATGATCCGTAAGCAGATATACCGGCGTAATACCCTTGGATCGCAGCTCCTCCACAGCCATGTTCAGCAAGCGGCCCGCGATTCCTTTGCCGCGGTATTCCTCTTCCGTATAGACCGCGCAGATATTGGGCGTCAGGTCCTTTCGGACATGAAAATCATTTGCAATGACGCCAAGGCCGCCGATGATTTGCTCCCCTTTCAGGCAGAGATACCAGCCATATTCGGTTTCTCTGTCGAGATAAGCCTTCATACATTGAAGGTAAACATCCTTTGGCACGCCCCATTTGTCATGAAACCATGCCGCCGCCCGTTCCATCCATTGCGGTTTTTGCCGTAAAGCGACATACGCATAACGCTCCATCTCCCTATCCTCCACGTCATCATTTTTTATCCCGCAGGGTTCTGCCGCTTGCATGCAGGCGGGCGTCATGGCCGCATGGGCGTTGCGTTGGCCATGCGGCACAGGGACCAGTTCAACGTGGAATTTTTCACCGCGTCCGCCATGTGCCAAAGGTTATCAACCACGCGAATTTCCACCTTGCGCCGGACCAGCTCGTCAAGCAAGTCCGTCACCTTCGTGCAGGCAATCGGATACTGCGCAACCTTTGCCACATAATATCCGGCAACGTCATCCTGCAGCACGAAGTCCCGCGGGTCAAACTCGTATAGAAACAGCGTGGTTTGGCGGATGCTGCGCAGCCAGGCGCTTTCCACAATCACCGCATGGGTGGCGCCTGGCGAGGAGAAGAACCGCTGCCTGTCGCCGGCCGTTGTCTGCGCTCCCACATGGTAGGTCACCCGTGGACAGTTTCGCGGCGTCAAAAAGTTGGGCAGGCGCGCCTCGTCGATGGCCCATACAAGGCCCACGGCGGGGTCCAGATCCCTGCGTGACGGCAGACGCGGCACAAACACGCGGATGTCCGGTTCTTCGCTGACATGGAACAGACGCATACGCAACCTCCCTGCACAGAAATTCAATCAACCAGCGGCAAGATGTTTACCCCACTTCGATCATTTCTTTTTTCCGGTAATCAGATAGCTGAACGGAAGCTTGCCTTCCACATCCTTTTCTGGATTCCCATCCAAATCCAATGGATACTCATCGAAGGTTTCAATCTCTATGCCATTATGCAATATTGCAGTTATAATCTCAGACACCTTATGCATGAACCAAAAACCTTCGCTTGATTCGTATTCCACGTTGCCAAAATAGTCTAATCCTTTGGGGTAGTGGTTTGGTTCCGTCTCAAAGTAGGAGGTTAGTTTGTCATAATTTTGTTTCTGAAAGCTAAATCCATTCTCAAAAAAATATTTGAAGGGGTGTATCTCAAAAATAATGATTTGCCCATTCTGCTTTAACAACCTTGAGATCACACGGAAATAATCATTCAAGTCAGGAAACCATTGCAAGGAGCCTTGGGAGATATAGATAAAGTCGAAATAGCCATTATAGGTTGCGTCTATTTCCAATGCGTTTGTTCGCACGAATCTGGCATTTGCATTTGCTATCACAGCAAGCTCTTTCGCTTCCAAAATCGCGGCGTCAGAAATATCGAAACCGACTCCCTCTGCTGCGCCAAGCCGCATGAGTGACAATAATTCCCTGCCATTATTACATGGTATGTGCGCTATCGTTTTACCGCTGAAATCAATTTGACTTAGCTTCTCATTCACAATATAGTCGCGTTTTCTCTTAAAAACAGAAAATTCAGGGTCCTGAAAGCCAACATGCAAAGCATGATCAAAGGCTTTCTGATGATATGCTGCCGCCTGATTCCAAGCTGCTCTATTGCTTTCAAATATATCTTTTCCATTCATATGCTCACTTCCCTTGTATTTTGCTTACATGCCTCATGCAAAAGTTCTCGCTTTTATCGTACGCATACCTCCATTCTACAAAAGCGGCAGCACATTGCCTTCAGGTCATGCAGTACAGGTTTCCTACCGCCCCACCCTGCTGTAAAAGGCGGCTTGCATTCAGTCCCCGCGGCAACCATCTTTTCATGCACTTCATCCACCTTTCCATCTGCAGGAAAGACAAAGTGATTACAAACAGCCCTGTTTTCCCCATCACGCAAACGCCAGATCCATATCATCAGTTCATTCGTTTCATCCTGCAAAGCCAGCGTTGAACCATGCCGCCTGTCATCCGGGGAAGCTTCCTCCAAGACGCGAAAGCCAAGTTTTTTGTAGAATTCAAACGCTTCTTCCGCTTTTTACTGTAAAAGTGAATTCCGGCAAACTTCACTTTCACCGAGAAGGCCTTCTATTTTTATATACAGCTTCCTATGATTGAAATCCTGTTACAAAAACTAAAAAGTCCGAACCTTCGTTGATACGAAACGGTTCGGACTTATATCGTGTGCGGGAAACAGGACTTGAACCTGCATGAAGAAAACCCTCACTAGAACCTGAATCTAGCGCGTCTGCCAATTCCGCCATTCCCGCAGATTGGTGGATGGGGGTGGATTCGAACCACCGAAGTCGGTGACGGCAGATTTACAGTCTGCTCCCTTTGGCCACTCGGGAACCCATCCATATATGAAGTTAAACCTCGCGTGAGGTAAGGGTAAATCGGAGAAAAGAGCCGCTCAAGGCGGCTCGTGTGCGGGAAACAGGACTTGAACCTGCATGAAGAAAACCCTCACTAGAACCTGAATCTAGCGCGTCTGCCAATTCCGCCATTCCCGCAGATTGGTGGATGGGGGTGGATTCGAACCACCGAAGTCGGTGACGGCAGATTTACAGTCTGCTCCCTTTGGCCACTCGGGAACCCATCCATAAATATGATTCCTCACAAGGAGGATGGAGCTGGCGATGGGACTTGAACCCGCAACCTGCTGATTACAAATCAGCTGCTCTGCCAATTGAGCTACGCCAGCATAGGCTTTCATAAGCGGAGCTTGGGAACAAGCCAGAAAAAGCGCGACCCGGAAGGGGCTCGAACCCTCGACCTCCAGCGTGACAGGCTGGCGCTCTAACCAACTGAGCTACCGGGCCACGGAAGTGGGCCTTCAGGGACTTGAACCCCGGACCAACCGGTTATGAGCCGGCCGCTCTGACCAACTGAGCTAAAGGCCCAAGTCCTGGAAAGCAACAAAATGGTGACCCCGCCGGGATTCGAACCCGGGTAGCCGCCGTGAAAGGGCGGTGTCTTAGGCCTCTTGACCACGGGGCCACGTCATTTCCGTCGGAGTGAAGGATCTGGTCGGGGTGGCGAGATTCGAACTCGCGGCCCCATGCTCCCAAAGCACGTGCGCTACCAGGCTGCGCTACACCCCGGTGCCTTCTTCCCGCGAGTCAACCCCGCAGGCGACGCATTACATATTACACGATTGGCTCTGCTTTGTCAACGGTTTTTTTCAATTTTCTCGTATTTTTCTTTCTCCGGCTACCGGTCGGCAGCAGTTTCTTCCTTAATATTCTTCCTGAGAAAAGAGTTGTATCCTACTGCGCAAATGTGTTACAATCATACGCGGCGCGGCAGTTTCCGCGCCGGAGCATGTAAAGGAGATGCACATGAACACACAACCGCGCATTCTTGCGCAGGAGGTTTCCTACACCTATGAGGAAGCGGAAGCCCCCGCGCTTCAAAAGGTCAGCGCCGCCATCGCCCCCGGCGAGTTTGTGGCCGTGCTGGGGCATAACGGCTCGGGGAAGAGCACCTTCGCCAAGCTGCTCAACGCCCTGTACATTCCCACAGAGGGAAAGCTTCTGGTCTGCGGGCTGGACACCCGGGAGGAGGACAAGGTCTGGGACGTGCGCCAGCATGCGGGCATGATCTTCCAGAACCCGGATAATCAGCTGGTGGCCACCGTGGTCAGAGAGGATGTAGCCTTCGGGCTGGAAAACCTGGGCGTACCCACGGAGGAAATGGTCCGCCGCATCGACGCGGCCCTGGAGGCCGTGCATATGACCGAGTTTGCCGCTTCCGCGCCGCATCTGCTCTCCGGAGGGCAAAAGCAGCGGGTGGCCATCGCCGGCGTGCTGGCCATGGAACCGGAAATCCTGGTAGCCGACGAAGCCACCGCCATGCTGGACCCCTTTGGACGCCGGGACGTGCTGGAGACCGTCCGCCGCCTGAACAAGGAGAAGGGCATTACCGTGGTATGGATCACCCATTACATGGAAGAGGCCGCCCTGGCGGACCGCATCCTGGTAGTCAGCGACGGCGAGGTGGTCAAGGAAGGCACCCCCCGGGAAATTTTCTGCCAGGTGGACGCCCTGCGGGAGCTGCATCTGGACGTGCCGCCCATGACCGCCCTGGGCGCACAGCTTCGTGAGGCGGGCATGCCCCTGCCGGATGGATTGCTCACCGTGGAAGAAATGGCCGAGGAGGTGGCAAAACTGCTATGCCCATCGAAGTAAGGCATTTGACGCACACCTACAGCCAAGGCAGCGCTTTCCAGGCCACGGCCATCATGGACGTGAACCTGACCATCCAGGATGGGGAGTTCGTAGGCGTTATCGGCCATACGGGTTCGGGCAAGTCCACCCTGGTGCAGCACCTGAACGGACTGCTGACCCCCACCTCGGGCCAGGTGCTGATCGACGGAGAGGACATGAACCAGAAGGGCGTGGACCGGCGCCGCATCCGCCAGAAGGTGGGGCTGGTGTTCCAGTACCCTGAATATCAGCTTTTTGAGGAAACCGTGGCCAAGGACATCGCCTTCGGCCCGAAAAACCTGGGACTCCCTGCCGACGAGGTGGACCGCCGGGTCCGCCGGGCCATGGAATGGGTACACCTGGATTACGACCGCTATGCCCAGCGCTCCCCCTTCGAGCTTTCCGGCGGACAGATGCGCCGGGTGGCCATCGCCGGCGTGCTGGCCATGGAAAGCAAGGTGCTCATTCTGGACGAGCCCACCGCGGGGCTTGACCCCCGGGGCCGGGACCGCATCCTGGACATGGTGAAACAGCTGCACGCCCAGGGCGGCGTCACGGTGATTATGGTCAGCCACTCTATGGATGATATTTCCCGCTTGGCCACGCGCCTGATCGTCATGAACAAGGGGCGTCTGGTGGCCGATGGCACTCCCCGGGAGTTGTTCCGCCAGATAGGATTGATGGAGTCCGTGGGGTTGGGCGTGCCCCAGGCCACCAAGCTCTGCGCGCTGCTGCGCAAGCGCGGCATTGACATCCCCGATGATCTGTACACCATCGACCAGGTGCGGGAGCATTTGCTCCGGCTGTGGAAGGAGGCGCCCCATGCTCGGTAACATCACCATGGGGCAATATTACCCCACCGACAGCGTCGTACACCGGCTGGACCCCCGGGTGAAGATTCTGCTCACCGTCGCTTTTATCGTGGGTATTTTCCTGGTGCATTCCCTGTGGGGGTATGCCCTGGCGTTGGCCTTTGTGTATCTGATGGCCCGCCTGTCCCGCGTGCCCTTCAAAATGCTCATGCGCGGCCTGCGGCCCCTGCGTTTCATCCTGGTGCTGACCTTTGTGCTGAACCTGTTCTTTTCCGGAGAAGGCACCGTGCTGTGGCAATGGAGCTTTATTACCATTACCCATGAGGGACTTTCCAAAGCGGTGCATTACTGCCTGCGGCTGCTCTTTCTGGTGATCGGTACGTCCCTATTGACGCTGACCACCTCCCCTGTCTCCCTGTCCGACGGGCTGGAGCTGCTGCTTTCCCCCCTGAAGGTCGTTCATTTCCCTGCCCATGAGCTGGCCATGATGATGACCATCGCCCTGCGCTTCATTCCCACCCTGCTGGAGGAAGCCGACAAGATCATGAAGGCGCAGATGGCCCGTGGCGCGGACTTCGAGTCCGGGAATCTGCTGGCCCGGGCCAAGGCCATGGTGCCCCTGCTGGTGCCGCTGTTCGTCAGCGCCTTCCGCCGGGCGGGTGATCTGGCCATGGCCATGGAATCCCGCTGCTACCGCGGCGGCGAAGGCCGTACCCGGCTGCGGGTGCTCCGCCTCACCCTGGCCGACCTGTACGCCGGCCTAACCATGGCCGGATTTGTGGCGCTGATTATCGTGGAGGGCCTGTTGGTATGAGGCGCATA
>CALVVZ010000067.1 GCA_944364075.1 uncultured Clostridia bacterium
ACCTCGCCTGCGCCGCTCAGCTCCAGGCCGTTCACCAGCTCGCTGGTGGGCGTGATCACATAATCCCCTGTTAAAAATGTCGTCACGCCCTGGTCGATGAACTCCCCATCCTCATACTGATACAACACTGTTACATCCACGGGAATATCCAGGCTTGGGTCCTGGGGCATCATCTGCGTAGACACATACAAGGTGTAAGAGTCCGCAAACGTCTCATTGGCCATAGCCGTGATGGGTATCGCGGTCATCATATCCATCGCCGTACCGGAATCCACCACGTTCAGCAGCGTACTGCCATTGGCCGGATCAAATACATACTCTGGATGATTTGGATGGCTGATGGTAATCACCAGCTGATCCAGAGGCGCGGTAATATCCACCTGCGCCCAGAATGCCTGCTCGGTCCCATAGGGCACAGGTGTAGCCATGGCAAAGCAAGGATTCCCCTGCGCATCCGTCCAGTTCAAGGTAATGGACAGCAGGGACCAATCCTCCAAGGCTTGTGCCGGAATAAATGTCATCTGAAGGCACAGGATACACGCCGCAAGAAAAGCCAATACCCGCGAAACGCGCTTCCCGCCGTTTGCCTTTTTCATAAACAGATTCCCTCCTCCGAGTTCGTATGGGGCGATACCATTGTAGCCTGTCTGTGCCGGATTGTCAATGAACACTCCTTGGTGAAAACGGTCGAAATACCCAGTGCAGCAGGACTTTCCCCTTTCCCTGTCGAATGGAGCAACAATGTTCCTTAGGGAGGTAGATACATCATGGATGACAAAGCGCTGCGCGAAGAGGTTCTCAGCCGTGAAACGGTTTATCCCGGCGTCATCGTCCGCCTGGAGCATTGGCAGGTACGCCTGCCCAATGGCGAGACGGCTCTGCGCGAGGTGGCCTGCCATCCCGGCGCCGCGGCAGTAGTTGCCTTGGACCGTGAAGGGCAGGTGATCCTGGTGCGCCAGCACCGGGTGGCTGTAGACCGCGTGACCCTGGAGATTCCTGCCGGCAAGTTGGACTCTCCCACAGAAGATCCTTCCCAGTGTGCGCAACGGGAGCTTTCCGAAGAGACGGGGCTGACCGCCGAGCATTGGCAAAAGCTCACCTGTCTGGAAACCACCCCCGGCTTTTGCAATGAACGCATCCATCTATACCTTGCCACGGGACTTGCGCAGGGGGACCGGCATCCGGATGCGGACGAATTTGTGGATGTGGTTCGCATGCCCCTTACGCAAGCGGTAGAACAGGTGATGAACGGTACATTCCGCGATGGTAAAACGGCGCTGGGCCTGCTCATGGCTGCCCGACTGTTTGCTTGACCGTTTCATCATAGAAACGATCTTGTCCCGGTTCATCTTCCCGGTCAGATGATTTTCCCATGGTTTTAACAGGAGGTGTTTTCCTTGCCGTCCAAGAAAAGCTATGCCTTTGCGCTTTTCCTCCTATTCCTAACATTGATTGCTTTGCTGGGCGTCGCCTTGGTGGTTTATGGCAGCATCACCTGGGAGGGCTATATCGTCCCCGATTGGCCCACGCTGTTCAGTCAATGGGAGGCCATTTTCCGTGTGTGACTCTTTGTTTCAGCGTCTACGCGGCGATCTGCGCCCCAGGGAGGAAGACGGCGGTTCCTTCTGGTATTATCGGGACATTTTTTCCCGCCTTCCGGTACTCCAGACGCCGCGGCTTATGCTCCGCCCGCTAAAGATGAGCGACTGTCAGGACGTATTTGCCTATTCCCGTGATCCTGAGGTAGCGCGGCATGTGCTCTGGGACGCCCACCAGACCATCGGTCAAACCCGGGGATACCTGCGCTACATCCTGCGGCAATACCGCAACGGCGATCCCAGCAGCTACGGCATTGTACTCAAGGAAAGCGGCCATGTAATAGGCACCATTGGTTTTATGTGGCTGAACGCCGAAAACCGCAGCGCAGAGGTGGGCTACAGCCTGGCCCGGGAATACTGGAACCACGGCCTGATGACCGAAGCCCTCAACGCAGTACTGGAGATGGCCTTTGACGTGCTAAAGCTTCATCGCGTGGAAGCCCAGCACGAAACGGACAATCCTGCCAGCGGTCGAGTCATGCTGAAAGCGGGCATGCGCCGGGAAGGCACCATGCGGGGCCGCTTGTTCAACAAAGGCCGCTTTGTGGACGTAGACGTGTACGCCATCCTGCGGGAGGACTGGAAGTCTTCACACCAATAAAATCCAATCAATCATGAAACGCCATGGACGGCAACATGCCGCCCATGGCGTTTTTGCGGATTGATTTGATTTTCTGACCGTTGTTTTTTATTCCGGTATGCGCGGCAGCGCAATACCAAGTTCACAAGCTGTCTCCTCCAGCTTATTCAACGCCTCAACAATTTGTTCAGGCCGATGCGCCGCAGTAACGCAGAAGCGTAAGCGCGCCTGATCCTTGGGTACCGCAGGATACACCGCAGGAGGAACGAACACTCCCCGATGCCGCAAATGATTGGACAAAGCCCAAGCATCGGCATCCGGTCCCACCAGCACGGGCAGGATCGCTGTTTTCCCCGCCAAACCGATGTCCAGGCGCCGCTTCCGTGCTTCCTGCGCAAAGCAGGCCACATTCCGCCTAAGATTTTCCATGATGCTTGGATCTGTTTGCATCAGCTGGACGGCACAAAGTGTGGCCGCCGCCAGCGCCGGGGAAATACCCACGGAAAAAACGAAGCCTGGCAAGCTGTATCGCAGGTATTCTATAAGGCTCGCTGATCCCGCCAGGTATCCCCCACATGCCCCCAAGCCCTTGGAAAGCGTGCCCATTTTAATGTCAATATCCTCCGGCGCGAGGCCGAAGTATTCATCCACCCCACCTCCCGTTTCGCCAATGACGCAGGTGGAATGGGCTTCGTCCACCATCAGGAAACAACCGTACCTTTTTTTGATTCGTACAAACTCCGGCACGGGAGAGATGTCGCCATCCATGGAGTAAACGCCTTCCACACAGATGAGCACCTTGGCGAACTTATCCCGACGGCGTTCCAGAATGCGCTCCAGCGCCTCCCAGTCGTTATGCGGGAAGGGGCGCGCCGTAGCGTGAGCCAGGCGGCATCCTTCCGCCACGGAATTGTGAATCAGCGCATCGTAGAGTATCAGATCACCATCGTGGCAAAAATTTCCCACAAATGTCACGTTGGTGGAATGACCGCCTACCAGCACCAGGGCGTCCTCCGTGTGCTTCCATTGGGCAATGGCACGCTCCAACTCCCGGTCCAGTGTCTTCTCCCCCGCCAGTAAGCGGCTTCCGGAAGCGGAGGTGCCGTAGCGGCGGATGGCATCTATGGCCGCCTCGGATACTTCCTGCCGCCCAGACATACCCGCATAGTTGTAGCTGCCAAAGTTCAGCACCCATTGCCCATCCATGAAGCTTTTGTCCGTAAGCGGCGAGTCATGAGCGATGAAATACGGATTGTCCGTATCGGAGAGCAAGGCTTGCTTGCGCGCCGCGAAATGCCGGTACTCCGGCGTATCCTCAAACCTGGTAATTCTTTGCACCTCCTGGGCTGCTGTTTCCATGATATTTCCATGCTCCTTTCCGTTGGGCCCGCCATGGCGGGAAAGGAAAGCAGAGCCGCGCGCCGCAGACAAAATGATGGCGGGAATAAATGAATGCAAAAGAATCTCTCCGCACGCCGGTCCGTCCTTTCCGAATCCGCCCCTAGCTGGGCGCTTTTGTTCCAGCGAAGAACAATACCTCCGCCTGTCTCGCTGCCGCGGTATGCGGCCTTTCTCACCATATCATGAAGCCGCGAAAAAATCCAGAAAAAAATATCTATCTCCGGGTCCTGCGACCCGGAAAAATGAAAAAAACCCGCCGAAGCGCTGAACGCCCGGCAGGCGGAACCGCAAAAGCCGCGGTTACTTGTCGTAGTTTACCACCAGGGAGAAATCGGGAGCCTTCAAGGAAGCGCCGCCAATCAGGCCGCCGTCGATTTCCGGCTGAGCCATCAGGCCCTTCACATTCTTGGGGTTCATGCTGCCGCCATACTGGATGCGGATCTTGTCGCCAATCTCCTGGCCATACTTGCGGGCAACGGCCTTGCGGATGACGCCGATGGTCTCGTTGGCCTGCTCGTCCGTAGCGGTCAGTCCGGTGCCGATGGCCCACACGGGTTCGTAGGCAATCACCACGTCGGCCACCTGCTCACCGGTGAGTCCGGTGAGGGCAATCAGCGTCTGGTACTCCACCAGAGCGTCGGTGTAGCCGGCTTCGCGCTCGGCCTTCATTTCGCCCACGCAGAGGATCACCTTCAGCCCCGCCTTCACCGCCGCCAGCACCCGCTGATTGACGGTAGCGTCGGTCTCGCCAAAATACTGGCGGCGCTCGCTATGGCCAATGATGACATACTCAACCCCGGCCGCCTTCAGCATATCGGCGCTCAGTTCGCCGGTATAAGCGCCGGATTCCTTCCAATGGACGTTCTGCGCGCCCAAATGGATATTGCTGCCCGCAGCAGCTTCCTTCACCGCAGCAAAATCCACCGCGGGGACGCATACCACCACGTCGCAGGCAGCGTCCTTGACCAGGGGCTTCAGTTCCTCCACCAGGGCGGCAGCCTCAGCGGGGGTCTTGTTCATTTTCCAGTTGCCGGCAATAATCGCCTTACGCATGTTTCCCATTCCTCTTTCTCGTCGCGTAGAATCGGCCCAGGGGCCAGAAAATACAGGAGGCGGCCTCCTTCGTGGGAAGCCGGCCCCCTGCGCGTATGCTTATTTCTCGTCCAGGCAAGCAACGCCGGGCAGGGTCTTGCCTTCCAGGAATTCCAGGGAAGCGCCGCCGCCGGTGGATACATGAGTCACCTTATCGGCAAAGCCCATCTGCTCGATGGCCGCCGCGCTGTCGCCGCCGCCAATGATGGTTACGCCCTGGCACTCAGCCATGGCCTTGGCAATGGCGCGGGTACCCACTGCGAAGTTGTCAAACTCAAACACGCCCATGGGGCCGTTCCAGACCACGGTACCGGCGTTCACCACTTCATTGGCAAAGATCACCTGAGTCTTGGGGCCAATATCCATGCCTTCGAAGTTTTCCGGAATCTCCTTGGAGTGTACGGTGATGCGCATGCAGTCGTTGGAGAAATCGTCGCCGGCCTCATTATCCACGGGCAGGAGCAGCTTGACCTTCTTGGCCTTGGCCTTTTCCATGAGCTCCTTGGCCAGCTCTACCTTATCCTGCTCCAGCAGGGACTTGCCCACATGGCCACCCAAAGCCACCTGGAAGGTGTAGCTCATGCCGCCGCCGATGATGAGCGTATCCACTTTCTCCAGCAGGTTGTTAATGACGCCGATCTTATCGGACACTTTCGCGCCGCCAAGCACCGCCACAAAGGGACGGGCCGGATCTTCCAGCGCCTTGCCCATAATGGACAGTTCCTTGCCGATCAGATAGCCGGCCACGCAGGGAGAAAGGAACTTGGTAACGCCCTCGGTAGAGCAGTGCGCCCGGTGGCAGGAACCAAAGGCATCGTCCACGTAGCAATCGGCCAGAGATGCCAGCTCCTTGGAGAATTCCTCGACGTTCTTGGTTTCTTCCTTGCGGAAGCGGGTGTTCTGCAGCAGCACCACGTCGCCATCCTTCATGGCAGCCACAGCAGCCTTGGCATGCTCGCCCACCACATTGTCATCATCGGCAAACACGACGGGCTTGTTCAGGTAATCGGAGAGGCGCTCCGCCACGGGTGCAAGGGAGAACTTCGCTTCCGGGCCGTTCTTGGGCTTGCCCAGATGGCTGCACAGGATCACCTTGCCGCCGTCGGCGATCAGCTTCTTGATGGTGGGCAGCGCCGCCACGATACGCTTGTCGCTGGTGATCTTACCGTCCTGCATGGGGACGTTGAAATCGCAGCGAACCAGAACCCGCTTGCCGGCAACCTGAATGTCATCAATCGTCTTCTTGGCCATGGTGCACACTCCTTTATTTGTCACGTCATGTGAATTCTATTGCGAACGGTCCCGGCGCTGAACGCCCCGAAAACCGTGCAATCAACTGGGAATATTAATCAGGCGAAGTATCTCCCGGGCGGCGCCCTCGTCGGTGATCAGCATAGCATGCCTATACCGTTTCAGTACCGCCAGCATCGCCTGACCCTTCCGGCGGCCCGCCGCCACCGCCACCATCTGACAGGAAGGAGAAAGCCGCGTCAGATCCACCCCCACGCTGGAGGCGGAATAAACGCAATTCCCCATGGCGTCAAAGTAGTAGCCCAGCGCCTCAGCCACCGCGCCCTGTTCCATCAGCTGCCTAAGCTGGAGCATGGACATCTGCCGGTCCCGCGCCATATCGTCCGCGCGGCCGATTCCGTGCAGCAGCACATCTGCCCGCTGCAATCGCTCCAGCGTCTCTCTGACTTCGGGCAGCTTGCACAGCTCCTGCATGGCCGCCGCATCCACGTGATCAGGTAAATGGAGCAGGCGATGATGTCCCCCAATCTTGCGGGCAATTTCCGCGGCAAGGGTATTCGCCTGCGTTTCCACGGCGCGGCCCATACCGCCCCGGGCGGGTACCACCATCACGTTCATGGGCGTGGGTGATTGCATGAAATGCGCCACCTGCGCCATGGTTGCGCCGCCGGTCACCGCCAGCGTGCTGCCGCTTTGCAGCAGCAACCGCACCCGCTGTGCCGCCACACGCCCCACATCCTGAAGCACCCGGCCGTCCTGGTCGGCATCGCCTGCAACCACGCATACCCGGCTAATGCGCAACGCTGCGGCAAGCTGAGTCTCCAGCGTAGTCAACCCTCGCATGGCCCGGCTGAACTCCCGGGCGCTGGGCAATACGCTTTCCGCTTTGGGTGTCAGCGTCATGCCGGCAGCATCCATGTTGATGAATCCTTCTTCTTTCAGAAAAGCGGCTACGGAGCGTATTTCCCGTTCAGGTAAATTAAGGTGAGCAGCCAGCTGCCGCCTGCCTACCGGGGAAAGCGCCGCAATGCGTTCCAGCACCAGCGCCCGGCGGGCCATCTCCGCAGCAAGATCCGGGCCGAGCTGCCGCATCAGCCCCAGGAAATCCTCCTGCATGGATTGCCTCCTCCCCGCGGGCCGTCCAACGCCCCACTGGCCCGTTTACGTCCCGATTATTTTACCATATTCAAACAGGTTCCGCAAGTCCCGACGCCGTGTTTGTGAATTTTCTGCTTTTTAGGTGTATGGATTTGTACCAGCGCATAGGATACTCCAGGGAGGGAACAACATGCTACAGATCAATCTGCGCCTGATTCTTCTGCTGGCCGCGGTAGGGACCGCTCTCTATACGCTCAGCAGGTTTTACCGGCCGGACACCGCGGCAGGCCGGACGCTGGAAAGGCTGCTGCTGGGACTTGCGCTGCTCTTGTGCTGGAACGGCGCGTTTTCCGCCCAACGCCTGGGCGTCAATCTGCTCTCCATGTACACCGCAGGCGCGCTGGGCTTGCCGGGCGCATGCCTGCTTATGGTGCTGCATTTGCTTTAGACGGAAACAACCTCCGTATTTTCCACGGCTTCCGTCAGCAGGGCTTCCAGATCCATCCGGCTTTCTCCCAGGTCGATTTTCTCCATCTTGGGATGCGTGGCAGGATGCCGTGGCGTAAAGACGGTACAGCAATCCTCATAGGGCAGCGAGGACGTTTCAAAGGTGCCGATTCTACGAGCTACCTCGATGATTTCTTCCTTGTCCGAGCCAATCAGGGGACGGAACACCGGCATGGAAACCACGCTATCCGTCACATTCAGCGCCTCCATGGTCTGACTGGCCACCTGGCCGATGCTTTCCCCGGTAATCAGCGCCATGCTCTCGGTCCTGCGGGCAATGCGCTCCGCAATGCGCATCATGCACCGGCGCATAATCAGCGTGGTATATTCCTCTGGGCATTTTTCATGAATTTCCATTTGAATGCGGGTAAAGGGAACAATATGCACCCGAATGCCGCAGCAGCTCTCCGAGAGAATACGCGCCAAGTCCAGTACCTTTTCCTTGGCCCGGTCGCTGGTATAGGGATAGCTGTGGAAATGCACGGCGTTGATCTTCACGCCGCGTTTGGCGATCATCCAGCCCGCCACAGGGCTGTCAATACCGCCGGAAAGCAGCAGCGTAGCCCGTCCGTTGGTTCCCACGGGCATACCGCCCACAGCGGGCACCACCCGCACATACAGGTATGCCTTGTCCCGGATTTCCACGTTCAGCTTATGGTCCGGCGCATGCACGTCCACCCGAAGCTGCGGATGCCGCTGGAGAATGTAGCCGCCCAGCTCCCGGTTGATCTCTCCGCTATCCATGGGGTAGTGCTTGTCGCTGCGCCGGGCATAGACCTTGAAGGTGCCCGTCAAACCGGCCATCATAGCGCTTGCCTGGGCGCAGATGGCAGAAAAGTCTTCCTTTTCCATTTCCACGGCAGGGCACACGCTGTGAACACCGAACACCTTGGTTACCCGGCGGATGCATTCCTCCTGGTCCGTGTAATCGCTGACAAAGACCCGGCTGTCATGGAGCCAAACCTGTCCGTTCACCGCCTGAACCGCGTAACGAACCTTCTTGACCAGCTCCTTCATAAAATACGGGCGGTTCAGCCCTTTCAAAAATATCTCGCCGAAGCGCACCAGCAGCAGTTCCCGCATGCTTTCCATTCCTTTCTTACCGTCGGACGAACCGGCTCAGCAGCGCCCAGTGCGCCGCAAGGCGGTCCGCTGTATAGGTCATTTCCTCTTCCGTTAGTCCCGGGCACAGGCTGAAGCGCAGCGCGCTGTCGATACGCTCTGCAGGCAGTCCCATGGCCATGAGCACGCCGGAAAGCTTCTGCTTTCGGCTGGCGCAGGCCGAACCGCTGGACACATAGATGCCGTCTCCTTCCAGCGCGAAAAGCATGGTTTGGCTTCTTACCGGCGGGAGGGACACGTTCAGAATATGCGGCGCACAGGCTGCATCGTCCATTTCCGGGCCGTTCAAGCACGCGCCAGGAATGCGTTGACGGATCAGCGACCAAAGCAGGCGCTTGTTCGCCATCATTTCCTCAGGCGCTTCCCGGGGATAGGCGCGCACGGCTTCCCCCAGCCCCAGGATGCCCGGCGTGTTTTCCGTGCCGGACCGAAGGCCATCCTCCTGGCCGCCGCCAAACAGCAGCGGACTTACGCGGAAATCCCGCTGAAAAATCAGCCCCCCCACACCCTTGGGCCCATGAATCTTATGGCCGCTGAAGGCATAGGACTGAATGCGCAGGGCCTTGAAATCCAGGGGAATCCGCAAAAACCCCTGCACGCCGTCCACATGAATGGCTGCGGCGGGGCAGCGCGCATCCCGCAGGCGCGCAATCTCTGCCAAGGGCTGGATCGCGCCGGATTCATTGTTGACCTGCATACAGCAGATCATCCGCACGCGCTCATCCAGCGCGCCTTCCAACCAGGTCAGGTCCGCAACGCCCTGGGGCGTCACGGGGATCTTTTCCACCTGATGCCCCAGGCGGCGGATTTCGTCCTCGCAGGCCAGCACTGCCGGATGTTCCACGGACAGGATCAGCACCCGTCCGGGTTGCTTGACGGTACGCAAATGGCCGATGATGGCCAGATTATCCGCCTCCGTGCCTCCGGAGGTAAAATGCATCCGCTGCCCCTGTGCATTGACCGCTTTCAGGCAGTCTGTCCGGGCGGCTTCCACGCGCTTTTCCGCTTCCATGGCCGGCTTATACAGGGCGGACGGGTTGTGCCAGCCGGTTTCCATGGCTTCACGCATAACAGCGACCACCCGTGGAAAAGGCTGGGTGGTCGCGCTGTTGTCCAAATAAACCTGCATGGCTTTACTCCTGATACGCTCCGTGAGGCAGATATTGCTTGATATAGCTCACCATTTCCTCGCTGGGTTCCAGAATGATGACCCGCTTGTTGCTTTCCTTCTGAAAATAGAAGAAATACAGCTCGCTTCCCCGGTTGAGGAACCAGTTGTTCTTCTTTACATCAGGCATGGTGATATAGCGCTGGAAGGCTTTGCCGCTCACCGGGCCAAAGGCTTCCACATTGCGCACCTTCAGGCTGCCCAGGCTCTTGCGCTTCTGATTATTGAAAACCATGGCAAAGTCCAGGTCGCCATTGGTAAAGGTATACTCATACTCCGTGCGAAGCCGGTCACGGAACAGAAACAGCGCCACCGCAATCCCGGCGTTTACCAGCACAACGATCAGCGCAGCCACGGAAAAGGCATAGAAAAGCATTTGCAACATCATTACCGCGTACAGCGCCGTAAGAATCATCACAACCATGGACAGCGCAAACAGAATTTCATTCACCGTGCGGTTCTTTTTGACCACGATCTCTTCCAGAAAACGATCCATAGGTTACACCCTCCATTCTCGTCGGTATATTACCAAATGAGGAAAACAGCCGTTGTGGCTATGCCAATGATGACGCCGCCCAGCACTTCCAGGGGCGTGTGGCCGATCAATTCCTTGAGGTCATCGTCGGAAATGGGCTTTCCGTTGACGAATACATTGCGCAGAATTTCGTTGATTACCTGCGCCTGAGTCCCCGTCTCCCGCCGCACGCCCATAGCGTCATACATCACAATGACCGCCAGCGTGAAGGCAATGGCAAAGGCCACGGATTGGAATCCGGAGGAAAATCCAGTCATCAACGCCAAGGCCACTACAAAGGACGTGTGCGAGGAAGGCATCCCCCCCGAGCCGAAAAAGCGGCGCCAGTTCAGCTGCTTTTCCAACAGCAGGTAGGTAGGAATTTTCAGCACCTGCGCAATGAACCAGGATACCAGGGAACAGATGAGTACTTCATTTTGCAGCAGTTCCGACAGTTTGTGCAATCCTTTCCCTCCTCCAACGCGCGTATCTCGTGCTTTATTGTACCCTTGTCAGGGTGCTTTGCGCAAGGGCTTTCAGAAATATCCCCCGCTCTCCGAAAACCTCCATGGCTTCCACGGCCTGCCGGATATGCGCCGCTGCGTCCTCCCTGGTGCGTGCGCTCCCCACACAGGCGGGCCAGGTAAGCTTCCCCTGCGCCGCGTCCATGCCGGTATGCTTCCCCATCCGCGCAGGATCGCCTTCCAGATCCAGCAGGTCATCCACCATCTGGAACGCGATGCCCAGGTGATAGCCGTATGTCCTGCCCGCCACCAGCTGATCTTCACTGGCCCCGGCAAGTATCAGTCCGGCCTCCATGGGCGCAGTCAGCAGATCAGCCGTCTTGTGCGCATGAATATATCCTACCTTGTCCAGGGACGGCTGCGTCCCCTCCAGGGTCACATCCAGGGTTTGGCCGGCAATCATGCCGGTCACCCCGGCCCGGCGTGCAATCATCTCCGCCGCCCGGAGTCCTGCCAGGCTTTCAGATGCCGCCGCCTCCCGCAGCATGAGTTCGAAAGCGGCATTCAATAGCCCATCCCCTGCCAGAATCGCCACTGCCTCCCCAAAGCGAACATGATTGGTAGGCTTTCCACGGCGCAGGGTGTCGTTATCCATGGCGGGAAGGTCATCATGAATCAAGCTGTAGGTATGGATCATCTCCAGGGCACAGGCATAGGGCAGCGCTGGCGTCACATCCTCCTGCAAAAGCCCGTATGCCGCCAATAGCAGTACCGGCCGCAGCCGCTTGCCCCCCGCCTCCAGGGAATACAGCATCGCTTCCCGCAGGGTGGCCGGGATCTCCCCCAGACTGTTCAGACAATCCGGCAGGCGTTCATTGACCAGCCGTTCCAGAGCTTCGTAGGTCATGCTTCCTCCTCGGGAAGGTTTTCGCCTCCCAGTACGGTCATGCGCTGCTTCATACCAGCCAGTTCCTTCTCCATGCCGGCAATCAGCTTCAGGCCTGCTTCATAGTCCTTCAGCGCTTCCTCAATAGGCTGTCCTCCCGCTTCCATACGCTCCAGGACCGTTTCCACCTGCGCCAGCTGTTCTTCAAAGGTCGCCTTCTTCTTTGCCGCCATGTTTTTTCTCCTTTTCTACGCGCACACCCACCGCGCCATCCTGAAAGCGCAGCGTAAGCGTCTGCGCCTGCTCCGCTATCCGGGCGGAAGTTACCGGCGTCCGGCCGTGCATGACCAGCGCATAACCGCGCCCCAGCACCGCCAAAGGCCCCAGCGCCTCCAGCTTGGCTTTCTGCCGCGCCACGTCCGCGCACGCCTCGTCCAGGCGCCGCAGCATGGCCGTATGGATTCCGGCCCGGGCAACTGCCAGCCTGTGCGCCTGCGTTGCCAAACGCTGCACGGGATGGCATGCCGCCAGCCGCGCCTGTAGACGGCTCAGCATCTGTTCACGCAAAAGCACCTGCTGCAAAAGCTGCTGTTCCAACCGGCCACGAAGCGCTTCCAGCCGTGCGCGAAGCTCCGTCCGGTCCTGCACCGCCAGCTCCGCGGCCATGGACGGCGTAGCCGCGCGGGCATCCGCCGCAAAATCCGATAATGTCACGTCCGTCTCGTGCCCCACCGCGGAGATGACCGGCAAAGGGCTCTCCGCAATGGCGCGCACCACGCATTCCTCATTGAAGGCCCATAAATCCTCCAGGGAGCCGCCGCCCCGGCCGGTGATGATCACATCCACGCCAGGCAAACGCCCAGCCCGGCGAATCGCCGCGGCGATTTCCTCCGCAGCGCCCTCGCCCTGTACCCGAACCGGCACCAGCGTCAGCGGGATAGCGGGATTTCTTCTGGCGGAAACCGTGCGTATATCGTGCAGCACCGCGCCCGTAGAGGAGGTAACAATGGCGATTCCCCGCGGAACCAGGGGCAGCGGACGTTTCTTGCCAGCGTCGAAAAGCCCCTCCCGCGCCAGGCGTGCCTTCAGTGCTTCAAATCGCGCGTAAAGGGAGCCCATGCCGTCCGGGCGCATGGCCTGGACGTACAGCTGGTACGCGCCCCCCTGCACATACAGGCTCACGCTGCCGGATACGATCACCGCCATGCCGTCCGCCGGGTGCAAGGAAACCCCCATATTGTGCTGACGGAACATGACACAGTTGATTCTGCTTTGCTCATCCTTGAGCGTAAAGTACCAGTGTCCGGACGTATGCCGCTTGAAATTGCTGATTTCCCCCCGCAAGCGCAAGCTCTGCAGCATCGGATCGGCCGCCAGGGAGCGGCGCACATATTCGTTCAAGTCGCTGACGGTAAGAACCCATTCCTGCTCCATCACTTCACCATTCTTTCGGCAGCCTCGATGGTGTTTTCCAATAGCATGGTGATGGTCATGCGGCCCACGCCCCCGGGCACCGGGGTGATCCAGGACGCGACCTCCTTCACAGCGTCAAAGTCCACGTCCCCTACCACTTTGCCATCCACCCGGTTAATCCCCACGTCGATGACCACTGCGCCGGGCTTTACCATGTCCGCGGTAATAAAGCGGGGCTTGCCCACCGCGGCCACCAGAATATCCGCCCGGCGGGTATGCTCCGCCAGGTTCTGCGTTCTGGAATGGCACAAAGTCACCGTGGCATGCTGCTGCAGGAGCAGCATCGCCATGGGTTTGCCCACGATATTGCTACGACCGATTACCACGGCTTCCTTGCCAGCCAGAGAAATTCCCGTGCGGCGGATCATTTCCATGGCGCCCTTGGGCGTGCAGGCCACCACGCCCTCCTGCCCGGTGAACAGCTTGCCTGCGTTAAGAATGTGGAATCCGTCCACATCCTTTTCCGGCGCGATGCGCGCAAGCGCCGCCGTCTCGTCCAACCCCGCGGGCAGGGGCAATTGCACCAGAATGCCATGAATGGCTGCGTCCGCGTTAAGCCGGTCAATCTGCGCTTCCAGCTCCTGCTGGGTAGCGGTCTGCGGCAGGCGAATCGTTTCCGAATGGATACCCACCTGCGCACAGCCCAGGCCCTTGTTTTTCACATAAATCTGGCTGGCAGGGTCCTCCCCCACCAGAATTACCGCCAAACCAGGCGTAACGCCGCGCTCCTTGAGGGCAGTCACCCGAAGCGCGAGCTTCTCGCGCAGTTCGTTGGACATGGTCTTTCCGTCCAGCAGCTGTGCTGCCATGGCAAATCATCCTCCTTCTACTTGCGCGGACGTTTCCGCCGCGGATGCTTTCTGCCGCGCCCGCAGGAGCTTTGCGCCAATGCGCGCCGCGCCCACGGCGTTATCCCCGCTGTACTCCGGTCTGCCGAAGTGCAGGCGGATGGAACAGTCCATTTTGGCCGCTCGAACGGTCACCAACTCCCGGAAAAGCGCCGAAGAGGCCACGCCTCCCGCCAGCAGCGCCTGACGCAGGCCCGTCTCGCGGCTTCCCGCCACAAGCATGCGGGCTACCGTACGCGCCAGCAGGTCATATACCTCCCGGGCGATGTCCTCTCTTGAAAGTTCCCCGGACGCAATCCACCGTTGAAGCTGCGTCTCCGCGCCGGACAAATGACAGCACAGGCCCTGCCGCTCCATGCTTACCGGAAGCCGCGCCTGGGACGCGCCCCGGCGCGCCAGTTCCTCCAGATGCGGTCCCGCCGGAAAGGGCAACCCCAGCGCCACCCCCGTTCGGTCCACCACCTGCCCGGCATGCAAGTCCAGGCTACCGCCCAGAAGCTTGATTTTTTCTCCGTCATAGGCCAGCAGCTCTGTGGTTCCGCCGGAAAGGTGCAGCGCCAGCAGCGGCCCTTCCTCCATGC
>CALVVZ010000068.1 GCA_944364075.1 uncultured Clostridia bacterium
CACCTTCGGACGACCTCTGGTTGGCCGAAGGTGCCTTCTCGAAAAAGTGGTAAAAACCACTTTTTCGACACGCTGAATATTATATCATAGCTCAGCAAAAGGCAAAAGCCTGCCGGCGCAAAAACGCAAATGCTGCCGCGCAGTTCCGATGACGTGCGAACGAATCGCGCTTTTTACAGCGCACATCATCCTTCAGCGCACAAAAAAACATTGACCGAAAGCAAAAATCAGCAGGACGCGACCGCACCGCTGTCATATTATTTATCATGATCTACTTGTCAACGTTCTGACAGCCGTATCCGCGCTCTCCCCCGTCTGCGGGCACGTCAAAGTCCATGAAAGGAGTTTTTACCAATGAGCACCACCTTGCAAAGCCCGGTCTACCGTCTGACTTTTCTGACCTCCCGGCTGGTGCGACTGGAATATCAACCCGAAGGTCGTTTTGAAGACAGGCCCACCACCTGCGCCCGATGCAGAGATTTCCCGCCGGTGGATGTGCAGCAGAACCGCACCGCTCAGGGACTGGAGCTTGATACCGAATATCTTCACATCGTTTACAATGAAGGCCCCTTCAGCCGAAGCGGGCTGAGCATTTCGGTCAAGGGAAATCTGAGTGTTTTCAACAGCATCTGGCATTACGGCGATCCCTTGCATACCCTGGGTGGAACCGCCCGAACCCTAGATCAGGCGGACGGCGCCATTCCGGTCGGGCCGGGACTGGTGTCCCGGGAAGGCTTTTCTGTACTGGATGACAGCGAATCCGTCATTCTTACGGAGGATAGTCAATTCCTTCCCCGTGCATGTCAGGAGCAGGATCTGTACTTTTTTGGCTATGGGCGGGACTATGCCGCATGCCTGCGGGACTTCTACCGTCTCTCCGGGCAAACGCCCATGCTGCCCCGTTATGCCCTGGGCAACTGGTGGAGCCGCTATCACGAGTACACCGAGGAAAGCTACCTGAAGCTGATGGATCTCTTTGAAGAAGCGGACATCCCGCTCTCCGTAGCAGTCATCGATATGGACTGGCACCTGACCCATGTGCCTTACGGCAGCGGCTGGACAGGCTATACCTGGAACAAGGAATTATTCCCCGATCCTGCCCGCTTCATGCGTGATCTGCACCGGCGCGGTATGAAGATCACCCTGAACCTTCACCCTGCCGACGGCGTACAACCTCACGAAGAAGCGTATAACAGCATGTGTCAGGCCATGGACCGTGATCCGCAGCAAAAGCTGGCCATAGACTTCGACGCCACGGACGAGCGCTTCATGCAGGCTTACTTCACCTGCCTGCATCACCCGCTGGAGGAACAGGGCGTAGACTTCTGGTGGATCGACTGGCAGCAGGGCACCACTTGCGCCATTCCCGGTCTGGACCCTCTCTGGGTGCTCAACGAGCGCCACTACCGGGACAGCGGCAGAAAGGGTGAGCGCAGCCTGATCCTTTCCCGCTATGCCGGACCCGGCAGTCAGCGCTGCCCGGTGGGATTTTCCGGCGATACCGTTGTCACCTGGGAATCCCTGGATTTCCAGCCCCATTTTACCGCCATGGCCACCAACATCGGCTATCCCTGGTGGAGCCACGACATCGGCGGACACATGCAGGGCATTCGCAGCGACGAGCTGTCGGTACGCTGGCTGCAGCTGGGCGTTTTCTCCCCCATCCTGCGCCTGCACTCCACGAAAAATGACTTTATGAGCAAGGAACCCTGGTCCTACGGCCCGGAAGCGGAAGCCATTATGACCCGTCTGCTCCGGCTGCGCCACCGGTTGATTCCTTACCTGTACACCGCCTCCGAACGGACGCACCGCCTGGGCGAGGCGCTGGTGCGTCCCCTGTACTACCGTTATCCCCATTGTTCCGAGGCATACAGGTATCCGAATCAGTACCTTTTTGGCAGCGAGCTGCTGGTTTGTCCCATTACCCGGCCCATGGACCGCACCCTGATGCTTGCGGAAACTACTGCCTGGCTGCCCGAAGGATTGTGGTTCGATTTTGCAACCGGACAGCCCTATACCGGCGACCGCATTCTGCGGCTGTGGCGTCCCCTGGATGCCTACCCCGTATTCGCTCCTGCGGGCGGCATCGTTCCCCTGGCGGATGATCTGCGTGCGGATGCGCTTCCCGCCCATCTTACGCTGCGGATTTTCGCCGGAGCAGACGGCGCGTATGAGCTTTACGAGGACGACGGCGTAAGCCTGGATAGTTCCAGCGTTCGCACCAAAATCACCCTGGATTGGCAGCATGGCGTGCTCGGCGTTTGCAGCGAAGGCGATCTTTCCTTGTTGCCTGAAGACCGCGTATGGCGGGTGGAATGCGTTGGATTTGCCCCCACCGCAGTTTCCCGCGATGGGCAGAACATCCCTGCCACCTACGATGCGGAACACAATACCCTTGTTTTCACTCTGACCGCAGCGGTACGGGCAGGGTGGTCTGTCCGGCTGGAGCAGCCTGCGCTCGCGCAGGATAACTGGCTGTCTCGCGTCCATGAACGGTTGCACCGCATGCAAAGCGACAACAATGAAAAAGAGATGGCTTGGCGTCTGGTAGAAAAACAAGGGCGGAGCGTTTCCTGCATGGGCACCTTGCGCGCCCTGTGCCATACCCCGGGCATGGCCGACAGCCTGGAAGAAATCTTCTTCGCCTGCGATAAAGGCAAAGAAAACCCTTAAGCTTTCCATCGGGCGTTTGGCACGCCTCTTCATAATTCAGCCAGACCCGGAAAGCATACCTGCTTTCCGGGTCTCAGATCGTTGACAAAGTATTTTTCTTTGTTGTTTCTGCAAGTTGCGTACTACATTCTTGCATTCGCCGAAAGTTTCGCGCCTGCGGGCGCGACCAAAGGGCTTTCCGATCGCCCTTTGGAAACCTTCAGCCCCATACGCTATGAAAATCTTGCCAGTTTGGGAACTTGAAGTTTCTTTTTTTCTGCGTCTATATGCAAAAGCGTGCCTTTTTCAGCAGTCTGAGGCCCGGAAAGCGTGCCCGCTCTCCGGGCCTCAGACCGTTGACAAAGTATGCAGTCTCATTATCTTTGCAAGTTGCGCATTGCATGCTTGCAAACACAGAAGGTTTCGCGCCTGCGGGCGCGACCAAAGGGCTTTCCGATCGCCTTTTGGAAACCTTCGGCCCCATACGCTATGAAAATCTTGCAAGTTCGGGAACTTGAAGTTTCTTTTTTTCTGCGTCTATATGCAAAAGCGTGCCTTTTTTCAGCTGTTTGAGGCCCGGAAAGCGTGCCTGTTTTCCGGGCCTGGTTTGCCTCCTCGCCTTTCCGGTCAAGGCGAAGAGTTTTTCTGTTGGCAGATAGCACAAGTCGCTACGGTAATGATGGATCGTTTTCCCCGTTTTTCTGTGGCGTTTGCGCACATTCCCGCGCCAGTTCCTTTCTCCGGCTGTGAAGTAAGCTTATCTTGCGTTTGTTCCTCCGAAAATAGTATGATATAATAAGCGGTAAATGGATTGAAGCTATAGGAGGGATGCCCGTGCTGTCCGTCTTGATCGTAGATGATGAAGCTTATGTATGCGACGGCATAGAGAGCAACATCCCCTGGGATGAATTTGGCATCGGCAATATCCATCAGGCACACACGGGGCGTGAAGGGTTGGCGATTGCCGAACATCTTAAGCCGGATATTATCATCAGCGACGTACGCATGCCGCATATGGACGGCCTGGATATGGCGTCGGCGTTGCAGGAAATGGGCATACAGCCGCAGATTATTTTCATGAGCGCTTATTCGGAGCTGTCATACTATAAAAAGGCGCTGAAGCTGCACGCGGTAAGCTTTGTGGAAAAGCCGATCATCCTGGAGGAATTGTACGCAGAAATACGCCATGCGGTTGAACGTATCCGCGCCGCTCGCGGTCCGCGCCTGTCCGAAGAGGAGCTGCGTGCATACGGCTTAGGCAGCCTGTTGCGTGGCGGCAACGCGCCGGCTGCCGATGCCTTCCGTAAGCGGCTGGTAGGGTTTAACTGCTACACCCTATGCGTCGTTCGCTGCGCGACGGCCACGCTGGAGCAATGCGGCAAGCTGACCCGAGACGTACAGCCGTTGCTGCCCTCCGGCGTGCAAACGGTTATAGCGCTGGACAGTCCCAACATACTGGCGTTGGTCGCCTGGCCCAAGGCCCGCTCCGGGCAGTTGCAGCGTCTGGGTAAAGTGCTGCTGGACCAGTGCCATACGCCCGGCACGTTCATCACCGGCGGCGCTTGCACAAGTTTGGAAGTGCTGCCACAGGTTTTCCAGCAGGCCATGGAACGGCAGGTTTACGCCTTCTTTCATAGCGTTCCCGCCTTTGATGACGGCACGCGCACGCCCAGCTCGGATGCAACCGTTTCCGCCCTTTTCCAGCATGCTCTGGCGGAGCTTCAACGTTCAGCCGATGGTCTTCACATGCAATCCGTGTGCGGAACGCTGGAACGTTATTTTACCGACCTCTCGCAATCCGGCGTTTCCCCGGACCGCGCCCGTTCCGAGGCGCTGGCGCTGCTGAGCCAGCTACGGGCATATATGTGCGGTAAAGGCCTTGTTGACCCGCATGCCTACTGTTGGAATGATGTAGCATGCTTTTCGCTGCTGGACGAGCTGCAAGCCTTCTGCTGCCGTCAGGCGGAAAAAATGGTCACGGATTTGAGCGATTTACTGGAAAAGGGCCGCAGCGCTTATCTCATCATGCAGGAAATTCAAGCTGGATATTGCCAGCCTGGATTCTCCATTGCTACGCTTTCGGAAAAACTGCATTTTTCCGAAAGCTACCTTAGCAGCGTGTTCAAAAGGCAATACGATATGACCATCGGCACCTATATCAACAAGCTGCGCATGGAAAAGGCCAAAGCGTTGCTCCTGCTGCCCGGGGCCAGAATCAGCCAGGTCGCCGCGCAGGTTGGTTTTGACGATACGGATTATTTCACAAAGCGTTTTAGGCAGTATACCGGTCAGACGCCTACGGAATACAGGAGATAATCACATGAACGCTCTGCGAAACTGGCTGCATAAGCTCCACGAGCTTCTTCACGCCAACACCAAACAGTTCATCCGCTACTTGCTGCTGGCTTTTCTTCCCTTCATCACCGTATCGGTCATGATGAACATTCGCTTCCTGCGCGCACAGCGGGAGCATACCATATCCATTCTCCAGGATGTGGCGCTTCAGGCGGGCAATCAGATGGGGTTTCTATACAACATCTCCGCCAGCATCGCCCAGCACGTCTCCAACAGTCTGATTCTGCAGGATGACGTGCTTCTGACGCCCAGTGATAGCGAGGATTTTCAGCAGATCAACCGAAATATTCTCAAATTGAATTCCCTGGTAAACACTTATCAATTCTTTGAGGAAATCTCTTCCATACGCTTTTTCTTACCGGAAAATCTGATTATCTCCGATGAAAAGATGTTGCACTATATCAGCGTTCTCCAGGACCGGGAATGGTATCAGGCATATCTGTCCCAGCCGCTGCTCCACCGTTGGTATCTCACGGACGATTTTTCCGGGGACGATGAGCCGTCTTATGTCAGTCTTGTTTCTTCCGTGCGCAACCCCAACGACTACTTGCAGCATATCGGCATGCTCAGCGTGGACATCAGCCTGAATTATATGGCCGATATTCTGCATACGGGCATGATTCTCGAGCAGACCGACGGATTTCTGGTGGATTGTCTGGGGCAGGTCATTCTCCATGAAGGTTCGCTTCCCGAAGATCTTTTTCAAGGTACCCTGGCGCTTTCTTCCCTCGAAACGGCACAGTCCCTTTCCATTGGCACAACCGCCTATTTCGGCTGCATGAAGGCCATTGCGGATACCGACATGTACCTGGTTTATCTGGTTCCGGAATCCAGCATCACACATAATAACCTGCTGAACTACTCCTGGCAATTTCTCCTGATGCTGGTGGAGATCGTGATTGTCATGCTGCTGACCGCCACGCTGGCCTTTGCCGCCATCAGCAGCCGGAACAACCGCCTGCAGCTGCTGAACCAGCAGATTAACCCGCACTTTTTGTACAATGCCCTGGACATGATCAACTGGAAAGCGATCAATTCCAAAATGCCGGAAATCTATCAGCCCATCCAGAAGCTGTCCCGCTTTTACAAGCTCACCCTGAACCATGGCCTGGATTTCATCACCCTCCGCGAGGAGTTTGATCAGCTTCGGCTGTACCTGGAGCTGCAGGACAGCCGTTTCGGGCACCGCATCCGTTATACCCTGCAGCTTCCGGAAGAGCTTTCCGACTGCGTCGTGTTGCATATGATACTCCAGCCCGTAGTGGAAAACGCAATTCTGCATGGCATACTCGAGCAGGAAGATCGGAAGGGGCATATTCAGATCACCGCGGAAGCCAGGTCAGATCAGCTGCTGATCACCATCAATGACGACGGCATCGGCATGGATGAAGCCAAGCGCCGTTCCATATTGCACGGGAACGGCGTAAAGGGTTACGGGCTCAAAAACGTCCAGGAACGTATCCAGCTTTTCTACGGACGCCGCTACGGCTTAACCGTGGAGTCACAGGCCGGAAAGGGAACCCATGTAAGCGTGCTCTTCCCCCTGCGGCGCAACAGCGCCGGTTGAACCGTGGCCCGCAAAGTTCTGGGTCATGCCCGGCGCTGGCATAGCCTGATGCGCAAACCTGTCCCGTGCCGGAACGGCGGCGCTGCCGGGTTTTCTGGCAAACGTAAAAGCGGAGGGGCCGAAGCCCCTCCAACAATGCTTAGCGGTTTTTCAGGTAAACCGCCGCTAACCCTTTTCGCATCTACGGTTAAAAGTGATAATACCTTCTCAGCCATTCGCAGCACAGCTCCACCCAATGCGCTACATGCGCGTCGTTCGCGCTTTCGGAGGGGTGTATTTCGTTGGAAAGCGCGGTGCCGTGCGCGCCATAGGGAAAAATATGCAGCTCAAAGGGAACGCCGCAGGCCGTAAGCACATCGGTAAGCTGCGTGGCGTTGCGCGGATCATCCATTCCGGCGCATTGCCAGATAAAGAACGGCGGGCAGGAAGGCGTAATATTGCGCTCAATAGCTTCCCCCGCCATGGCGGCATGCCTTTCCCGGTCATAGCCCAGCAGCCCCTTCGACACCGGCAGGCCGCTTCCCGCGCCATAGCAAAGCACGGCTGCATCCGGCCGGCTGGAGCAGCGTTCCACCGGATCATCCGCCTGTGGATTGCCTTGGTCAAACTTCGTGGCGCACCATCCGGTCAGCATGGAACCGGCAGAGAAACCCATCATGCCGATTTTGTCCGGCAAAGTATTCAGCTCCGACGCATGGCAGCGCAGGTAACGCATCGCACGGATCGCGTCCTGGCGTGCCGCCTGCTGCGAATACGGATTGACCCGATAATCCAGCACAGCCACGTTAAATCCTTCCTCATAGAAGCGCTCCGCAACCACCGTGCCTTCATAGCAGGCTTTCCACATAAAGCCGCCGCCTGCGCATACCAGCATCATGGCCCGAGGCTCGCCGGGATGAATCCGCACGCCTACGGCGGGCTGAGGTTGCTGGAAGTCCTCCCGGAAGCCCGGCGCGCCCTGATCCCCATAAATGGGACGTGGCGCCGGATCGAAGGCGAGGAATTCCTTCTGCCAGAAATCCCACATGGGACGGTACTCCGCAATGAATTCTTCCCAGTATTTTTCTGGAAGCTCAAAGCCGTCCTTGCGCTGGAACCACTTGGCGTCGTTGGTTTGCGGCCAACCTTCAAAACGTGCGTTCATAGTTTATACTCCTTTGAAGCATCGGGGGACCAACCTGCATGGCAGACGGTCCCCCATGGTCGTGTGCCTTTTACTTGTTCGCCTCAATGTAGGCGGCCGCCTGCTGGAGGTAAGCGTCGATGATCGTTTGCAGTCCCGCCGCTTCCATCATTTGAATGTACTCGTCTACGCCCGTGGCAGGGTCCACAAAGCCCAGGCGCAGGGGCTTGCCGTACTGCTCGTTCACATTCTGCAAAGTCGCAAGCTCGCTCTGGTACTGGCTGCTGTCAAAGGTAAAGGACTGAAGGATGTTGTTCACGCTGCGGGAGTCCATGTCATAGAAGATCTCGCGATAGCCGGGAATACTGTTCTGTTCGGATTCAATGACCTGATAGTCCCAGTTGCGGAACGCGCTCCAGCAGATCCAGTTGCCGCCGTACAGCTGACTGCGCGCGCCAGCGGCAATCACGTTCTCGTTCAGGGTACCGTCCTCGTTGGTTTCACCGGCGTAGTACCACTGGGCGTCCTCGCCATAGATGCCGCGCTGCACCAGATAGTTCATTTCCTTGTCGTTGCGCAGGTAGTCGATGATCTGCAGCACCAGCTCGGGATGTTGGCTGTTGATGGGCAGGGAGATACCGCCGCCGGTCGCCGCATAGCGGAGCATGCTCTTGTCCCCGGAAAGATCGTAAATCTCCACGAATTCGCCGGTACCGTTCTTCTTCAGGTCCTCATTGGCGGAGTTGACGGTTCCCGCGTTGTCCAGCATGACGGCCGTCTTGCCGTTAGCCATGTTCTCCCGGTTGGTGTTGGTATTGGAGAGGCTGTCCTTGGAGATCCAGCCGTTCTGGTTCCATCGGTAAGCAATCTCGCAACGCTCGCGGAACTCGTCGGTATACAGGTAGCAGAAGGGCACCGGCTCTTCCTCGGTAAGGTCATAGGCCATACAGATCTGGGAGAAGTTCCCGTCCACCGCCCACTCGTTGGGCGTAAACAGCAGCAGGTCGTCCAGGTAGCTGTACATGCTGCCAAAGAGCAGCGGCACAATGCCGGATTCATTCTCAGCTACCGCCGCCATGTAATTTTCTAGGGAGGTCAGGTCCGCGATCTCGGGCAAACCATACTTTTCACGCAGGTCGCCGCGGATGCCCACCGTGGCCTGAATGTTCTGGATCATTTCCTGGGGAACCATGTACAGCTTTCCGTTTACCCGCGCCTGATCCCAAACCTCCTCGGGCGTGTGCTCCCAGGTAATGGGCGCGTAGGTTTTCAGCATGTCCTCCGTCATTTCCATGAAGGCGTTCTTCCCCGCAAGGGTGCCGTATCCGGTGAAGTAGGCGGAGAAAATCGCATCCATGCGGGTCTGGGAGGCCAGCAGCAGCGGGTAGGTGGTGTTAACCTCGCCAAAGGGAACATATTCCACGGTCATGTAGCAGTTCAGCTTTTCCTTCAGCTTCTCATTGATCGCTTCCAGGACAACCTTGTCATCCTCCAATTCTTCGCCCAGGAAATAGAAGATTACTTCCGTGGGCTGTTCCTCCGCCAGCGCCGCCAGCGGAAGGGTCGTGCAGAGCATCACCAGAGTCATCAGGGTGGCAAGCCATTTCATCCAGGTCTTCATGTGTGTGTCTCCTTTCTGTATGCGTGGTGCCAACGCTGGCACGGAAAGCCGTTGGTATTTTTACCCCTTCACCGCGCCGATGGTTATGCCCTTTACAAAGTACTTCTGCAGGAAGGGATACAGCAGGATAATCGGGCCGGTGGCAATCACCGTCATGGCCAGCTTCAAGCTTTCGCTGGGGAAGGACAGGCTGGATATTTCCGAGGTCATGGGCACGGTGGAGCTCTTGAGGAACTCCACGCTGTTCAGCAGCCGGTACAGATAGTACTGCAGCGGAAACAGCGTGTCATCCTGCAGGAACAGCATACCGGTCCGCCACTCGTTCCAATAGTTCAGCGCCGTGAACATGCCGATGCTGGCCAGCGCCGGCTTTGCCAGCGGAAGGACAATGCGGAAAAAGGTATAGAACTCTCCCGCGCCGTCGATCTTCGCCGCTTCCACCAGGGCTTTGGGCACCGTGCGCATGAAGTTCTTCATCAAGATGACAAAGTAGACGTTCACCAGCTGCGTAAGAATCATGATCCAGTAGGTATCCTTGAGCTTGAGGTAATTGGTAATCAGCAGATACCAGGGAACCAGTCCGCCGCCGAAGAGCATGGTGAAGAAAACAAACATGGTAAAGAACCCGCGGCTGCGGAAATCCTCGCGCTGCAGCGCATAGCCGCACATGGACGTAAACAGCAGGGAAAGAAAGGTTCCCAGCACCGTAATGGAAACGGTAATCCCATAGGCGCGCAGCACCTTGTCAGGATACTTGAACGCCGTATTGTACGCCTCCAGGGAGAATTCCTGCGGCCACAGGGAATATCCCCGCTGGTAAATCTCCGCCTCGGAGGTAAAGGAACCGATCACCACCAGCCAGAACGGCAGCAGGCACAATATTGTAATCAGCACGATAAAGGTGTACGACAGCACTTCAAATGTCTTGCGGTCCCGCGTTTTGCGGATACCGGGACGCAGCTTCACTCTTTGCACGGTCATTTCCCTTTCCTCCCTTAGTACAGCGCGTTTTCCGGGCTGATCCGACGGATCAGCAAATTGGTGGCAACCAGCGTCACCAGGCACAGCACCGACTGGTACAGGCCGATGGCGGAGGACATGCCGAACTCGTAGCTGCTCAGCAGCGACCGGAACACATAGGTATCAATTACGTCGGTGGCATTGTAGAGCAGCCCATTGTTGCCCACCAGCTGATAGAACATATCGAAGTTTCCGCGGAAAATGTTGCCGATAGCCAGGATCAGCAGAATAATGAAGGTGGATTGCAGCCCCGGCAACGTGATGTAACGGATCTTCTGCCATTCGTTGGCGCCGTCCAGCGCGGCGCTTTCGTAAATATCCTGGCTGATGCCCATGATCGCCGCCAGGTATACGATGGAGCCGTACCCCACATGCTTCCAGGCGCTCAGAAAAATGAAAATACCTGGCCAATACTGCGGATCCGTGTAAACGGACCATTTCTCCTGGCCCAGCGATGTGAGCACGTTGTTCACAAAGCCGAAGTCATAGCTCAGCAGATTATAAGCGATGGCGCCCACCACAACCCATGAAATAAAGTTCGGAAGGAACATAGCGCCCTGCGTAAACTTCTTGAAGCGCCTGCCGGCGATTTCCGAAAGAAAGATGGCCGCCGCAATTTCCAACACATTCTGAACAACGATGAACGCCGCGTTGTACAGCAGCGTATTCCTTGTTACCTGCCATGCCTTGCCTGACATGAAGAAGAAGCGAAAATTGTTCCACCCGCACCACGGGCTGCCAAATATGCCCTGTGCGAAATTGTACTGCTTAAAGGCAATGACAATGCCGCACATGGGCAAATAATGAAAAATAATCAGGTAAACGGCAATGGGCAGGATCATGACCAAGAGCGCCTTGTTGTGCTTGAAATCAAAGGCAAGATTCCTGCCAAACCTCCTTAGGGCCTTCATTTGTTTCACTTCCGTTTCTTTAGCTTTGCTTTTATTCTAGCAGTTCCCCCTAGCGATTCAACCGGAAAATACTGTATTTACCCCGACAAAACCGCTCACTTTGTCCATTTATCAACCATATGTCACATGCCATACAGATTTTTGCTGCTGTGGCCGCAGCTGTCCCTCATGCCGCTAGCTTCTGCGCAGCTTCAGGAAGGTGAGCGTAATTTCACCGTCGGTGGCGTTACTGGCGCCGGAATAGGTTAGGGAAAACTCCGTCTGCGACGGCGCATAGATAATGAAGTGGGCTGAACCGCACGCGCTGGAACCGTTGGTGCTGGTAGCGAAGTAAACGCCAGTTTCCAAGTGCGACGTACCGTTGTACGAGGGCGTAATCTGCATATAGCTTGCCGTGCGGAAGATACATGCTATACTGTAAGCTACCAGGTAATATCCCGGGGCCAGCGAAATGCGTTGTAAACTTACCGGAACGATATTGCCGGTCGTGTCCGTAATATCTGGAAAAATTGTAATGGCATCACCAATGTTTAGTGGAGACTGGACATTGATAAAGGACGCAAAAGTATCATCTGGAACCGTTCCGGTAGGGCCGGTCGCCCCTGTTTCGCCAACCGGTCCGGTGGGGCCCGTGGCCCCCGCAAGTCCCGTGAGCCCCGCCGGACCGGTAGCTCCGGTCGGCCCCGTAGGACCTGTGGCTCCGATTGGCCCCGTAGGACCCATGGCTCCAGCAGCTCCCGTGGGACCCGTGGCTCCTGCCGGACCAACGGAACCTGTCGCGCCGGTTAAGCCGGTGGCGCCGGTAGGACCCGTGGCACCGGTTAAGCCGGTCGCGCCAGCCGCTCCCGTGGGACCGGTAACGCCCGGCCTGCCAGTGGGACCAGTAGGCCCGGTTGCACCGGTTGGGCCTGTCGCGCCTGTCATTCCCGTCGCGCCCGTAGGGCCGGTAATGCTTCCGCCGCCGGGTGCTCCGGTTGGTCCCGTAGCGCCGGTTGGTCCCGTAGCGCCTTTGGGACCCGCTGCGCCGGTTGGACCTGTGGCGCCTCTTGGACCTGTTACGCCGGTTGATCCCTGCGGTCCGGTAGAACCCGTCGCCCCGGTGGCTCCTGTAAGTCCCTGCGGTCCAGTGGGGCCCATGGGTCCGGTGGGCCCCGTAGCGCCGGTCGTGCCGGTGGCGCCGGTCGCACCAGGTGATCCGGTAAATCCCGCAGGACCGGTCGGTCCCGTGGGGCCGGTGGGCCCCGCTTTCCCCGCAACACCAATGGTTTCAATCAGCCTGACGGGACGTAAAAATTGCATGCACGCCCCGGGGCAGCAGGAGAAGCCCCGGCAGCAGCCTTGGCAGCATGGATCATGCATGGGCAAAATTCCATCCCTTCCTTCTCGGAAAAAGCTTTGTTACCATGCTATGCCGCGCCAGGTAAAATGTGACGCCGTTTCCCACCCCGGATTTGACGCCGTTTCCCACCCCGGATTTGTCCTCTTGACAATGCATGCCATGACCTGATAGAATAGCTGCGGATCATATGACTGACGGATCGTGGATTGACCACATGAAGTATGATCGTCGCAAAGCCGACCGTCTGGGCGAAAAAGCCCGGATCGTCGGCTTTTTTGCCCCCTACCTCGGAAAGGAGCGAACACGCCATCGAAGGGAGAATCCATTCCTTGGAGAGCCTGGGCCTGGTGGACGGACCGGGCATCCGCGCCGTGGTATTCCTGCAGGGTTGCCATCTGCGCTGCAAGTACTGCCACAACCCCGATACCTGGACGCCCGACGGGGGCGAAGCCGTGACCCCTGCCGCCCTGGTAAAGCAGCTGGAACGCTTCCGCCCCTATTATGAGCGCAGCGGCGGGGGCGTCACCTTTTCCGGCGGCGAACCCCTGACACAGCCCGTTTTTCTTACCCAAGCGCTTCGGCTGTGCCGGGAGGCAGGCATCCACACCTGCCTGGACACCGCGGGCGTTGGGGACGGAAACTACGCGGAGATTTTGCGCTACACCGACCTGGTGCTGTACGACGTGAAGCACCACACCCTGGAAGGCTATCAGGCAATGACCGGACAGCCCATGGCGGAAACCCTGCGCTTTGTGGAGGCCGTGCGCCAGGCCGGCGTGCCCATGTGGGTGCGGCACGTGGTGGTGCCCGGCCTCACCGACGGTGAGGCGCACCTGCGCGCGCTGGCAGGCTATATCCGCACCCTGCCGCGGGTGCAGCGGGTGGAACTGCTGGGTTATCATCTGCTGGGCGTGGACAAGTACCGCACCATGGGGCTACCCTACAGCCTCGCGGGCGTACCCGCCCTGAGCGAAGAGCGCCTGCGCGCCTGCCAGCAACTGATGGACGATTGTATGAAAGGAGCGTTATGCAAATGATGGATCTTGCCGGAAATCCTGCCTGGGAAGGCTTTCACAGCGGCGAATGGCGGCACCTGGTCAACGTCCGCAACTTTATTCAAAAAAACTATACGCCCTATACCGGCGACGAGTGTTTCCTGACTGGGACCACCGCGCGCACGGACAAGGTCTGGGAAAAATGCCGCGCGCTGATCGTCGAGGAAGTGCAAAAAGGCATCATCGACGTGGAAACCAATGTCATTTCCGGCATCGACAACTTTGCTCCCGGCTATATCGACCGGGAAAACGAAGTGATCGTGGGCCTGCAAACGGACGCACCCCTCAAGCGCATCGTCAATCTCTACGGCGGCATGCGCATGGCGCTGTCCTCCCTGAAGCAGTATGGCTATACCCTGAATCCCGACATCCAGAAGCATTTTTCCGCCTATCGCAAAACCCACAACGACGGCGTGTTTGACGCATATCCTGCCCGGGTACGCGCCGCACGCAGCGCCGGGCTGCTCACCGGGTTGCCGGACGCCTACGGCCGCGGCCGCATCATCGGCGACTACCGCCGGGTGCCCTTGTACGGCGTGGATTACCTCATCGAGGCGAAAAAAACCGACCTGGACCGGCTGGACGGTCCCATGACCGACGAGCTGATCCGTTTGCGGGAGGAGGTCAGCGAGCAGATCCGCGCCCTGGAACAGATGAAGAGCATGGCCGCCCGCTATGGCGTGGATATCTCCCGCCCCGCCGCCAACGCCCAGGAGGCCGTGCAGTGGCTGTACATGGGCTACCTGGCCGGCATCAAGGAGAACAACGGCGCCGCCACCTCCCTGGGCCGCACCTCCACCTTCCTGGACATCTATATCCAGCGCGACCTGGACCGCG
>CALVVZ010000069.1 GCA_944364075.1 uncultured Clostridia bacterium
GGCTGGGTGAGGATGCGTGCAAAGTCCTCCTTGGTCAGGCTCTTGAGCTGCACATGCACCGGGAAGCGGCCCTGGAGCTCCGGGATCAGGTCGCTAACCTTGGAAACATGGAATGCCCCAGCGGCAATAAAAAGCATGTAGTCCGTTTTGACCGGGCCGTATTTGGTATTGACCGTGCTGCCTTCCACGATGGGCAAAATATCCCGCTGTACGCCTTCCCGGCTTACATCCGGGCCGTGTCCGCCGTTGCGGCTTGCAATTTTATCGATCTCATCAATGAATACAATACCGTTCTGTTCCGCCCGGCGGATGGCTTCTTCCTGCACGGCGTCGGAGTCCACCAGCTTGTCTGCTTCCTCCTGCTCAAGAATCTTCCGTGCTTCCTTCACCTTTACGTGACGAATCTTTGTTTTCTTTGGCATCATGCCGCCCATCATATCTCCCAGGCTGATGGAGCTTCCGCCCACCTCCAGCTTGGGCGCTTCCTCGGTGACCTCAATCTCCAGCTCCCGCTCCTCCAGTTCGCCCCGCATCAGCTGCTGGCGGACCTCCTCGCGCTTGCCGGAAAGCTTTTCCTGCTCTTCCGCGCTGGGTTCCTGTTCCTTTTGCTTGCCCAGGAGGAAGTCCAGGGGATTGCTGGCGCTTTTCTTGGGCGGATGCACCAGCAGCGTCACCAGCCGGTCCCCCGCCAGCACCCGGGCCCGGGGCTGCACGCGCTTCTCATGCTCTTCCTTGACCATGCGAATGGCGTTCTCCACCAGATCCCGCACAATGCTTTCCACGTCCCGGCCCACATAGCCCACCTCGGTGAACTTGGTCGCTTCCACCTTGATGAAGGGAGCGTTCACCAGCCTGGCCAAGCGGCGGGCAATCTCCGTTTTACCCACGCCCGTGGGGCCGATCATTAAAATATTCTTCGGACTGATTTCCTCCCGCATGGGCTCCTCCACCTTGGAGCGGCGGTAACGGTTGCGCAGGGCAATGGCCACACTGCGCTTGGCTTCGTCCTGGCCAACAATATAGCGGTCCAGCTCCCGGACAATCTCCCGGGGCGTCAATTCAGCCATGGGCCTAACCCTCCTTTAGACTTCTTCCACAATGACGTTGTCGTTAGTGTACACGCAGATGGACGCGGCAATATGCAACGCCTTTTCCGCGATTTCCTTGGCGGAAAGATCCGTATTCTGCATCAGTGCCCGGGCGGCAGCCAGCGCATAGTTTCCGCCGGAGCCGATGGCCGCAATGCCTTCGTCGGGGTCGATGACCTCCCCGTTGCCGCTGACAATGAGCATGGTCTCCTTATTGGCAACGATCAACAGGGAATCCAGCTGTCGCATGGCCTGGTCGCCCCGCCAGCTCTGCGCCACGGCCACGGCCGCGCGCTCCAGATTACCGCCGCATTGGGTAAGTTTTTCTTCAAATTTTTCGCACAGGGTAAAGGCGTCCGCCACCGCTCCGGCAAAGCCCACGGCCACCTGGCCCCCGAAGATGCGGCGCACCTTGCGGGCGTTGCCCTTGAAAATGGTATGCTCCCCCATGGTCACCTGTCCGTCGCCCGCAATGGCGATGTGACCGTCGCGCTTTACCGCGCAAATGGTGGTTCCTCGAAATGTAACGCTCATGGATTCTTCTCCTTTTCTGCCAGGATAAACGCGCCGATGGCATCGGTGATCTCCTTTTCCACGACGCAGGGAATCATGTATTCGGCGGTGGTTCCCGCCACGCCCTCCGGGGCGTCGGGGCGCATGAGCAAGTGGTTCACATCCGCCCACAGATAGCTGAGCCAGGGCGCGGAGAGATCCAGAGCCGCATCCCAGCCTTCTCGGCCTTCCCGAATGTTGACCTGGAAGTCTCGCTCGCCATTGATCAATAGCGCCGGTTTTTGCATCTCCCGGAGCAGTTCCGCAGGGCGGGGATACTGCGCCATTTCCCAGAAGTAGTATACAGGCTGGCCAAAGAGCACGCCTTCCAGCGCTTCCTCCGCGGACATGTTCACAAGTTCCGCAGCCTTGGCGCATTCGGCGTCCAGCTGGACCTGTGCAGCCTCCCGCTGCTCCCCGGTTGCCAGAGTATCAATAACGTCCTGGTTCTGCCGGGCCATGATCTCCAGCAGCGTCGCGTTGCTTCCGCAGGCCAGGATCATCCCTGCAAACAGCTCCCCACTCTCCTGAACAATGCGTGGCGCAAGCATGGCGCCCAGGCTATGGCCCAGCAGATAAATTCTCTCCGCATCCACGCGGGAATCCTTTGCCAATCGTTTTCCCGCCGCAATGGCGTCCTGAATCGTTTCTTCCTCCACGGTAAAGGAGGCGTATGCCGTGGAGGAAGCGATCTCCTCGCCGTAGACGTAGGTACGCTTATCGTAGCGCACCACGGCAATGCCCTGGGCTGCAAGCGCCTGCGCCAGATCGTAGAAGGGTTTCACAGCGCCTACGGCTTCATTCCGGTCGCTGGGACCGGAGCCCTGTACCAGCACCACGGCGGGAAGCGGTCCCTCCGCGTTCTCCGGTAGGGTTAGGAAACCCGGTAGCTCCCAGGGCGCTTCCCCGACCAGGATCTCTTCCTCGATAACGCCTGCGGAAGGGAGGGGCTCCTCAGCCTTGGTGGGCGCAAGGGTGAACTGCAACCCCGCCACCTGACCGGAAGCATCCAGGCTCATGATGCACATAAGGTCCATGCCGGACATATCCAGCCGCTGGCGCAGCACCAAGTATCCTCCCGTTTCAGCGGTTTCCGTATCTCCGTCAAAGCCAAGGAATTCCCCGCCCAGAACCGACAGCTGACTCCAGAGGGAAGCAAAATCCTCCGGGGAGAGCGCCGCTTGCATGGAGGCGTCCAGGCGCGCATACAGCGCATCCAGATTTTCACCCTGGGCCAATTCCGTCAGAAAGGTTTGCAGATCGGTATCCTGAATTTCTTCTCCCACGCCGTAAGCGGGAAATAGCGCAAGCATCAGGCAAAGCAAAGATGCAAACAGCCGCTTCACAGACATTCCTCCCTTCGCGTTTCAGCATAGCACAAAACGTCGCAGCATGGCGCAATTTTGTCTCAATCCTGCCGCTGGGCGATCCAATCCCGCAAAAAGGCCAGCGAACGCGCAGATACGGCCTCGTACCGTTTGGCTTTATTGCGTATCTTTTGATGCTCCCGATCCACCGGCAAGGAATCAATGAGCCCGAAGGAGCAGTTCATGGGCTGAAAATCCCGGTTGGGCGTCGCCACATAACGCCCCATGGCCCCCAGCGCCGTAAAGCTGGGCAGATCCACCGTACCGTGTCCCATCAGATCGCTGGCCAAAGAAATCCCAGACAGCAGGCCGCTAGCGGCGCTTTCCACATATCCCTCTACGCCCGTCATCTGCCCGGCAAAATAGCAACGCGGCCGCGCAAGCATTTCAAAATGGGCGTTGAGGAAACCGGGCGAATGCAGGAACGTATTCCTGTGCATGACCCCGTAGCGGGCATAGGAAGCATTCTCCAGCCCGGGAATCATGCCGAAAACCCGCTTCTGTTCCGGGAACTTCAAGCGTGTTTGGAAACCCACCAGGTTGTACAGGGTTCCGGCAGCGTTGTCCTGCCGTAGCTGCACCACCGCAAAAGCCTCCTTGCCCGTTCTGGGGTCTTTCAACCCCACGGGCTTCATGGGACCGAAAGCCAGAACCATACGCCCCCGGCGAGCCATGGATTCCACGGGCATACAGCCCTCGAACACCTTGTTTTCCTCAAAGCCATGGACAGGCGCCGTCTCCGCGGTAAGCAGCGCATCCACAAAGCGTTGATACTCTTCCTCCGTCATAGGGCAGTTCAGGTAGTCTTCCCCCCGGTCGTAACGGGACTGGCGGAAGATTTTTTCCATGTTCAAGGATTCGGCGGTCACAATAGGCGCGGCGGCATCGTAGAAGTTCAGCGTGGCCAGCCCGGGCAGGGCGGCGATCTGTTCCGCCAGCGCTTCGGAGGTCAAGGGACCCGTAGCCACAATCACCGGTCCCTGGGGAATGGCCACCGCTTCCTCGTGGACTACCGTTACCTGTGGATGCCGTTCCAGCGTTTGGGTAACAAAGCCGGAGAAGCGCTCACGGTCCACGGCCAACGCGCCTCCCGCAGGCACCCGCGCCTGATCCGCCGCACGCATAATCAGTGAATCCATCAGCCGCATTTCTTCCTTGAGCAGCCCCACTGCATTGGTCAGCCGGTCCGAGCGCAGCGAATTGGAGCAGACCAGTTCCGCCATCCAGGGGGTATGATGAGCAGGCGAAGACTTTTCCGGTTTCATCTCCACCAGCCGCACCGGAATGTCGCGCTTGGCCAATTGCCAGGCGGCTTCGCTTCCCGCCAGACCGGCCCCCAGCACCGTCACCTGCTCCATCATTCTTCCTCCTGCTCCTCACTGGAAACCTCCACACGGCAGCGGCAGGTCTCGTTGGCACACAGGTGCCAGACCTCGCCCTTGCGGCTGCGCTTCTCTATCATATAGCTGCCGCACTGGGGGCATTTGTCCGTTACGGGCTTTTCCCAGCTGACAAAGTCGCACTCCGGGTAGTGCTCGCAGCCGTAGAACTTCCGGTTCTTCTTGCTGGTCTTTTCCATCAGCCGCCCTCCGCACTTGGGGCAGGGCGCGTCAATATAGGTAATGATGGGCTTGGTATTGCGGCAATCCGGGAAATTGGGACACGCCAGGAAGCGGCCGAACCGTCCCATTTTATACACCATCATTGCTCCGCACTTGTCGCAGGGCACATCGCTGGGTTCGTCCTTGACTTCCACCTTTTCAATCTGCGCCTCTGCCTTTTCCAGCGTCTGCTCAAAGGGCGGATAGAAAGCCCGGAGAATGTCTTTCCAGCCCAACTGCCCTTCTTCCACTTCGTCCAACTGATCTTCCAGCTTGGCAGTGAACTCCGTATCCACGATCTGGGCAAAGAATTCCTCCATCATGGCGGTGACCATACGCCCAAGCTCCGTAGGATACAGCCGTTTTTTCTCCCGGCTCACATAGCCGCGGGAGATGATGGTGGTAATCGTGGGCGCGTAGGTCGACGGGCGTCCAATCCCCTTTTCCTCCAGCGCCCGCACCAGGGATGCCTCCGTATAGCGGGACGGGGGCTGCGTGAAATGCTGTTCGCTTTCCACGTCGCTGACCAGTACCGGGTCGCCCTCGCTCATCTGCGGCAGTACCGTTTCGCTGGAAACGATCTCGTCATCCGTGCCTTCCTCATAGACGCTGGTGAAGCCGGAGAACTTCTTGTGCTCCCCATAGAACCGAAGGCCAACGCCGTCTCCGGCGATTTCCATGGTCATGGTTTCAAAAAGTGCGGGCATCATCTGGCTGGCCAGGAAACGGTTGTAGATCAACTTATAGAGGTTGTACTGTTCTTTGGTCAGGCTGGCCTTGATCTGATCCGGGGTACGGCGCACATCCGTAGGACGGATGGCTTCGTGAGCGTCCTGGGCATTCTTGCGGCCCTTGTACTCGATGGGCGTTTCCGGCAGATATTCCGGCCCGAAGCGTTCGGGAATGTACTCCCGCAGGGCCGTCATGGCTTCCTCGCTGATGCGCACCGAATCCGTACGGATGTAGGAAACGATACCCTGGGTCCCTTCGCCTTCCAGGTCCACGCCTTCATATAGCTGCTGAACCACCTGCATGGTCTTTGCGGTGGTGAAACCCAGCTTGCGGCTGGCTTCCTGCTGAAGGCTGGACGTGGTGAACGGAGCGGCGGGAAACTTGCGCTTTTCTCCGCGTTTGATGGTATACACGGCAAAGTGCGCCTTCTGGATACGTTCCACCGCCTGCTGAGCTTCCGCGCCGTTGGTAATGTTGGCTTTCGCGCCATCCAGAGATACCAGCTTCGCGGTGAAATGCGTTTTGCGGCCGCGACCGCCATGCGCCTGCGCTTTGACCGTTACATCCCAGTACTCCTCGGGAATAAAGGCCTCAATATCCTGTTCCCGCATAACCACCATGCGCGTGGCGACGCTCTGCACGCGCCCGGCGGACAAACCTTTTTTTACTTTGGCCCACAATAGCGGACTGATTTTATAGCCAACCAGGCGGTCCAGCACGCGCCGGGCTTGCTGCGCATCCACCCGTCCCATATCAATGGGGCGCGGGTTTTTGATGGCGTTCTGGATGGCGCGCTTGGTAACCTCATGAAATTCGATACGGCAAGGCTCCTGCAAATTCATCCCCAGCACCTGTCCCAAATGCCAGGAAATAGCTTCCCCTTCCCGGTCCGGGTCGGTTGCCAGATAAATTTCCGAAGCAGTTCGCGCTTCCTTGCGAATGCGGGTGAGGATGTCGCCCCGGCCACGGATGGTAATGTATTTCAGATCAAAGTCATGATCCACGTCCACCCCAATCTGAGACTTGGGCAGATCGCGCACATGGCCCTGGGAGGCTTCCACCTTATAGCCTTTTCCCAGATATTTGCCGATGGTGCGCGCCTTGGCGGGCGACTCCACAATAATCAATTTTTGTTTGCTAGCAGCCATGCAGCATTCCTCCGATTTTCCAATTCCTTTATGCCTTATGATAAATCCTCCCGGGGCTCTGCGCAATCAAGCCCTGTAACTCCAGCAAGGTAAGCGCTGTATTCAGCCGGGAAGGTTCCATTCCTGTCCGAAAGGTCAGCTGATCAAAGGATAATTCCTCCACCGTCAGCAAGGATAGCACCGTTTGCCGGTCCCCGTCAAGCTCCGGCATTGCATTCAGGGTTTGGCTGGCCGGTTCTCGGTGCTCCCAGCCCATATCCGAAAGCACATCCGCCGCGTCCCGGAACAGAATCGCTCCTTCCCGGAGAATTTGCAACGAGCCTTCGGAGCCTTCTTGCCCCACCGGCCCCGGAAAGGCAAAAACGTCCTTTCCCTGCTCCAGGGCGCACTCCACGGTAATCATGCCGCCGCTGCGGACGCGGCCCTCCATGAAAAGCACCGCGTCGCTCATGCCGCTGATGAGGCGGTTGCGTTTGGGATAGTGATACGGCAAGCCGTCGCTTCCCGGAGGAAATTCGCTAAGCACCAATCCGCCATGCGCTACGATCTCCCGGTCGAGATCCTGCCGGCCCAGTGGGCGCGGCCGCTCCAAACCGCAACCGGCCCAGCCAATGGTGGGCGACGGCCCCGCCATGCATCCGTCATGGGCCGCCGTATCGATGCCAGGCGCCATGCCGCTGACAATGGAAACCCCATTCTCGCTCAGGTCCTGCGCAATACGCAGGGCGGCATTCAGCGCGTAGGCAGAGCTTTTGCGCGTGCCCACCATGGCCAGGTGCCTGCCCATCAGGCAATTCAGCTCACCTTTGTAAAACAGCAGCCAGGGCGGATCAGCAAGCTGGCGCAGCGCCTTTGGGAAGCGCGGGTCGTCCCGGTACAGCATGGAAATCCCCGCCTGTTGCATCGCCAGCAGCCGCCAGTGCATGGACTCACGCTCCGCCTCCTGGGCAAGGACCGCACACTGTCGCCGGGAAAGCCCGCAGGCAGCCAGTGGACCGTCCCCGTGACGTTGCGCCTCTGCATAGGCCGTTTCCGCCGAGCCATGCCGGGCAAGCAACCGTTCCCACTGGTCATCGTTGATTTCAGCGGTGGACAGCCAGGCCTGGCAGGCATCCTCTCGGGTAAAGCGCAACCGGATCACCTCCAGTATTTTCCGTCCAGGCTACGGTATTGGATCGCTTCCGCTACATCGGCCGTCTCGATGCGTTCCGCTCCCCGCAGATCGGCAAGCGTTCGGGCGACCTTCAGTACGCGGCCGTATGCGCGCATGCTCATTCCCATGCGCTCCACCGCCATATGCAAAATCTGCGCGGAAGCTGCATCCAGCTCGCAATATTTCTTGGAAAGGCGCGCATCCAGTTGGGCATTGCAGTGAATGCCGTCCTTGCGGTAGCGTTCCTGCTGGCGTTTGCGCGCCTGGGTCACCCGCGCCCGCACCTGCGCGGAGGATTCCGCCGGCGCAGCCTGATTGATTTCCTGTACCGGAACGGCGTCCACCTCAATCTGTATATCAATCCGATCCAGCAGTGGGCCGCTTACCCGATCCAGATAGCGCCTGATCTCATGAGCCGAACAGCGGCATTGCTTGGTCTTGCTCCCATAATAGCCGCAGGGGCATGGGTTCATGCTGGCCACAAGCATAATGCTTGCCTGGTACTGCGCCTGGTGCTGCACCCGCGTCACAGAAACCACGCCATCCTCCAGCGGCTGGCGCAAGGCTTCCAAGGCAGGCCGGGAAAATTCTGGAAGTTCATCCAGGAATAGCACGCCATTGTGCGCCATGGATACCCCCCCTGGCCGGGCATTTGGCCCGCCGCCAATCAAAGAGGCCACGGACGCACTGTGGTGCGGCGCACAGAAGGGGCGCGTGACCATCAGCCCGCTGCCGGGCATCAAGCGACCGGATATGGAATGGATGCGCGTGGTTTCCAGCGCCTCCTCAAAGGTCAGGGGCGGCAGAATGCCCGGCAAGCATCGGGCCAGCATGGTTTTTCCCGATCCGGGCACACCGATCATCAGCATGTTGTGCCCGCCGGCGGCCGCAACTTCCAGGGCCCGTCTGGCACCTGCCTGACCCTTGACCTGGCTCATATCCATGGCCACCTGGGCCGTTTCCAGAAAGTTTTCATAGGTACGCTGCTCCTGGGCAGGAATGGGCGTCCGGCCTTTGAGGTGTTGCACCACGGCATCCAGGCTCTTGGCTGGATACACCCGAATCCCCTGAATGCAGTCCACTTCCGGAGCGTTCTCCTGAGGCAGGATGATGTCCGCTATGCCCTGCTGCTTTGCGGCAATGACCACGGGCAGCGCCCCGCGTACAGGATGCAGCGTACCATCCAGGGAAAGTTCGCCCAGCGTCAGCACCCGGGTCAGATCCTGCATATCCAGCTGCCGGCTGGCCATGAGAATGCCCAAGGCAATCGGCAGGTCAAAAGCCGGCCCTTCCTTCTTCATATCCGCAGGAGCCAGGTTCACCGTCAGGCGTCCTACGGGCATGGTGTATCCCGAATTTTGAATGGCTGCGCGAACCCGGTCCCTGCTTTCCTTTACGGACGCGTCCGGAAGTCCCACCACTTCCAGGGCCATCATTCCTCCGGAAAGGTAGACTTCCACCTTCACCTCAAAACCGTTGACGCCGTTCAATCCGTAACCCAGCGTACGCGCAAGCATCCTTTGTTCCTCCTTTTATGGGAACGTCAATAGTAAATGAGCAGGAACTGTTTCATGAAATCCATCCACCAGGTGGGCGTGGTGACGCCGCTGGCATACGGATAGAAGCCGATAAAACACACCAGTGCAAAGATCAGATACGCTATCGAGATCGCCCGTCCCAGTCGCGGCCAGCGCCCTTGCTGAATCCAGCCCATGGTCAGCGTCGCGCCCAGCACCAGGAAAGGCACGCTGGCAAAATAGTGATAGATGTACGTTCCGCGAGGTACCAGAATCCACGGCAGCAGCTGCGCCATGAGTCCAATCAGCACAAAGGCGTACGCTGGCCGCTCCATGGATTGCCAGTGTAGCGTTCCTTCCAGTCCCTGGACCTGATAGACATGCCCCCGCAGCCAAATCAGCGCGCACACCAGTATGCCCACCAGCCCGCCGGTCCACACCGCGGGATTGCCAAAGCAGAAGATGGCATAGCCATATCCCGCAGGTACATAGCGGTCGGAAGCAAAATACATGGGCCGCTTGTTAAACAGCCATTCATACCATGGCGAATAGAAGGGATGGTCCATGCCCAGGCCGGGGGTGCTGTGATAGTTGTACATATCCTGCTGCACCTTGACGACCTTTTCCAGGAATTCCTGTAAGGAGAGGCGTCCATAGCAGGCCATTTGCGGAATGTAACTGAGCAGGTAAATAGCCACCGGCACAAGGATGAAGACGCCGACACACCACAGGCACAGCCAGATCAGCCGGGTCATGGTTTCCTTGCCTCGCCGCGCAAGCGCGTCGCGCTGATCCTGGGTCAGGCTGCCGTCCCCGTCCAGGGCATCCTTGGCCTGGCAAGCCAAGCGGATATGCCGCCAGCATGCCCACAGGAAGAGCACCGCCAGTCCCGCTCCAGCATACAGGCCAATCCATTTGCTGGCAATCGCCAGACCGATGGAGAAGCCGCTGAGGGCCAAATCGATCAACATGGGCTTCATACCCGCCATGAGATCGCGCTGCATGAAGCGGAGCATAAACAGGAAGCTCATCATGATGAACAATACCGGGAAGCTGTCAATGGTTGCGATGCGCGTTTGAGTCAAATGCATGCAATCCAGCGCCAGCAGCGCCATGGCGGCAAACGCCAGATCCCGGCGTTTGGTCAACTGCTTGGCCAGCAGGTACATGAACGGCAGCATCAGGATGCCCGCCATGCATCCGGCAAAGCGCCAGCCGAAGGGTGTCATGCCAAAGATGGCCACGCACCAGGACATGAGCACCTTCCCCAGGGGCGGATGGGTCCATTCGTATATCGAAGTGCCATGAAGCAGTTCGAAAGCCGTACGGGCATGGTAAATTTCATCGAAATAGGTGCTATTGTACCAGCTGGGCTCACCCTCCAGGGTGTCCTGCTCGTCCAGTAGGTTGTCAGGATCGCTGAGCAGAGTGGAGGCCTCGTTGGCGTTGACGCGCTCCACCACCTGTGCAGGCAGCACAGTCTGGTCCTCCAAGCGGAAAATTACTTCATCCAGGATCAGCCCGATCTGTCTGGCCGTAATACGGACATACCGCCCGGAGAGGGAACGCGGCGCGCCATAACCGTCATAGGTTCTGGTGCCATCGGCGCTTACAGTATAGGGCGTCAAGTACATCCAGCGGAAGCACTGGCCCTGATCCATCTGCGCCCAGTATTCCTCGGACCACAGTTCGCCATCCTCGCTAACGGCCACGGAGAAGTCGCTGTAACTTACCTGCGCGAAATACAGCATACGGAAATCATCGTAATGTGCGCCCAGGTCAATCACTACCTGCTCAGTGGCGTCGGTGGACTTCCATGGATTTTGCGGCGCCTTGGTACTGCCCAGGTTGCATAGCGCCAGCGCGCCATACACCAGCGTAACCGCAGCCACGAGCAGGGTATCCACTCGCTTCCAGTGCAAGCCGGGATCATAGCTTGTTTCCAGCACATGGCCGGGTTTGGCCGAAAGCTGCGCCGGTTTCCACAGAGTAAAGCCACTGTCCTCTTCCTGGGGTTCGTTCTCCACCATGACGCGTTGGCCGGTCCATACGGCCAGCAAGGCGCAGAGTACATTGACCAGGGAGATCAGATCGTTAAGCCAGAGGGTATCGTTGTTTAGATGTCCCATGGAAGCGCCCAGGCGAATGGAGTTATCCAGCACAATGCCCGCATTCACAAAAACCGTCAGGCTTGCGCAAACCAGCATTGCCAGCACCCGCCGGTCTCGGTGCTGCAGAAATGCCAGCGCAAAGAACAACAGCGCCGGAAGAAGATACCGCTCATGCATTTTCAGCCCGAAGGCGCACAGGAGAACAAACAGAATGCCTCCCGCTAAGGGCAGGTGCTCCAGCTTTCCTCCCCGCAGATACATGCCCAGCGTCAGCAGGATGCACACCGCCATGGCAGGCATCCCAATCCAGGTGTACGCAGGCTGCGCGAAAGCAGCCACCAGATAGTAAACCGCAAAGCAGGCCATGGCCACCGGCTCCATCCAGAACCAGCGCAGCTTTCCCCGCTGGCGTACCCAGGTCAGGGCACTCCAGGCGGCGCAGAGCAACGCCAGTGTCAGCGGCAGTCCCCAACCCGCAGAAGCAGTGGTAGCGACCCAGTTTCCGTCAAAGAGGTAATACAGGTTCGCCATATTGACCGTAGCGTAGGAATAAGAGGATAGCGTGCTGCTGTACAGCTGAATCAGCCAGTCCCAGCGCAGGCCGCTCCCCAGGGAGAAAGGCAACGCCACCACCAGCGCGGTAAGCACCGCAAAACCGATGCCCTGCAGCATGGTCCGCCGATCCTCCCGGTACCGTACCCACGCTATGATCACGGCCAACAATCCCAGGAAACCCAGCATCAGCGCCTGGGGTTTCACCAGAATGCAGAGCATATACAAGGGCAACGCCACGCGCCAATTCCGTTTCATGGCTGTCCAGGCCACCAGCATCAGCAGCAGGCAGAGCACGCTGTCCATTTGGCACCAGGCGGCACTGTTGAGGAAGAATGCCGGGTTAAACGCTATCAGCGCTGCCAGTGCAGCAGCGGAACGGTTCCCAATCTTCTGGCGGCCAAGACGATACAGTAGATATGCCGCCGCCAGATCGCAAGCCATGGGAATCAGTTTGATGACCATTACGGAGAGCACATCGTAGTAGGAACCCAAGCCCAGCGTACCGAACCAGCTGGCAAATCCGGAGGGAGTCAGCGCATGCAGCAAGCTGATTACGCCGTTATCCAACCAAAGCACATACAAGTAGGCCGGCGGATAATCGCAGAACTGGTCCGCAGCATAAAAACCGCTGGGGCCCAGCCGGGCCATGGACGCGCCCCATGCCCGGAAACAGTTCACGTCCACATCATAACCACGTACCATGCCTGCGACCGTCAACCGGGCCAACGCCGCGACAATCAGCGCAGCAAGTAGGAATGCCGGCATGCGTTGTTTTTCCCCCGCAGGCTTCAGAGAGGGCGTTTCCCGGTGAAACAATACGCTGCACACCGTCCAGGCTATCACAGCATACAACGCGCTGAATGCCAGCAGCCAGGGCCAGAAGGGCGCAGCTTCCGCACCATCTTCGTCCGTCAGGTCCACCGTAATATCCTCGGTTTCCAGCTCAAACCACAGGCTGGCCACCCCGTTGCCGGGAACGATGTTAACCTGACGCAAAGAAAGATTGTCAAAGGCAGCCGTTCCACGGCTTTCCCCGCTGTATCCGCCCAGACGGGCAAAGACCGTTACTTCCCTCTGCTCCGGGCCGGTTTCCCCATACAGCTCCACGTACTGCCATGTTCCCGCCGTGTCATATACGCTTTCACTGAACACATACAGGCCTTCCACCGACAGATTGGCTCCCAGACCGCTATCCGGAATACTTTCGGCGCGTATATAGCCAGAGAGGCAGTACAAGCTATCCGGCTCTACCTCTACCCGCTGGGCAAAACGTGCGTCGTTATCCCCCAGGTTTTCGATCTGCACGCTGTGCTGCCCTTCCTGGGCGTCTCCGGTAAGCACAGAAAAATTGGTATACCCTTCCTGTTGATTGTATTGATCGGTATACCAGCCGTCCGGCAGTCCGTCCCCGTCAAGGATTTCAAAGCTGCCGTTATAAAGCAGGTTTTCATCCGCATTTTCAGCCAAAGCAGCGGAAAAAAGTAGCAAGCAGCAGCAAAGCGCAATGCATAGGAGCACCCGTTTGTACATGTTCACACCTCGACTTCGTTATCGGCGGGAATCCATCCCAAGTGTTTGCCGCGGAGTTCAATCCCATGCGCTGGCCTCAAAGGCGCAAGGCACATGGCGCAGTCCCGCCGCGGTGATCTCCACCACATCAAAACGCGCGGGACGCTCCATCCATTCCCTTTCCAGCAAAAACGCGGACGCCGCATGAATGATTCTTTTTTGCTTGGCCGGCGTCACACGGCACATGCCGTCTCCGGCCTCGCCCCGCGCAGATGCCTTGACCTCCACAAACACGATCCGTTCCCCATCCTCCATGACCAGGTCCAGTTCCCCATCCCCGCCCCGGTAGCGCCGGGCCAGAGTACGCATTCCTAAGGCCTGCAAATACGCTTCTGCTTCCGCTTCGCCCCGGCGGCCCAGCGCATACGGCTTCATGTCATGGGCAGGAGCTTTTTCAAAAAGCTCCTGCGATGTTCCGGCAAGGGACCAAATTCCCGCAGCGCCGCCAGATGCTCCGCCGTACCGTATCCCTTGTGTCTGGCAAAGCCGTACTGGGGATAGCGTCGATCCAGTTCCACCATTTGCCGGTCCCGTGTCACCTTGGCCACAATACTGGCTGCAGCAATGGCGTAGGAAGTCGCATCCCCCTTGATGATGGGAACCTCCATGCCCTGTAGCCCCAGGTTGGTCACCGCGTCCACAAGAAACACATCTGCAGGCACCTGCGCAGCCGCCTCGCGCATGGCCTTGCGGGTTGCCTCCAGAATGTTGATTTCATCAATCTCTCGGGGAGATACCTGTCCGATCCCCACATAGCGCGCCACGGCCATGATTTCCTCATAGACCTTTTCCCGGCGGCTTTCCGACAGTTTCTTGCTGTCATCCACCCATTCCAGCAGCGGTTCCTGAGGCATGACCACGCAGGCAACCACTACGTTACCTGCCAAAGGACCGCGCCCTACTTCGTCCATGCCTGCAACGACCAGCCCCTGGGACCAGAACGGCTGATCCGTGGCCAGCAGTTGCGCGGCACGCTGCTTGCGGTTAATTCTCGCCATGACTGTCCTCCTTGGCGTTAGATGCCCCCG
>CALVVZ010000070.1 GCA_944364075.1 uncultured Clostridia bacterium
GTTCCGCCTTTACCTTCGCCAGATGCTTTTGGATGGGTTTACGCCACACAAAGGTGTATCGGCCAGCAGCGCTTTCCGGCTTTGCTCCGTCTCCACCGCCCGGCAGCGGCCCGTGCGGAAACGTGGAAATGCCGTGTGATCCGGCGCCTTTTGATCCCCGGCAGCTATCTGAAGTCGATCCGATATTGACGGGCTTCCTCCGGCTGCTGGCTGGAATAGATTCCACACAGATATTCATGTACCATGGCCTTGAACAACACCCGTGGTTCCGCTGCCGTTTTTCTTCCTCTGGGCGAATACGCTTTGTACAGTTTCCCGTACTCCATTTCCCCAAGCTGCGCGCTTAGCAGGCGGACAGGCGCGCTCTGTGATATGATGATTTCCGAATTCAGCGCAAGGCCCAGTTGACCGTGTCGCTCAAATACCTTATACTGGTTTTGCTTTTTCATCTTAAGCAAAAAGACGAGGTCTGGATACCCTTTTAGGGTTCCTTGCCTCGTCTTTTTTTTCGGGTTGTTTTGCAACGCGCCCGGCGTCTTTTATTTTCCCGAAACCGTCAGCGTGCCCACGTCCACCGAGGGCGCGCCTACGCCGCTGGCGGGGAAGGTCAGGTCGTTCCCCAGGGCGCGGATGTCCTTGAGCAGCTGATAGAAGTTTCCGGCTACGGTGATCTGCTCCACGGGGCGAACGCGCTTGCCGCCTTCCAGCAGATAGCCCTTGCTCAGCAGGGAGAAATCGCCGCTGGTGGTGTTGGCCCCGGAATGCAGGCCGCTCAGGTCGGTAATGACCAGGCCGTCGCCCATCCGGGCCTCCATCTCCGCCAGGGAAAGGGCGCCGGGCTGGAAGAATAGGTTGCTGGGCGCCACCGTGACCGGCGCGGAAAGTCCCGGGCGGGCGGCGTTGCCCGTGGAGGCTACGCCCTGCTTCTTGGCGGTCTTGCGGTTGTGCAGCAGCGTTTTGAGCACACCGGCTTCCACCACGGCCTTGGTGCGGCAGGCCACGCCTTCCTCATCAAAGGGGCTGGAGGCGAAGCCGCCGGGAAGCAGCGGATCGTCCATGAGGGTCACGCAGGGGGCGGCAATGGTTTCGCCCTCCCGGCCCTTGAGCAGGGACAACCCCTGCTGGGTATTCTCGGCGGAGAAGATACCCGCGAAGGTTTCCAGCAGGGACTGCATGGCGTCCCAGCGCAGAATGATCCGGTAGCTTCCCGCGGGCACAGGGCTGCCGTGCAGGGCCTCGGCGGCTTCCCGGGCCGCTTTAGCGCCCAGGGCCTGGGGGTCCACCTCCGAGAAGTCCCGCCCGCTCTGGAAGGCCATGGCGGTGGCGGTGCTGTCGCCCTCCTGGGCGATGGCGTCGGTGTAGGCCAAGTACAGGTTGCTGCGGTGGTGCAGGTTCAGCCCATAGCTGTTGCACAGGCGGATCTCCCCGGAAACGGTGGACACGCGGGTGCCGCTGCATTGGGTAACGGTGGGCTGGCTGGAGACGGCGGCCTTTTCGATGCCCAGGCAGGCATCCAGCTTCTGGGCGGCGGAGACCTGTTCCAGCTCCTGGGACCAGCTGTCCACGGTGGGGTAGCTTGCGTCGCCGGCATAGATTTCCTCCACGTCCTCATCCTCGCGCAGGGAGGCGCCTTCCTTTACACCCTCAATGAGCTGGCTGATGGCCTCGTCGTCAAAGGCCTGGGTGGAGGCATAGCCCATCTTGCCCTGATATACGCCCCGCAAGCCCAGCCCCTGCCGGGTGCTGACGTTGTACGCATTGATGGCGCCCTGCATCACGTTGGCGGAAAAACTGCTGCCTGCGCTGACGTATGCCTCGGCGGGGTCGATGCCCTGCTCCTTGGCCGCAGCCAGGAGCTTCTCAATGAATTGCTGCATTTCCATGGCTCAGCCCTCCTTGCTTCCGCCCACGGTCAGGGCGCTGATGCGGATCATGGGCTGGCCCACGTTGGTGGGAATGCTGCCCGAAATGCTGCCGCACATGCCCTGGCCCATGGTCATGTTCTTGCCTACCCGGTCAATCTTCATGAGCACCTCGCTGCCCCGGCCGATCAGGGACGCGCCCCGCACCGGATGCGCAATCTTGCCGTCCTTGACCCAGTAGCCTTCCAGCACCGCGAAGTTGAACTCGCCCGTGGTGGGATTCACCGAGCCACCGCCCATGCGCCGGGCGTACAGCCCGTCGCCCATGGTGGCGATCATCTCGTTTTCGTCGTCCTGACCCGCGGCGATGTAGGTGTTGCGCATGCGGCTGGTGGGCGCCCAGGCGTAGCTCTCCCGGCGTCCGCTGCCCGTGGGCGCCATGTTCATGCGCCGTCCGCCCAGCTTGTCGATCATGTAGTTTTTCAGGATGCCGTTTTCAATAAGCACCAGGCGGGTGGTGGGGGTACCTTCGTCGTCCACGTGCAGGGAACCCCACTCGTTTTCCAGGGTGCCGTCGTCCAGGGCGGTGACGCAGGGCGCGGCAATCTGCTGGCCCAGTTTTCCGGAAAATTCGCTGATGCCGTAGGCCACCCGCGTGGCTTCCAGGCTGTGGCCGCAGGCCTCGTGGAACAGCACGCCACCAAAGCCGTTGTCGATCACCACGGGCATGTACCCGGCGGGGCACAGGGGGGCGTGGAGCATGGTGTGGGCAATCTGCGCTGCTTCCCGGGCCGAACGCGCGGGGTCCACCCGCTCATCGAACAGCTCAAAGCCCATGGAAGCGCCGGGGCCTTCAAAGCCGGTCTGGTTCTCCGTGCCGTTGGAGGCGATGGCCTGCACGCCCAGGCGGCTGTATACCCGGGTATCCGTCACGGCCACGCCCTCGGTGTTGTAGATCCATACGTTCTGCACGCTGTCGTTGTAGGAGGCCATGACCTGCACGATCTCCGGGGACACCTGCCGGGCGGCGGCGTCCGCTTCCCGGAGCTTCTCCGCCTTGCGGGCGGCCTTCACGTCCCCGGGCCACAGGCGGATGGTATCCGGCCGGGCCACGCTGCGCAGGGCAAGGTCGGCGATCACCGCCGGGGCGCGGTCGCTGCGAATGGCCGCGGCGGCGGTTTCCGCCGTGCGGAGCAGGCCTTCCCGGCTGGTATCGTTGGTGTGGACATAAATGGCCCGGGTGCCATCGAACACGCGCACCCCCGCGCCGTGGAGGCGGCCGGTGGACACGGCGTCAATCTTGCCGCTGCGCAGGCGCAGGCTGTGGTTCACCCGATCCTCCAGGAAAATTTCCGCAAAGTCGCCGCCGGTGGCCGTGGCCTGGGCCAGCACCTCCCGGGCTACCGATTCCTGAATCATAAGGTTCACTTCCTTCCGCTTTTCCCCAGGGAGGAAAAGCATGTTTGCCATGGGATGACAACATATCTATTATGTCACACATCGCCGGGAAATACAATCCCACCCTGCCGGCAACTGCGCCCGCCGCGCATTTTACGCATACTTTACAAAGCCGTGGATTTTTCCTTACACATTGCCGCTATACTTCTACCCGTACCGAGAAAAAAGGAGGAAAAAGTAAAATGCGTAAAGGAATGAAATGGATGGGCCTGCTCATGGCTCTGGTCATGGGTGTATCCGTGGCCAGCGCGGAAATGACCGGCGCGATCACCGTGGTCTCCCGTGAGGACGGCAGCGGTACCCGCAGCGCTTTCGTGGAGCTCACCGGCGTTGAGGAAAAGAACGAGGCCGGCGAGAAGGTGGACAACACCACCGTGGAAGCCATCGTCACCAACTCCACCAACGTCATGATGACCACCGTGGCCGGAGACCCCAGCGCCATCGGCTACATCTCCCTGGGCAGCCTGAACGAAACCGTGAAGGCCCTGCAGATCGAGGGCGTGGAAGCCACCGTGGAGAACATCAAGGCTGGCAGCTACACCCTTTCCCGTCCCTTCAACATCGCCACCAAGGAAGGCTTGAGCGAGGTGGCCGCGGACTTTGTGAGCTACATTCTCTCCGCCGAGGGCCAGGCCGTGATCGCCGAGAATGGTTACATCCCCCTGGACGATGCTCCCGCCTATGAAGGCAAGCAGGTTGCCGGCAAGGTGGTTGTGGCCGGTTCCTCCTCTGTGACCCCCGTTATGGAGAAGCTGAAGGAAGCCTACGCCGCCGTGAACCCCAACGCGGAAATCGAAGTGCAGCAGAGCGACTCCACCACCGGCATGCAGTCCGCCATTGACGGTATCTGCGACATCGGCATGGCCTCCCGCGCCGTGAAGGACAGCGAGATCGAAGCCGGCCTGACCGCCACCACCATCGCCCTGGACGGCCTGGCCGTGATCGTCAACCTGGAGAATCCCGTGGAGAACATGACCCTGGAGCAGGTGAAGAACGTCTTCACCGGCGCCACCACCGACTGGAGCGAAATCAAGTAAACAATCTCTTTGCGGAGGGAAGCTGCCAGGCCGGAAACAGCCTGGGGCTTTCCTCCGCTTCCGCCTTTGCGGGGCGAGGGCGGTTTCCCTTGGGGAGCCGCCTTTTCCCCATGACCAATGAAACGAAGGGAGGTCCGCCCATGGATCAATCGCTTCAACCTTCCTTGAATACCCCTGCCCCGCATCATGCTTCCCTGCGCCCGGGGGCGCTGAAGGAAAGCGTCATGCGGGTGGTTTTCTGCCTGGCCGCCTGCGCGTGCATCCTGGCCGTGGCGCTGATCTGCGTGTTCCTTTTCGCCAACGGTTTGCCCTTTTTCACCAAGGAAAACGCGCTGGATTTTCTGCTGGGGCAAACGTGGAAGCCCGGAAACGATATTTACGGCATCCTGCCCATGATCCTCGGCAGCATTTATATTACGGCGGGCGCCATTGTGCTGGGTGCGCCCATTGCGATTTTCACGTCGCTGTACATGGCGTTTTTTGCGCCCAGGGCGGTGCTGCGGCTGCTGCAGCCCGCGGTGTCCCTGCTGGCGGGCATCCCGTCGGTGATTTACGGCCTGTTCGGGCTGACGGTGCTGGTGCCCTTTGTCCGGGATGTCTTTGGCGGCAGGGGGTTCTCTATTCTCACCGCCAGCATCCTGCTGGCCATGATGATTCTGCCCACCATCATCCAGGTGGCGGTGTCCTCCCTGCGGCAGGTGCCCCAGAGCTACTATGAGGGCAGCCTGGCCCTGGGGGCCACGGCGGAGCGCAGCGTGTTCCGGGTGATGCTCCCGGCGGCGGGCTCCGGGGTCACCTCCGGGGTGGTGCTGGGGGTGGGCCGCGCCATCGGCGAGACCACGGCGGTGATGATGGTGGCGGGCAGCCAGCCCCGCATGCCCACGGGCATCCTCAACGGCATCCGCACCATGACGGTGAACATCGTGATGGAAATGGGCTACGCTGCCGATTTGCACCGGGAGGCGCTGATCGCCACGGGCGTGGTGCTGTTTGTGTTCATCCTGCTGATCAATCTGCTCTTTAACATGATGAAAAGGAGGCAGAGCGCGTAATGCAAAAATATCTGCGGCATCCGGGTTCCCTGGCGCTGCGGCTGCTGTGCCTGCTCTCCGGGATCATTACCGGCGGCGCGCTGCTGCTGGTGGCGGGGTATGTGCTGGTCAAGGGCGTTCCCTACTTGAAGCCTTCTCTCTTTGCGCTGGAATACAACAGTGAGAATGTCTCCATGCTCCCCGCGCTGATCAACACCGTGTGGATGACGGCGCTGGCCCTGGCCGTGGCCGCGCCCCTGGGCATCGGCGGGGCCATCTATCTGGTGGAATACGCCCCCCGCAACAGCCGCCTGGTGCGCCTGGTGCGGGTGACGGCGGAGACGCTTTCGGGCATTCCCTCCATCCTGTACGGCCTGTTCGGCATGATTCTGTTTGTGACGGCCCTGCGCTGGCGCTATTCGGTACTCTCCGGCGCGCTGACCCTGGCCATCATGGTGCTGCCGCTGATCCTGCGTACCACGGAGGAGGCGCTGCTCTCCGTGCCCGACGGCTACCGGGAAGGCAGCCTGGCCCTGGGCGCGGGCAAGCTGCGCACGGTGATGAAGGTGGTGCTGCCCCCGGCCTCCGGCGGCATTTTCGCGGGCATCATCCTGGCCACGGGGCGCATTGTGGGCGAAACCGCCGCGCTGATTTACACCGCGGGCACCGTGGCGAAGATTGCCCTGAACCCCATGTCCTCCGGTTCCACGCTGGCGGTGCATGTGTATGTACTTTCCGGCGAGGGGCTGCACGTGGGCGAAGCCTACGCCACCGCGGTGGTGCTGATGGTGATTGTATTCCTGATGAACGCGCTTTCCAGCTGGATTGCCAAGCGCTGCAACCGCAATAGCTGACGCGGACCCTACTTTTTCCTTTGCTGAAGGAGGCCTACCATGCCCGATAAATTTACCCTGCGCCAGGTCAACCTGCATTACGATACCTTCCACGCCCTCAAGGACGTGAACCTGACCCTGCCGGAGCACGCCATCACCGCCTTCATCGGTCCCAGCGGCTGCGGCAAGAGCACCCTGCTCAAGTCCCTGAACCGTATGAACGACCTGATCCCCGGCTGCAAAATTACCGGTACCATCGCCCTGGACGGGCAGGACATCTACGCCCCGCAGATGGACGTGAACCTGCTGCGCAAGCGGGTCGGCACGGTGTTCCAAAAGCCCAACCCCTTCCCCATGACCGTATACGACAATATCGCCTATGGCCCGCGCACCCACGGCATCCGCGGCAAGGCAAAGCTGGACGTAATCGTGGAGGAATCCCTGCGGGGCGCGGCCATCTGGGATGAATTGAAGGACCGCCTGGACAAGAGCGCCCTGGGACTCTCCGGCGGACAGCAGCAGCGCCTGTGCATCGCCCGGGCCCTGGCGGTCAAGCCTGAGGTGCTCCTCATGGACGAGCCTACCTCCGCCCTGGACCCCATCTCCACGGGGAAAATTGAGGAGCTTGTGATGCAGCTGAAAAAAGACTATACTATCATCATGGTGACGCACAACATGCAGCAGGCCCTGCGCGTCTCCGACCGCACGGCATTCTTCCTCTTGGGCGAGGTGGTGGAGGCGGACGCCACGGACAAGCTCTTCTCCACGCCCAAGGACAAACGCACCGAGGATTACATTACGGGGAGGTTTGGCTGATGCGCACGCGCTTTGACGGTCAGCTGGAAAAGCTGAATCAGGAAATGATTCTCATGGGCACCCTGGTGGAAACGGCCATCGAGGGCGCCTGCGAGGCCCTCCATGACCGGGACCTGCGCAAGGCCCGGGACATCATGGCCGCGGACCCCGCGGTGGACCGCCAGGAACGGGACATCGAGTCCCTGTGCCTGCGCATGCTGCTCATGCAGCAGCCCGTGGCCCGGGACCTGCGCCTGGTATCCTCGGCGCTGAAGATGATCACCGACATGGAGCGCATCGGCGACCAGGCGGCGGACATCGCCGAAATCGTCCTGATGCTGGGGGAAAGCAGCGCCGTGCAGCCCCCGGAGCACATCGCCGCCATGGCGGAGGAGGCCCGGGCCATGGTACACAGCGCCATTGACGCCTATGTGCAGCGGGACGTGAAGCTGGCGGAGAAGGTTATTGACCAGGACGACGCGGTGGACGGGCTTTTCCTCAGCGTGAAGGACGAGCTGGTGGAGCAGCTGCGCCGGGAGCCCGCTTCCGCCCTGGCGGCATTGGATATGCTGATGATCGCCAAATATTTCGAGCGCATCGGGGACCACGCCACCAACATTGCCGAGTGGGTGCAGTACGCGGTCACCGGGCTGTATAAAGGAGAATCGCTGGCATGATTTACTCCGTGGAGGACGACGCGGCCATCCGCGAGCTGATTGTATACGCCCTGCGCCAGGCAGGCTATGAGGCCGAGGGCTTTGAGGAGGGCGGCGCTTTTCGCCAGGCCCTGGAACGGAAAGCCCCGGAGCTGGTGCTGCTGGACCTGATGCTCCCGGGGGAAGACGGGCTTTCCCTGCTGCGCTTTTTGCGCCAGAACCCGGCCACCCGGGAAACCCCGGTGATCCTGCTCACTGCCCGGGGCACGGAGATGGACAAGGTGGTGGGCCTGGATACCGGTGCGGATGACTATGTGGTCAAGCCCTTCGGGGTCATGGAGATGCTCAGCCGGGTGAAGGCCGTGCTGCGCCGCTCCCTCAAGCAGGGAAACGCCCACGTGCTCACCGCCGCCAATGTCACCCTGGATCCCAGCCGCCGCCAGGTCACCGTGGATGGGGAGAGCATCACGCTCACCCGCAAGGAGTTTGACCTGCTGGAGACGCTCATGCGCAACCGCGGCCTGGTCATGACCCGGGAAAGGCTGCTGGATACGGTGTGGGGCATTGATTTCCCTGGGGATACCCGCACGGTGGACGTTCACATGGGCACCCTGCGCCAGAAGCTGGGCGCGGGCGCAGCGCTGCTGCAAACCGTGCGCGGCGTGGGCTATCGTATGGAGGATTGAATGCGCAAAAAAATCTTTCTGAGCTTTCTGGCCCTGAGTTGCGCGCTGCTGGCGCTGCTCACGGGCGTATTGGTATTGGGGGTGTACCGCCTGGAGCAGCGTCAGCTGGCGGACTCTCTGACGGCGGAGGCAGATACCTTGGCCTCCGCTCTGGAAACCACCCAGGACAATGCGGGCCTGCTCTCCGCTCTGTCCCTGAACCGCCGGGTGACCCTGGTGGATACGGAGGGCAACGTAACTTTTGACAACTACGCGGGGACGGCCTCCCTGGAAAATCACGGGAACCGGGAGGAGATCCTGCTGGCCCGGGCCGATGACTCTGCCACCGTAACCCGCACCTCCAACACCCTTTCCGAGGAAATGGTGTACCATACCCGCCTGCTTTCGGATGGGGAGGTGCTTCGCCTGGCGGCTTCCCAGCGGACCCTGTGGGGACTGCTCACGGACTTCCTGCCCTGGGCGGCGCTGGTCCTGTCAGCCTGCGTGCTGCTGGCGGCGTTGCTGTCCGCCCGGGCCACCCGGACCTTGGTGGCGCCCATTGCCGCCATTGACCCGGAGCACCCCCTGGACAACGAGTGCTACGCGGAATTGACGCCTCTGCTGCGCAGGCTGCACGCCCAGCAGGAGGAGAACGCCCGGCAGCTGGCCGCCCTCAAGGCCCAGAAGGCGGAGCAGGACGCGCTGCTCTCCCACATGCGGGAGGGGCTGGTGGTGCTGGACGGCAGGCAGCGCATCGTTACCATGAACGGCGCGGCACGGGCCATTCTGGACGCCCCGGCCAAGCTGTCCGCAGGCGTGACGCTGCTGGAAATCAATCGCAACACGGTGCTGCAGGAGGCGCTGCACGCCCTGGCGCAGCGGGACGCGGCCCACGCCTCCATGGACGCGGGCGGGCGGCACTACCACGTGAGCGCCAGCCGCATCGGCCGGGGCGAGGGCGCGCTGCTGCTGCTGTGGGACGATACCGCGGACCACGAGGCGGAGTCCGCCCGGCGGCAGTTTACCGCCAACGTGTCCCATGAGCTGCGCACGCCGCTGACCACCATCAGCGGCTATGCGGAGCTGCTGGAAAATCATTTGGTGGCCAGTCCCGAGGATGCGGAGAAGTTCCTCTCCCGCATCCGCAAGGAGGCTCGGCGCATGCTCACCCTGGTGGAGGACATCCTGCGCCTGTCCCAGCTGGACGAGGGCAGCCTGGAACTCAAACCCCAGGAGGTGGACCTGAAGCAGCTGGCCCAGGAAACCATGGCTTCCCTGCAACCCAAGGCGGAACAGCGGGAGGTTATCCTCTCCGTAACGGGAGACGCTCCCCAGGTGACCACCGACCCCGCGCTGCTGGGCGAGATCCTGTACAACCTCCTGGACAATGCCATCAAGTACAACCGCAAGGGCGGTCAGGCGGAGATCCTGCTGGACGAGGTCGGGGGACACGCCCGCGTCCGCGTGCGGGATACGGGCATCGGCATTCCCAAGGAACATCAGCAGAAGGTCTTCGAGCGCTTCTACCGGGTGGACAAGAGCCGCTCTAAGGCCACCGGCGGTACGGGGCTGGGCCTGTCCATCGTCAAGCACGCGGCCCAGCTGCTCCATGGGGAACTACGCCTGGAAAGCGTTCCCCAAAAGGGAACCACCGTCACCGTGCTGCTGTAACAATGCATAAAACAAAGCATACAAAAAAACCGCCATGCAGAAGATCTGAAGGCGGTTTTTTTTCAAGTTATCATGCATTTTGCTGCTTCAGAAGATTACCTGTATGTACAGGCAAGCCTTACTTCTGGAAAATTGTGAGATACCTTATCTGCAAAAAAGAGACGGAGCCAATAACATGCTGATTCACATCCTTTTATACGCAAATGCGTATTTTTACTAGAATATTATAAGTCAGATTTAGAATTTACGCAAGTGCGTATACTCGGGCGCGTAATATTTTTTATGCTTGCCTTGAGGTGATACCATGAACATCAAGGAAGCAGTCGCGCAGCGATTCCGCGACATCTGCGCGGAACGGGGGATCAAACCTAATGAACTTGCTGTTCGTGCTGGCGTAACGCCGTCCAGTGTATACAGCATGCTGGACCCGCGGCGCAAGGAAGTGTCGGTCAACCTGGTCAAGAAACTGTGCGATGGCTTGGATATGACATTGGGGGAATTTTTCAGCACAGCGCTGTTTGATACGCTGGAGCAGGAAATACGCTAGTCTTTCCGTCAGGCACTGCCCATGGGCAACCGCCCGGCGGAGGTACGCGATCCATAACAAAAAAGGGGCTGTTGCCCAACGTTCGTTTTGCAACAGTCCCCTGTATTTTTTCGCCCTGTCAGGCGAAGCTTACGCTGCCGATGCCCACGCTGGCGCGGGTCCCGGCGTCAAAAAGCACGATGTTGCCGCCGGTAACGGCCATGCGCACGGGCGCGTCCACGGCGTAGTCCACGCTGCCGAATACCACGCTGGTAAGCATCACGTCGCCGCTGCTGACCTTCACCGTGGTCTCCATGCCGGTGGGCAGGGTGGAATAGATCTTGCCGCTTACCGGTCCATCCTCGCAGATGGGCAGGAATTCGGGGCGCACGCCCAGCACGGCGTCGCCGCCCAGCTGGCCCAGCGCTTCCTGACTGGTGAAGGCCGCTTTCCTGCCAAGCAGGGAAAGCTCAACGGTGTTTCCCTCCTTGCGGACGACCTTGGCGGGAATGAAGTTCATGGTGGGATTGCCCACAAACTCGGCCACAAACAGATTGGCAGGCTTGCCGTAGATGGTCAGCGGAGGGGCGTACTGCTGCAACACGCCCGCATCCATCAGGCATACCCGGGTGGACAAGGTCATGGCCTCCAGCTGATCGTGGGTGACGTAGACAAAAGTGCTGTTGGTATCGGAGTGCAGGCGCTTGAGTTCCGCGCGCATCTCCTGGCGCAGCTTGGCGTCCAGGTTGGAAAGGGGTTCGTCCATGAACAGCACCTTGGGGCTGGGGGCCAGGGTGCGGGCAATAGCCACGCGCTGCTGTTGTCCGCCGGAAAGTTCCGCAGGGAAGCGCTTCTCATACTGGGAGATTTTCAACAGCTCCATAAGTTCATGGACGCGGTTGCGGATCTTCTGCTTGTCCCATTTGAGCATCTCCAGGCCAAAGGCGATGTTGTCGTACACCGTCATATGAGGCCACAGGGCGTAGTTCTGGAACAGGAAGCCGATGTCGCGCTTGTTCGGGGGAACGTTGACGCCCTTCTTGGCGTCGAACACGGTCTTGCCGTCGATGAGGATTTCGCCCTCACTGGGCGTTTCCAGTCCGGCGATCATGCGCAGGGTGGTAGTTTTGCCGCAGCCGGAGGGACCCAGCAGGGTTACGAAATCCCGGTCGCTGATGTGCAGGTTCAGGTTGTCCACCGCGACGAATTTGTCAAACCGTTTGGTTACGTTTTTCAGAATAATTTCCGGCATGGTCTCAGCCTCCGATTCCTTTATCAAACGACGCGCCCGTCAGCTTGTTGGTCACCGCGTTGATGATAATGATGATGAGAATAATCAGCAGCGTCACGGCGCTACCGTACTGCGCGTAGCCCGTCTCGTTGAAGGAGAACAGCATGGTGGTAAGCAGGTAGCGCGCGTAGGGCACCAGCAGCGTGAACAGCGCCACCTCGCGCATGACGGAGATTACCGGCAGCAGATAGCCGGAAAGGATGCTGCTTTTCTGAATGGGGAAGAGGATGCGCGACATGCGCTTGCGCCACGGCACGCCGAAGATAACCGCTGCTTCCTCGATTTCGGGGGCGATTTGGAGCATGCTGTTGACGCCGCTGCGGCTGGCGAAGGGCAGGAACTTGATCGCCGACACCAGCACCAGCAGGCCGAAGGTGCCGTAGAGGAACTTGAAATTCTCGCTGGTGGCCACGGCCAGGTAAATGGTGCCGAAGGCCATGGCGGGCATCAGGTAGGGGAAGAAGGCCAGGCTTTCCACCCAGCGGGCCAGGCGGCTGCCCCGGCGGCGCACGCAGGCGTAGCCGATGAGCATGCCGGAGGTGCCCACGATCAGCGCCACGATCAGCGCCAGCAGCACCTGGCGCCCCACCGCCTTCCACATGGTGGAATTGAGCAGGATGCCGGCGATCATGCCGGTCTCATAGGCGCTGTCCTCCGTGCCGATCCAGAAATGCAGCGTCATGTTGGAAAGGCTGTAATTGCCGGGCTGGCGGATGACGCTTTCCAGCGCGAAGCTGATCAGCGGAACGATGGCGAAGAACACCGTGAACACGATCAGCACAATGGAAATGGGCCAGTTGGCCTTGCGCAGTTTCACCAGCGAAACCTGGCCGCTTTTGCCGGTAACGGTGGTGAAGGACTTGCGCTTGCCGGTGAACCACTGGTTGATGCCCAGGATCAGGCAACCCAGCAGGATGGACACAAAGGCGATGATGTATCCCTGCCCCTGATAGCCCGCCTGGATCAGCGCGCGCATTTTGGTGGAAAGGGTGTAACACTTCACCGCGGAGCCCAGGAACACGGGCACCGTGTAGGAGCTGAAGCCGCTGGAGAAAATCAGCAGGAAGGTGGAGAGAATGGCCGGCATCACGATGGGCACCGTAATCCGCCGGATGATGGTGGCCCGGTCCGCCTTGAGAATAGTGGCGCTCTCCTCCAGGGTGGCGTCCATGTTTTTCAGGATGCCGCCGATGAGCAGGTACGCAAAGGGCGAATAGTGCAGGCCGATGACCATAATCATGGGGAACAGGCCGTAGACGAACCATTCCGGCATACATACCCCGAACAGGGACTGCACCATGCCGATGTTGCCGCCGCCCACGTTGCTGTTCTGGAACATGTTGGTCCAGAACAGCGCCAGGGTCCAGGCGGGCATCATGTACGGGAATACGAATACGGCGGAAATAAACTTCTTGCATTTCAGATCGGACCGGGTGACGAACCACGCCACCGAGCCGCCGATCACAATGCCCAGCACGCCGCTGCCGATGGCCACGATCAGCGAGTTGAAAAGCGGCTGCCAGAAGTTGACGCGGCTCCAATCGTTCCCTGAAAACAGGTCTATAAAATGCGTAAGCGTCCAGGAACCCACCGCCATGCGGGTGATTTTCTTTTCCGTGCCGATGTGGATGGTGAACATGTTGGAAAGCATGGTCAGCATCGGGAGCAGCGACAGGGCGATCAGCACCGCAAGGAACAGCACCAGCAGCAGGTTCGCCGGCTTGGAGCAGAAGCCGCGCAGGCGGTAGCGCAGCGGTTCGTGTCTCAGGTCACGGTTGAGCCGGATCATAAACTACCCTCCCGTTTCGAATACGGGGCAGAGAATCTCTCTGCCCCGTATCAATCCATATCACAGCCGTGTCCGTCAGCCCACGCGAACCGCGATGAACTCGTACACTTCCACGTAATGGTCGTAGATATAGTTGAGGTCCTCGAATACCAGCTTGTCAGCCCAGTAGCCGTACGCCTCGTCCTCGATGTCCTCGGGCTTTTCAATGGTGGTGTTGGCGCTGTAATAACCCTGGCTGGAGTTCCAGCTCTTGTCGCCGGCAAAGCCCTCCTGGCTCAGCAGATAGTTGATGAACAGCGCGCAGGTGTAGGGGCACTCGGTGTCCTTGCACACGGTGGCGTAGATGGGATACATGAAGCCGGAGAAGCAGTCCACGTCGTTCTCAAACTGCACCACGGTCAGGTTGCCGCGGTCCGCCTCGTCCACCTTGCGCAGCTTGGAGAAGACGAACAGGCCCATGTTGCCGGGGGCGCCGCTGGCGATGCCGGTGGCCATCATGGAGGCGGAGGTGTAGGTGTAGTTCACGTTCTTGAGGAAGCCGTCGATCCACTCGTAGGCCGCGCTCTCAAACTCGGTGGATTCCCAGGCCTTGCCGTAGTGCGCTTCATAGGCCGCGGCCAGGCGCTCGGTCCATTCGGGGCTGGTGAGCATGATCAGGAAGCCACAACTCCGGATCACAATCGCATTGGGTGTAGAT
>CALVVZ010000071.1 GCA_944364075.1 uncultured Clostridia bacterium
GGTTGGCCGAAGGTGCTTCCTCAAAAAAGTGGCGACGCCACTTTTTTGACACGCTGATCGGAGGGGCTGTAACCCCTCCGACACCTTCCAGGGATTCTTTTGACAGCCTGGGCGTGTGCGTATCCTTACGGACGCTAGCCCCATGGTTGCCAGGATGAAACGTCAGCTTGCGCGGAGCCGCCGCGCAGGCGCTTACATCATGGAGAGTACGGGCAGCAGGATCTGCAGCACGCTTTCGGGCAGCAGCTGGAGCGCCTTGGTAGCACCGGCTGTCAGATTGGCAAGCGCCTGGTTAAGGAACAACTGGAATTCCATATCGTCCATGGTTCCGGGGGTAACCGCCTCCGTTTCGGTCAGGGAAGCAGGGGCTTCCACGTTGGCCACGGTACGGGTTTTGGTGAGGATGGGCGCTTCCTCGCCGGTGAGATAGAGCTCCGCAACGCTGTTCAGGGAAGCGGAAGTGCCGTCAAAGAGGGCCTCGGTATTGCTCTGCAGGGTCAGTGCCAGAGGCTCCTGGTCCACATCGGGACGGAAAGAGAATGCCAGGGTGGCGCTGTGCTTGGCGTCGTTGGCCGCGTATTCCTTGTTGGCCAGGTAGCTGATGCTCAGCATTTCCACATCGTCAGCGCCCTCCTGCTTGGCGACCACGGCCAGGGTAAACACGTCCATGGTACGGCTGTCAGCCAGGTAGGAAACGGTCATCCCGGCCAGGGGCACGTCGTTTTCCGCCATTTCCAGGTTTGCGGCCCAGCCGATGCCGTCCGTGGTGGTCTGCCGGGAAATATCAAGGTCCATGGATACGGCTTGACCGGCGTCGGAGGTAATGCGCATGCCAGCGGTGATCTTCACGGGGTTGCCGTTGCTGTCCAGGTATACGGTTACGGGGATTTCGCCAATCTGATCCGCTTTGGAGCGAATCAGCTCCGGGAACTCCTTCATGCCTTCCTCTACGGTCATGGATTCGCCGTTCAGGGAAGCGCTGGCGTTCATGGCTTGCAGCATGCTCATGAACTCCTGGTTGTTCAGCAGCATGTCAAAGACGATTTCGTAATACTGGGCGATGTCCTCCGCGGTCAGGGTAAGGGTGAACATCTGCTGCGCAGGGTCGCAGTTACGGGGTTGCTGGGTGACTTCGCTGACTTCCACCCGGTCCAGCACTGTCTGGAGATATTCGGCAATCTCCGCCAGGTCCTCCTCGGACAGCTCGGGCTGCGCAGTCTCCAGGACGGACAGCGCCTCTTCCAGCTCTTCCAGGGTCACGTTCATGGCGCCGCCCATCAGCTCCGCCAAACGCGCCAAAGCCGCGCCCGCTTCCTCGTCGTTAAAGGAGATAACCTCTCCGCCCAGCCAGTTGGAGCTGAAATAGAAGCGGTCGGGCGTATCCTCCCAGTCCACGCGGAAAGCGTCCTCACCGGACAGCTGCACGGCGAAAGCGTTGCGGCCTTCCCGGGCGGAGAGGCGGTAGAGGCTCAGGGCGCTGAGCATATCGCTGAGCGGCTCATTGTAGGCTTCGCCGAAAGGGAGATTGCCGGGGATAAGCGTAATTTGCGTTTCCAGGGTCAGGCCGGCGTCCAGGGCCTTCTCCATCAGCTCGTCGGGGCTTTCCGCCAGGCCGGACAGCGGGAGCATCATCAGCAGTACCGCCAGAAGCGCAGCAAGCCATTTCTTCATGTGATACAATCCTCCTACATTGGTTGTCTTATACCTGGATACCAGGCATTGACATGATTATAACGCAAAATCACGCGGTTGTCATGCAATTTCCGCAAAACATACGCTTTTCCACTTTATCCCTGCAATTCCGCGCCGGAACACCTGAAAAGAAGAAGCTCCGCCTTGCTCCCGAAACGCCGGATATGCTATACTCTCCTTATGCCAACAACGAGGAGGAAGCCCCATGACACCTATTCCGGATTTTCTGATCCAGGCGCTGCGCGCCCAATACGGGGAAGCGCTGGTGGAGAAGATTCTTGCGGGCTACACCTGCGCACGCCCGGTTACCCTGCGGGTGAACACCCTCAAGGCTGCGCCGGAGGAGATACAGGAAAAACTGACCCAAGCGGGCTTGCGCTGGGAGCGCGTGGCCTGGAGCCCGGAGGCGCTGGTGTTGCCCGACTGCCGGGAAAGCCAGCTGGAAGCATTGCCCATGTATCAGCAGGGGGAAATCTACCTCCAAAGCCTTTCCTCCATGCTGCCGCCGCTGTTCCTGCAGCCCCAGGCCGGGGATAATGTGCTGGATATGGCTGCGGCTCCCGGCGGGAAAACCACGCAGATGGCCGCGCTTTCCGAGGGAAAGGCCATGATTACCGCCTGCGAAAAAAACGCCGTCCGCGCCGAACGGCTGAAATTCAACATCCAGCGTCAGGGCGCAGGGCGGGTGTCTGTGCTGGTGCAGGATGCCCGGAAGCTGGATGATTCCTTTTCCTTTGATAAAATTCTCCTGGATGCGCCCTGCAGTGGCAGCGGCACGCTGACGGTGCGGGAAGGGCGGCTGACCGGCAAGATTTCCCGGGAGCTGGTGGACAACTCGGCCCGGCTTCAGGAGGCGTTGCTGCGGAAAGCGCTGCGCCTGCTCAAGCCGGGTCATGAGATGATTTATTCCACCTGTTCGGTGCTGCAAACAGAAAATGAAAATGTGCTTCGCCGGGCGGTAGGCTCCGCCGGGGGCGAGGTGCTTCCCTTGGACCTGTCTGCCTTTGAGGATTTGCCGCGGCTGCCCAGCAGCATACCGGGCACGCTGCTGGTAGCCCCCGGCGCCCTGTTTGAGGGTTTCTTTGTGGCCCGAATCCGTCGGGTCAGGCAGGGAAACGGCAGATGACAGGGTTACTTTTCATAGAAAGTGCATCCGCCGATGAATTCCCGCTCCAGCGACAGGGGCGGGATTTCTGTTAGCAGCGCGGGGTCCAGGGCGGGGAAGTAGTGCAGCGTTTTCAGCAGCCGGCGGGACTTCAGATAGGTGGGGTCCTCCGGCTGTATGGCTTTCAGGGCGTCGTAAGCAAAATGCTTGAGAATGGGCAGCTCATAGTGCAGGGCGGTGTTGAACATGCTGTCCGCCTGCTCCTGATAGGGGAAGATCCAGGTATCCTCGCCTCGGCGCACGCTGTCCCACATGGCCAGGGTACCCCGGGCAGGGGTGCCGCGGGTGGCGCTGTCCCGGACGATGCGGCGCAGCAGCCGCACGTCCGTGGTGCGAATGCGGTTATGATCGTCCAGATTCACGCAGGTGAGTGCGCTGACGAATACGCGGTGAATCTGATCCTGCGGCAACCCCTCCGACAGGATGGGGTTCAACCCATGGATGCCTTCGACGATCAGCGGCTGACCGGATTCCAGGCGGTTCGGGACCCCCTGGGGTTCGCGCTTGCCGGTGGTGAAGCTGAATACGGGCGTTTCCACTTCCTCCCCTGCCAGCAGGCGGCAAATGTCCTGCTGAAGCCGGGGAAGATCCAGGGTATGGATGCTTTCCAGATCCAGGGAGCCGTCCGGTTCCCGGGGCAGGGTATCCCGGTTCAGGTAGTAGTCGTCCATGCTCAGCTGCAAGGGATGGCGTCCCATGACCTTCAGGTGAACCCGCAGCCGCTGGGCAAAGGTGGTCTTGCCGCTGGAGGAAGGGCCTGCAATGAGAATAATGCGCTTGCCGGCAGCCACGATTTTATCCGCGATGGCGGCGATGGCCTTGTCGTGCAGGGCTTCGTTAATGCGGATGAATTCCCGCATGGCGCCGGAATCCATCAGCCTTCCCACGTCTGCGGCGTTGACCACGCCCAGGATCTCGCACCAGGCGGCGGACTGGGCGAACACCGCCAGATGCTTGGGCATATCCACGTAAGGGGAGGGCTTGGCCGGATCGGTTCGGTCGGGCATCAGCAGCACAAAGCCCGGCGCGTGATAATGCAGCTGGAACACCTGCGCCCAGGCAGTGGAAGGCGCCATGGCGCCATAAAAATAATCCCACAGGTTGCCCAGACGGTACATATTGAAATAGGGGAAGGGCCGGTAATGCAGCAGCTCTACCTTGTCTTGCTGCCCTTCGGCGTCAAAGTAGGCGATGGCGTCTTCCAAGGCCCAGCAGCGCTTTTCAAAGGGCAGCCCGGCGCTGGCAATGCGGTGCATTTCCGCCTCGATTTCCGCCACCATGGCTTCGGAGAGCGTCAGACGCGGCAGGCGCACAAACACCCCGTTGCCTGCTGAATACTCAATGCGCACCTGCTCGCCGGGATAAAGCCGCCGCACGGCCAGGAGCATCATCATCCGCAGGCAGCGCTCGTAGATGCGCCGGCCTTCTTCATTTTGCAGGGTGATGGGCGTGAGGTCGCAATCCTCCCGCAGCGTTTCATTCAGCTCCAGCACCTGACCGCCGCGCATGGCGGCCAGCGCGCCTTCCGATGCGCCCAGGGCAGCCAGACAATCCCGCACCGACGTGCCCGGGGGCAGAGTGATTTTCTTGTGCTGACAACGAACGATCATTATGGACACCTCCTTGTCCGTTGCATTTTTGTGCCGCATGTTCAGCGGTATGAAAAAAGGCAGAAAAAGTGCGGAAACGCCGCCTTTCTCTGCCGGATAAGCACGGAGCCGGTTTCTCGCCCTGCGCTCAGTCCTCAAAGGGCATGCTGGAGCGCTCGGCATTCATCAGTTCCTCTTCAGGATCGGGCAAGGTACCGTGTTCGGCCAGATAACGGGCCTCCTTTTCTGCTACCTGCAGGCGTTTGGTATGGATGTAGGCCCGGTTGGCGGCGGTGGCAAAGGCGGTGGTCATATGCATGATCCGCTTGCCGTCGTCCGTGGGTTGGAAGCGCAGGCGAATCAGCACCGCGCCGTGATCCTTGCAGCTACCCAGGCCGATGTATTTGTCGGCGCACTGCTTCACATAGCCTTCCGCCTCCAAGGCGGCGGGCTTGCCGCAGCGGGGGCAGCGGGGATGCTGCGCCGTTTCGCTGGCAAGGGCGTCATGGAGGCTGTCAAAGGTTTCTCCCGGAAGCTTTTCCCGCCGGGCACGGTTGGCGTGAATCAGCTGCTTGGGCTTCTGTGCGTATTGAAGCACCCGCTCCGGGTGAGGTAGCTTGGCAAAGACCAGCGCGGTATAGTAGGCGTCATGCAGGGCGTTGTGAAAGCTGCGGCTCTCGTCCGGCGCAATAGACAGCTCCTCCATGGCGGCTTTGAGCCCCTTGCGGTCCTTGCAACCCGTTTCGTCGCTGTAAAGCTTCTGAATATCGCACAGGGGCGGCAACTGCTCCGTACATTGAAAGAAATCCATATTCTGCTTGAGCACGCTCACGTCGTCGCAGCCCCAGGTGAGCAGCGCGTAGTCCTCGCCGCACCAGGAGACGAACTGCCGCATGGCCTCCAGGAACTCCGGCGCGTCTGCCAGCTCCTCCGCGCCCAGCTGGGTCATCCGGCGGATGCGGGGGTGGATCTTTACATAATGCACCGGCCGGATGGGAATGGATACGCTGTCGATCACCGTCAGGCTGTCGTCCAGTTTAACCGCGCCGATCTGAATCATTTCAAAAATCAGCCGGTCGCCCACCTCCCGGTACACATGGCTTTGATAGGACATGGGCTGATTCCATTCCAGGTCTAGTATGATATAGTGCATGGTATGCTTACTCCTGACTGTGATAGTACAGCGCCTCCGCCGCTGCGCTGGCGCCTGCCAGCGCGCCGGTGGAAAAGGCGATTTGAAGGTTGAAGCCCCCGGTATGCGCGTCCACGTCGATCATCTCTCCGGCAAAGTACAGCCCGGGGAGCAGCTTGCTTTCCATGGTGGCGGGGCGGATCTCCTTCACATCCACGCCGCCACGGGTAACGATGGCCTCTGCCAGGGGACGCCGGGCGCGCAGGGTGATGGGCAGCGCTTTGAGGGCCTGCCCCAGTTTTTCCCGCTCCGCCCGGGTAAGCTGTCCGCAGGGCCTTTCCCCGTCCAGTCCCGCCAGGGTGGGAAACAGGGCGCTGAGCCGCAGAGGCAACAAACCCGGCAGCACGTTTTGCAGCTGCTTACGGGGCTGCGCCGCGAAGTCCCGCTGCAGCCGCAGATCCAGCTGTTCCGGGCTTAAGCCGGGTTTCAGATCCAGAAGGACCTGCGCCTGGGCAAGCGCTGCGGGGAGATGACAGCTCATTTCCAGGGTCAGGGGACCGGAGATACCGAAATGGGTGAAGAGCATTTCCCCCAACTCGGTATATAGGGTTTTGCGGCCGCAGCGCAGGGTAAGGCGCACGTTTTTCAGGGCCAGCCCCTGCAGGGTACGCGGCCAGTCCTCAACCGTCTCCAGGGCGGAAAGCACCGCTTCCGGGGGCAGCACATGATGCCCGGCTTCCCGGGCCAAGGCGTATCCGTCGCCCGTGGAGCCGGTCATGGGATAGCTTTGCCCCCCCAGGGCCAGAATCACCGCGTCTGCCGTCAGGCGCTCGCCGCTTTCCAATACCACCCCGGCGGCACGGCCGTCCCGGACGGTTAGCGATTGCAGGCGGCTGTGCAGCCGCACCCGTACCCCTGCGCGCTCCATGAGCCGGGCCAGGGCACGGATCACGTCGCTGGCCTTCTCGCTTTGCGGGAATACCCGCTGCCCGCGCTGTACCTGCACCGGGCAACCGGCCTGCTCCATCAGCGCCATCATATCCCGCGGACCGAAGCGGTTCAGCGCCCCGTACAGGAACCGGGGATTGCGGGGCACCTGAAGGAGAAATTCCTCCAGGGAGCAGTCGTTGGTCAGGTTGCACCGGCCCTTGCCGGTAATATAGAGCTTTTTGCCAAGCTTTTCGTTTCGCTCCAGCAGGGTCACGCTGCCGCCTGCACGGGCGGCAAAAAGGGCGGCCATCATGCCGGCTGCGCCGCCGCCGGCTACCAGGATCTCAGGTGCTTTGCTCATCGGTTTCTCCCAGGTATACGTCGTTGGCGGCCCAGATAGCCTCCAACTGCTTGAAATGGCGGCTCAGCTCCTCCTTGCGGTGCAGGCCCAGGGAGACGATGAGGGCGTTGATGACGCTCATGGGCGCAGACAGGGAGTCCACGAAGGAGGCCATGTCCGTGCAGGCATTCAGGCATACATCGCTGACCCCATGCAGGGGGGACATGGGACCGTCGGTGATCGAGATCACCTGCGCACCGCAGGAGCGGGCAAAGCGCATGGCTTCCACCGTGCGGGTGGAGTAGCGGGGAAAACTGATGCCCACCACTACGTCCTCGCTGCTGATGCGGGCGATTTCTTCGAATACGTCCACAGCAGCGCTGGATACCAGGTGTACCCGGTCGAAAATATAATTGAGATAATACCCCAAAAACTGGGCCAGGGGCGCGGCGGAACGCAGGCCGATCACATAAATTTCCTTGGCCTTCAGGATGCGCCGCACGGCGTCCTCAAAGGAGTGGTTGTCCAGCTCCTCCACCGTGGTGCGGATGTTCTGCATGTCGCTTTTGAGCACGGTGCGCAGTACTGCGTTGGGGTCGATTTCGGATGACATTTCAAAGCGCTGCACGGCGGTGAGACGGTGGCTGAGCAATTCCTGCAGGGCGCGTTGAAGTTGCGGATATCCCTCATAGCCCAACACTACGGCGAAACGCACTACGGTGGATTCGCTGACCCCTACGCTTTCTCCCAAGCGGCTGGCGGTCATGAACACCGCTTTATCGTAATGATCCACAATATACTGGGCAATGCGCCGGTGTCCCTTGCTCAGCTTGCGCCCGGAGTGATTCAACCGTGAAATGATGTCTTGCATGTCCTGCATTGCATATGCACCTCTCCAGAAAGCTAGAAAGTCTACCTAATTATACGGGAGAAGGGGTAAATTTGCAAGACAGGAGCATGGAACTTTCATTTTTTCACATTTCATCCAACAGCGCGCGCCACAGGGTTTCGTCCAGAGGGCGGGGATTGATGAGGCTGACGGTGATGTGCCCCTGACGGATCAGCGCGTCGTCGCTGCGGGGGTCCAGCCCCTCCATATCCAGGTCCAACTGTCCGCTGACGTAGAAGCGGCCCCGGCAGTTGTCCCAGCACTCATATCCCGAACGGTCATACACCGTGGAAACGGGGCAAAGCCGCGGCGCGCGCAGCCGGGCAACCGGACAGGCGGGCATATTGACATTGACCAGGGTGCGGGGCGGCAACTGCGCGCCGGGAATCCGTTCCCCCAGGCGCACGGCCCATTCGGTGAGGAAACGCACGGTTTCCGGGGGCGTTTCCACGCCGGCGGAAAGCGCCAGGGCCGGATAGCCCAGAAAAGCCGCTTCCCGGGCGGCGGCCACCGTGCCGGATACGTAGGTAAGAAGCCCCAGATTCCAGCCATGGTTGACGCCGCTGATCACCAGGTCCACCGACGCGCCGGCCAGCGCGCGCAGCCCCAGGCGGGCGCAGTCCGCCGGGGTGCCTTCCACCCGCCAGGCCGCAGCCGCGCCCTCCATGGCCGCGGGATAGGCGCACAGGGGGCTGTGAACGGTTAGCGCATGGGCTTTGGCGCTTTGGGGCAGGCTGGGCGCGCAGACCGTCACCCGGTGCCCGCGGGCCGCGGCCGCACGGCACAGCCCGGCCAGCAGCGGGCTGTCAAAGCCGTCGTCATTGGTAAGCAGCAGATGCATAGGCGCTCCCCTTTCTTCAGTCCTCATCCACGACCGTCATGCCGCGGAAGTCCGCGTAGCCGGTGGTCAGGAAGCTTTCCGGCAGGCCGGAGTCCGGGTTTTTTTCCCCTTGGAACACCAGTTTGCGCCACACCTGCTCCTTGCCGGCTTCATCCTCGATGGGGTAGGGGCGGAAATCCTTGTCTTTGTGCATTTTGTAGGGCAGGGCCGTGATGCTGCCCAGGGTGCATGTGCCGTCCGGGGCAATGTCGTAGCTTACCTGAAGCACCACGGTGTCGTCGTCCTCCGGGGCGGCGTTGGCCCCGAAGGTAAAGTTGGACAGGCTGTAGCAGATGAGCTTACCGTTGTAGATTTGCAGAGGCTGCACGGTATGGGAACCGTGACCGTAGACCAGGTCCGCGCCCATGTCGATCAGGGCGGGGGCGCCCTGGCGCTGCTCCAGGTTGATGCTCAGGCTTTCCTCCTTGCCCCAGTGGGCGCTGGCGATGATAAAGGTGCAGCCCGCTTCCTTGAGCGCCTCGATCTGCTTTTGATACTTTTTCAGCTTGCCTTCGTTGATGGGATAGGTATAGCCCACGATGCCGATGGTGACGCCCTTGATTTCGGTGATATAGGTGTCGTCATCCCCGAAATAACCGATGTCCTGGGCGGCCAGGGCTTCCAGGGTGTCCTCACGGCCTGCGCTGCCAAAATCCCGCATGTGGTTGTTGGCGGTGTTCACCACGTCCACAAAGCCCAGCTTGAATACCTCGGCGAACTCCGGGCCTGCGCCCAGGGACATGAACTTGCCCGTGGAGGCGCGGTTGGTAAAGCAGCCCTCGCAGTTGGCGATGGTCAGGTCGTCCTGGGCAAAAATCTCCGCGGCCAGGGAGAAGGGGTAATCCAGCCCCGCCTGGGAGATTTTGTAGGTAAAGCCGGACTTGTAGCCGCGGTATTTGTACTGATCCCCAATGGTGCAGTCGCCGATCAGGGAAAGCTCCAGGGTTTCAGCGGCAGCGCAGCCGCAGGTAAGCAACAGCGCCAGCAACAGGGCACAAAGTTTCTTCATGGGCGGTCACTTCCTCCTTTGTCCAGTCGTTTCGTTTATCTTATCATGCTTTCCCCATGGGCGCAAGGCGGGCCGGCGGGGAAGAACGCCCCTTTCTTTTCCAGGGAAAATGACGTATAATGCAAGGAGCGGGGGTTTTCCTCCGTTAGATGCATGACGACACATAAAGGAGCGGGGGCTTTGAAATATTTACGTCGATTTGTGTGGTATCTGGCTTCCCGGTTGCTGCTGATCTGCGTGGTGCTGGGGCTGATGGTGGTGGCGTTCTATTATGCCATGAACATGGCCAACATCTATGTGGTCCTCAAGGACGGCATGGCCTACCGCGCCCAGGTGGTCATGATGGAGGCGGACGAGAGCGAGCTGACCAAGTATTTTATGCCCAGCTTCCTGGAGCAGGATCAGGTACTGCTGGCTACCAAACAGGGAAACTCGCCCTATAAGGATTACAACGTCCGCGGCATTGATCACCGACTGGAGATGGAATGGATGTGGTGCTGGCCTTGGGAGGACACCGCCCGCGCCAATATTATCGAGCGCATCCCTCGTATTGACGGCCGCGCCAAGGGAACCACCGCCGATGCTTTGGTGGCTGCCGGAGGGGCGGACGCGCTCTATCCCCCCGACTGGCAGAGCGCCAGCTACCGCGCCGTGCTGGTCAAGGAGAACGGCCAGTGGCGCATCCGAAGCCTGACCCTGGTGCAAACGCTGGCGGAGGAATAAAACCGCCGGAGGAGGGGAGGCGCTGACGTTGAGGCTGCAATTTCGTACCTCGAAAGAGCTTCACCGCTTTTGCTGGGGCTGCGGGGCATGGACTTTGTGCGGCGCGGCCCTGCCGCTGCTGCTAACGCTGTTGTCTCCTGCTGGGGGGGCGGTGCGCGGGGATACCTGCGCCGCCGCCGGCGCGTTTGCCCTGTGCCTGTACGCTTCGGGCACCTGGGTCAGCCAATGCATCTACCGGGGCGTTGCGGACGCGCCCAAGCTGGGAAACATGAAATACGCGGTGGGGTTATTGTATGTGCTCAGCGTGCTGCTGGGGCCGGTACTGCTGTTGCGCCTGGGCCTGGAACAATGGCGCAAACGCCGGGAGAAAACCGCCGCTCCCTGGGAAAAAACGGGCGAACCATAAAAAACAAGCCGTCCGGGCGCCGATGGCTTCGGCGTTTCCGGACGGCTTTGCAGTCAGCATCAATAGCCCAGCGCTTCCTCGGTGAAGATCACGGTAATCTCCCGGCCCCGGGGCGGACGCTCCAGCACCGCGGTGACCCGGCACATGCAGTCGTCCCCGCACTCGGCCTGGTTGCATACGCCGGTGAGGGCGCAGGGCGTTTGGAGCTTGAGGCGCTTGGCATTGGCGGGGCAGGCCTGGGCGCGGATGCGGGCGATGGCCGTGTTCAGCCCGCCGTCCACCACCTTCTGTTCCCCAATGACCAGGATGACGCGGGAAGGGCCTTGGATCATGCCTGCGACCCGGTTGGCCTGACCGTCGATGTTCACGATGCGCCCGTCCCGGGTCACCGCGTTGGAGGAAGCCAGGTATACGTCCGCTTTGCGGGCGTTTTCGTAAACCATCTGGCGCTCCTCAGGGCTGGTCCAGTGCCACCATACCTGGGAACCGCGCTTTTCCAGCTCTTCCACCAGGTTCAATTCCCGGATGGTCATGGAGCCGCCCAGACCCACGCTGGCGCCCTGGGGAATCAGGCGCAGCACCAGTTCCCGGGCTTCCTGGGCGCTCTGTACCCGATGCACGATGAAGCCGCGCTGGGCCATGGCGTCCGCGGCCTTTTGAATCAACTGTTCCATTGCTCTGCCTCCTTTGGCTGTAGGTACGGTGTTCATGATTTCAAACGACGGAGGGAACCTCGATGATGATACGCTTGACTTCCGCCCAACGGAAAATGATCGCTTCCACAACCATGCTGCTGGCCGTATGCCTGGCCTGGCTGGCCCGCTTCCGGCCCTGGGGCTGGTGGGCCCTGGGCGCCATGACCGCCTCCTGGTTGGCGGATGGGCTGCTGGCCAAGTATCCGCCGGTGTGGCGGAAGGTGCCGGGGGCGTTTTTTATCGGCGCGGCCTTTTTCGCCCTGGCCCACGCCTGCTATGGGGCGGCGTCGGTGATGGTGTTGCGGGCCATGGGCCTGCCTTTCCGCTGGCTGAACTTCTCGCTGCTGGTGGCGGCCTTTGCCCTGGCGGTGGGCTGCCACGCCCGGCTGTTTGCCCGCTCCAGCAAGCGGGCCGCGGGGTTTACCGCCGCCGCTTCGGCGTACCTGCTGGTGGTGGGCGTGATGGCTTCCCTGGCCTTCCGCGTGGGAGTGGAAACCGGGGGACGGCTGTGGATGCTACCCCTGGGGGCGTGCCTGTTCTTCCTGTCGGACTGCATCCTGGTGGTGCGGGAATACAGGAAGGAGAAAAGCGCGCTGATGACCGGGGCGATCTGGTCCACCTACCTGGCCGCCCAGTGCCTGCTGCAGCTGGGGCTGTGGTTGGCGTGAAGCTTACTCGCCGGTTACGGTAAAGTCACCGTTCGCGCCGCCGGCGCTTTCCTCCGCGGCGGGCAGGTAGGGCTGCCGGGCGCAGCCGGCCTCGTCGGTGTAGGGGGCCAGCTCGTAGTCCGTGTCATTCTGAATCAGCGCCATGACGTCCTGGGCGGCTTCGCCGCTGACCAGCACGGGCTGGTAATTGTTCTCGGGGTAGGTGCCGGAAATGTTGGCGGGGTAAAGGGTCAGCTGCTGCCCCAGATAATTGCCCGCATCGTCAAAGGTCAGCGCCACGTCCACCACCACGGTTTCCAGGGCGCGTACCTCCTTGTTGCCGCCGAAGGAAAAGTTGCCCAGGCTGTAGCAGATGGTGCGGTTGTTGTAGATCTCCATGCCCTGCACCACGTGGGGATGGTGGCCGATGATCAGGTCCGCCCCCGCGTCAATCATGTAATGGGCATAGGTTTCCTGGGCTTGGTTGCGGTGCTTGCCGTATTCCTGCCCCGCATGGAAGGTAAACACCACGGCGTTGACGCCTTCCTCCTGCTTCAGGCGGGCGATTTCCTCCTTGGCCCAGGCCTTGTTGCCGTTGAAGGCGGTGGAGTTCAGACCGAAGAAGGCCACCTTGATCCCGTCTTTTTCAAAGATGTATACGCTCCGGCTGCCGAAATAGCCCACGCCCGCCGCCGCCAGGGTTTCCTGGGTGGCGGTGTAGCCCTGCTTGCCAAAATCCTGGGTATGGTTGTTGGCCAGGTTCACCGCTTCGATGCCGCTGCGGGTGAGGATGTCCACGAATGCCGTGGGCCCGCGGAAGCGGTAGGTCTTGTCCTTGTTTTCGCTGCGGTTGGAGTCGGAGAGCACGCCCTCCAGGTTGACCACGGTGAGGTCGTCGTTCTGGAAAAGCTCCTGCATGTTGGCAAAGGGCCAATCGTAGCCTTTTTCGGCGATGACGCTGTCAAAGGAGGTGGCCTGCTTGCGCTTGGCCTCCTCGCTACCCAGGGTACAGTCCCCGGCGAAGGTGAAGTGCAGGGTGGTTTCCGCGGCGGCGGTGGAAAAGAGCAGCGTAAGGCCCAGCAGGCAGGCCGCTGCGCGTTTGAATGGACTCATGGGTTCATTTCCTCCTTGTGCGTAGGCTGTGCGGCCGTGGCTTTGGCCAGCACCCGCGCCAGCAGGGCGCGGAAGGCTTCATCCTGAGCGGGGGAGCGTTTTGCCGGGCCGCGGGTGCGCCCCCCTGCCCGGCGCAGCTTGCGCGCCTCGTGGCGGAAGGCCAGCAGCCCGTCGATGTTTTCGGGGGTGTACTCGTGCCCGTCCTGGTGGAGGACCCGGGCGCCCCGGGCCAGGCACATGGCGGCCAGGCCGTAATCCTGGGTGACCGCCACATCCCCCGGCCGGATGCGGTTGACCAGCGCGAAATCCGCGCTGTCCGCCCCCTGGGATACGGTGACGGTCTCCGCGCCCGGACGCTCCATGCGGTGCGCCTGGTCGCACACCAGCGTGACGGGGACGCGGAAACGGCGGGCTTCCTCCAGGCAGAGCGATACCACGGGACAGGCGTCCGCGTCCACAAACAGGCGCATGCTTCCTCCTTTTTTTACCGGGAGTACACCCCGGTGAGTACTTCGGTGATGTAGGCTTCCCGATGGGGCAGGTCGGGGTCTTCCCGGGCCAGGCGGGCGGCGGCCTCGTTGTCATAGGGCACGGCCACCACCGTGGCCAACAGCGGCGCGGGTTCCCGGCTGTCCATCTCCCCCTCCAGCAGCAGGAAATGCGCCCGGGGCACGCCCATGCTGTTGCCTACGCTGCCCGCGTTCATGTAATACCCCACGTCCAGGGTGCGGAAGAAGGGCCGGTGGCTGTCCGCAAAGCACAGCGCGCCGTAGACCTCTTGCCCGGCGCGGCAGAAGGGGGCGACTCCCTCCTGGGGGGGCTGCG
>CALVVZ010000072.1 GCA_944364075.1 uncultured Clostridia bacterium
ACAAACGCCGCGAGAATTCCAATATCCGTGTCCGACGGAAACTCGGCTTCCACGCCGTTCGCCCGAATCACGATTCCCCCGGAGGAAAACTGGGGAGATACGGTCTCAACCGCCAGCTTTTCCGGTTCTACTCTGACGAGCGCACCGCTCTTGTTCTCTGCTTCACAAAGCGCTTCTTCCCGGATGATTCTCAGCCAGTAATAGTAGCTGTTCTCACGGATTCCGTTCTGCAGGCACCATGTTCGTACGCTTTGACCGCTCTGCTGCCGCGCATGAATCAGCTGTCTCCACTCGATGATTCTTGCGGTTCGCTTTGCCTCTGGTATTGTCATGTGCTTCTCTCCATCATTTTTCAAGTTTGCTTGATTTTCTGGATTCCAGTTTTTCAAGTTCTATGGATCAGTATCGCACGATTCGTGGAGGTTGTCAGGGCGTAGGTTTATTGAGCGGTTACGTTTTTTTGTTGCATTAAAATTTTTTCAGTTTAATTATGAAATTTCATGCAGTATATAAGTGAACCAGGTAGTTGTATATACGTAGGATGAAGGTGAGCGGCCAACCCATACGCAGGCAGATAATGATGCCTGCTTTGTGGTGTATTGCCACCAGGAGCAAGCAGGTCAATCTGTGCAGCTGCGCAATGGTTTGCAAAATTCATCTCATAAGCCGCCCAGAGAATACAGTAGCCGTATGGGCATCATCAAAGGCATATACATCCCTAACGGTACCGGTAAATGTGAAAGGCATTCCGGAAGCTATAAAATAGCATCATATAAAAGGAGGAATAATGGTGAAGCGACTTTTTGCGTGCGTTCTTTCGATTACTACGGCAGGTGTTCCCCCTAAACAAATCCTTAAACGCCCAAAGCAGTTTCATTTGATCACGCAAATGACGCTAGTTATCTTGACTCTAAGCGTATGCGTTTTTGCTTATGCAGAAGCACCAATGGACCAAATCTATCAGTATGTCGAAGAGCAGCTTGGCTATACCCGTGAGGAATTGACGATGAACCAAACGGCGGAAACCGAGGAAGGCGGACTTGTGTTCAGTCTGAAGCTCAAAGAAGCCGACCCAGCCACCAACGGATTAGTCATCGGCGAGCTGGATGCCCAAGGCAACTTTATCCGTCTAGAGGGTCCGCAAGCAATCGACCTGCTTACCCAATATGTGAATGATTGGCAGAAAAATCGTTTTCATTATGATACCCTGTATGATCTTGTGCAGCGGTGGCGCCCCATCGTAGATGCGTTATCCCCGGAGGAGCTGGCGGAATTTGATTACCTGAAGCATATCCGTACCATCGAAGCGTTTGTTCATCACGATTTTCGCCTACCAGGGGCGGAGCACATTTCCTACGAGGATGCGGTGACCTATGCGCAGGAGGCACTGCTCCAGCTTCCCGGATGGACGCAGGAGAAGGTGGACCTGATGCGTATCAGTACGGAGGCCTTCCATGTGCCGCTTGGCATGGAACAACCCGTCTATCAATTTGTATTCAAACTTGCAAGCTCCGTGGAACGGTTGAAGGCTGTGCTCAGTGACGGACCTTATACCTTTAAGCGGGATGCTTGGGTTGCCAAGGAGGATGCGGTATTTGGAGACAATCGCCCCATCCGAGTCAGCGTGCGCATCGACAGCCAGACCGGCGCGGTGGTGGGCACCATTCTGGTAGAATTTGCACCGACCTCCACCTATGATGAATCCTGTTTTTTCCTTTGGGACCCCTGCAAGGAAACTGTCGGTCCGTAAAATTTCCCTTGCTGTATGAAATGAAAGGAGGCGTTTTTTCATGGCAAAGCGATGGGCTGCCTGTTTCTGTATCCTGATGCTGGCCTTGTGTATCATATGCAGCGCTCTGGGAGAAACGTACCCCGCCCGGAACATCTTTTTTGATGAGGAGAGTATCAGTTACGTGGCTGCCTCAGGTGGAAAACTGTACGCGCTACTTGGCAGCGGCCTGGTGCGCATGGAGCCGGACGGATCACTTGTCTCCCTGGGACAGATTGCATCGCAAGGTTGGATCAGCGCCCTTGCCGCCTATGGTGAAACCCTCTATGCCCTGGAACAAGGGGAGGACGGCTGGCGTATGCTGTGCCTGCCGGTCACCAGCAACGGGCTGGATACTGCTTCCGTGCTGCCATTGGCGCTGCCCGAAGGCGCGTGGATCAGCCAGGTTCGGGCAGACGCCGGCACGCTGTGGCTGCTGTGTTCCGCAGGAGCGGAGCAGCAGCTGTTTGCCTGGCCGTTGGATGGAGGCGCGGAGCAAAGTTGGACGGTAAAAAATGTGCAAGACTTCGATCTGCTGGGTGACGGCCGGGTGATGCTGCTGCGTCAGGAGCAAAACATGACCGGGAGAACCTATTCCCTTTACGCCTTTGATCCGACCACAGGCCAGGAAACGGCCTGGGCAACCTGGGAGGAAGCGTCAGGCAACCGCCTGGCCTATGACGCGGCCAAGCGGATCGCTTATCTGTTTGGGCGGGAATCCGTCTATACCGTGCAGGAGCAGGGCACGCCCGCTTATCTGGACGGCTTCCTGGCGGGGGACGTGGTATCCGTGGCGCTGCTGGAGAACGGCGCGGCCCTGGTGGTGGACAACATGTTGACCGTGCGGGATTTCACCCAGGAATCCGCCCAGCGGCTGCGCGTGATGTGCGACCATGGCCGGGGTGAGGAGTACCGCGCCTTTGTGGAGGCGAACCCGCAGATCGACCTGCAATTTGTCAGCCCCACCTTAGACAGCTGCGAAGAGCAGTTCACCCAGGATATGCTGCTGAAGAATGGACATGCGGACGTATATATTCTGGAGGATCTGTCCGTATTGACCTCCATCAAGGAAAAAGGGTATTTTGTAGATATGGGCCAAAATGCCGATCTCGCCGCACTGGCGGAGCAAATGTATCTGGCTTTTCAGTCGCTCTTCTGCGAAGGCGAGGCCGTGGCAGCCTTCCCCAAGGACGTGTTTCTGGAGGTTCTGTGCTATCATAAGCCCACCTTTGAGGCTCTGGGCATGGAACCGCCTGCAACCTACCAGGAATATTTTGACTTCTGCCTGGCCTGGATGGAAGAGCTGGGTGAGGCATACCCCGACGTGGCACTACGCCCCTTCGCCAATGGCCTGGACCTGGAAACCCTGCTGACCCGCTATGCCAACGAGCAGATGCGCCAAGGGACAGAACCAACCTTTGCTGTTCCGGAAATGGTTGCGCTGATGGAGCAATACTTCGCCGTAGTAGACGCTGATGCACGGGCGGAGGATATCAATGGCACCGCATTGTTTGCCAGCTATACATTACCGCTTTGGGGCGCAGAAGATGCATACGGTTATCTGCCCTTGTCCTTTGGCGGGGAAGCTACCCTATCCCCCGCAGAAGGTGATGTGAGCTATTTTGTCATCAATCCCTATGGAGAAAATGCCCTGGCCGCCATGGAATTTGTAGATGCCTACAATGAAAAACGCGCAGAAGTTGGGCAAGCCCTGCTTTTCAGCTCGATCAATCAGCCCCTGGAGCGGGTACTGTTCGCCAGTGAATACGCGGCCATGGAAGCAAGGCTGGCCGAATTGGAAGCCAGCCTGGCAGAGGCGGAACCGGCTGTCCAACGGGATATCGAAGTGCAAATCAGTGAGCAAAAAACACGCATGCACACCCTTGCCACAGAGGAACGCTGGGCCGTTACACAGGAAGCCCTGGCAACCTATCAGGATTTATCCGGCCTGATATGGCTGAATCCCTCCAACGCAATGCCACGCTTATGGGATGACCTGCCGCAACTGGAGGCTGACGCTTCGCCCCAGCGTATCACAGCCTTTTTAGAAACGCTGGACCAGCGCTGGCAAATGTTGCGGCTGGAAGATGGGGTCAGCCAGCAGTGATCTCCTGTCACCCCCTGAGAGAACGGCTCATGCATAGAAATACCATACAGTGAATTGCACCCCATGGGCCAAGGCTGTATCATATACACAAATGGTGTGCAATCCAGAAAGGTTGCCCCCTATGAAAAAGGTAAAAAAGTTGCTTTTACTTCCCCTTGCGCTTCTCCTGTGCCTGCTCTTTCTCTGGCTCTATCCAAGACAACCCGCGCCTCCCGGCGAAGAACTGCTCACCAACGGCAGCTTTGCGGATGTGACGGAAGCCGGCATGCCCTCCGCCTGGTATACGGAGGCGTATACGAGCTCTGCCGGTTATACGGACTTTGCCCTAGTGCAGGAGGACGATGGACGGCAGGCACTTTTCATCGTCAATCATTTACCCAATGACGCGCGCTTTGCCCAGGAAGTGGCGGTGGAGCCGGACAGTCTGTACTGCCTCTCCGGCTGGATTCGCGCCCAGGCGGAGGGCGGAAGAGGCGCAAACCTTTCCATTGCAGATGTATATACCTTCTCCACCGGCGTATATGACACACAGGGACAATGGCAGCTGGTGGAGCTGTATGGGCGCACCGGCCCCGATCAGCATGCACTCACGGTGTTTGCGCGGCTGGGCGGGTATTCCGGGGAATCCCAGGGGGAAGCCTGGTTTGCCGGTCTGTCCCTGAAGCAAGTGACCGCAGTTCCCGCAGGCGCCGAGACCGCGCTGTTCTATCAACCGGACCTGAACGTTTCCCAGGGTGCAGTGAGCTTCGACCTGCGTCATGGATTGCTGGCGCTGCTGGTGCTGATGTATCTTGGGCTGGCGGGCAGCTGCTTTCGGGCCAAAAGCCTGCTGGGATTGACGCTGCTGTCCTTGGGGATGGCGGTGATGTGTCTGTTTTTCCAGGGTGCGGGCGCAGGGGATGCGGCGGAAGCGCTGTATCAAAGGGATGCTCCCATGCCCTATGTGCCTTACATAATGTACGGCTTGCTGCTGGCCACGCTCCTTGCCACGCTGCTGCTTGCCTATGATCTGGCGCGAAAGAGCGAAGTGATTCCGCTCCTTGGCGGCCGCAAGCCCGAAGCTGCGCCCGTGGAGCTTTTCCTGGGAGATGAACGGGTGAATCACCGGCGCGCTCGCCGGATCGACGGCAAGGATGTGGCGCTGATGCTGGGCATTACGGCGCTGTATGCCCTGGTGGCGTATCATCATTTAGGTTCTACGGTGTCCCCACAGACCTCCTTTACCTTTACCCAGGCCGGGGAGCAGGTGGTTTTTGACCTGGGCGCGCCTCAGGAGGACTTCCGCCTGCTGTATATGGGCGGCGTCCATCAAAGCAGCAGAAGTTTCACGGTGCAGCTCTCCGCGGACGGGGAAATCTGGGGGACGCCTGTGACCTGCTCCATGGACCCCGGTTCCCTGTTTCAGTGGCATGAGGTAAGCGGAGCTGGCACATGCAGCGGGCGCTATGTGCGTCTGACGGCTATCGCCCCTGGGCTTACGCTCTTGGAAACCATTTTCCGGGACGAGGATGGTACGCCGTTGCCGGTCACGGTGACGGACTCCGCCGGGCGGGACGCCTCCGCGCTGGTGGATGAGCCGGACACGCTGGTGGGAGAACCCAGCTGGTATAACGGCATGTATTTTGACGAGATCTATCACGCCCGCACGGCGTATGAGCATTTGCACGGTATGCAGCCCTATGAAGTCACCCATCCGCCCCTGGGCAAGGTGCTGATGAGCTGGGCCATTGCCGCGCTGGGTATGACGCCCTTCGGCTGGCGCTTTGCGGGAGCCACCTGCGGCGTCCTCATGCTGCCGGGCATGTATCTAGTGGGCAGGCTGCTCTTTGCAAAGCGGCGGTATGCCATACTTGCCTGCCTGTGCCTGGCCCTGGACACCATGCATTTGACCCAGACGCGTATCGCCACCATTGACAGCTTCGTGGTGCTATTCATCATCTGGGCGGTGTACTTTATGCTGCGATGGTTCTATGCGGATTTCTTTGGAAAAAGCCTTGGCCGCACGCTGGTTCCTTTGGGGCTGTCCGGGCTCTGTATGGGACTGGCCGTCGCCAGCAAGTGGACGGGCTGCTTTGCGGGGGTGGGCCTGGCGGCGGTTTTCTTCCTGGGCATCTGGCGGAGATGGCGGGCCGTTCGGGAGGCGGCAACCCTGCTGCCCTCCCGGCGGGACGACCTGGCCGCAGTGGCGGCGGAAAACGGATACAAGCGCCTTTGGATCACCCTGGCCAGCTGCGTGATCTTTTTCGTACTGATCCCCGCGGTGATTTACTGGTGCTCCTATATTCCCTACTTTGCTCCCAGCGGCGGCGTCACCCTGGAACGCATTGTGCAAGCGGCGGAGAACATGCTCTCCTATCACGGGGAGGCGGGGCGCGGCATGGATCACCCCTATTATGCGCCCTGGTATCGCTGGCCGTTTTCGGAAATTCCCATGTACTATGCCATGGATCGCAATCCCCCGGCAGGCTACGCCTACGCCATTTGGGCCTTTGGCAACTACGCGGTGTGGTGGACGGGCTTTGCGGCGCTGCTTGCGGTGCTTTACGCCTGGGGCAAGCACCAGGCGCTGCCTGTGCTGTGCCGGGGATACCGGAAACAGATTTTTCCCCTGGCCCCGCAGGGTGAGCGGGATGTGCGCCCGGCCCTGCTGCTGATTTCCTTCAGCGCGCAGTTCCTGCCCTGGATGCTGGTGCCCCGGGGAACCTATATCTACCACTATTTCCCCAGCGTGCCCTTCATCATTCTGTGCACGGCTTACGCTTTGGAGCAGCTGAGCAACTGGTATGCAGCGGTAGCCGCACGCCGGGCCGCGCCAGGCTTGGCAATGCTGGCACAAAAGCGAGCTGACCGCTTGAGCCTGGCCGTCTGGGGTGTGTATCTCCTGGTAGTTGCCGTCCTGTTTGTAGCTTTCTATCCTTTTGCCAGCGGCATGTTGACGCCGACCTCCTGGCTGAACGCCGTCAACTGGTTTGGAAACCTGTATTACTGAAAGCATCGGCTGTGGGACACGAGTCTGGCTATGGCAACCATGGGAAAAAAGAGTTGTGGCTAAGTGATGGGTACCCCAGCAGGACAACCGGATTAATGGTAACCGCTTGCTTCTGTCAGAAGTTTTCTAAGCAGATTTGATTATGGAATTTAGTTCAGGATATCGCCAAATTTCTAATTTGTCTACCCAAATGAACGCAAAAGGAGACATCTCCATAAAAAGAAGTATTCGGTTCTTTGCCATAGCGCTCAGTGCCCTGCTGTGCGTTTCTGCTGTTTCTGTTGCTCTCGCCTGCAGTTATACTCCCAGAAATAATCATCTGTATGCGTCTACGCGAGCGCAGTTTGAAAACTCTTCTGGCGAACTCGAATGGACATACCGGACTAAGTCCTATGGTGATGATGTTGCGTATAAGTCTTCTACCATCAGCCCTAATGGCCCCGTGAGTAAGGGCACTGTTCACTTCCATCACGAATGTGTTACCGGTGGTTCTGATTATGTATACTACGATCTGACTGTTACGCCATAAACCTTTATCTTTATAATGAAGCTAGGGTGAGCAGGCGAATTTGCTCACCCCCTAAGGAGTGATTCAATGAAAACGATCCGACTCTTGAAGAATAGCCTTTCGCATTTGTTCAGATGCGAAACGGCGGCATCGATTATGATCCTTTGCAGTCTTTTCTTCGTTTATTATTCCCAATTTACCTTTGTCGGCGTGATGAATCATCTGAGGCAATTGCGGCAAGCCAGCAGCAGCTACACCAGTATTTGCATTACCCCTTTGGATGCAGGCATAGCTGAGTATGCGCTTGCCTTTTTTGAATCCAGCCCTTTGGGTGATATGCAGAATGCATTTGTTGTCGATCTTGACACATCCGGGGAGCGTCCTCAAATGGTGGGCTGGAAGGGCACTGCCTTTACGCGCTGGGAAGCCCTGGAAGCCGGAATGTCTTTTTTTGACGATCGCCAGGTGGAAAGCACCGAACATATTGCGATCATGAGCGTTACTTCAATGGGCGAACGACCTAACGAACGAACGGTCAATGGGATCAACTATTCTGTCATTGAGCATGGAAGTCTCAGCATCTTCATGCTACTTCGAAAGTTTCCCGGTGAATTCGATTATTATGTGGATCAGAATGGGAATAATGACGAACTTATTATTCCATATCGCACCTTTTTTGCAGATGGCTTCGTTCCGGATGCGATTGTATTGGACATGAAGGAAGCCCTTACCGGAAGCGATGCCGCCATAATTGACCTGATTGCAGGTTACTTTCCAAATTGTGATATTCATCTTGTTGGAAGCAGCCAGCAGTCCAAGGCGCGGTCAAATGAGTATGAACAAATGCAGGCATTGTTCATCGGCGTTTCCCTTCTGTCAGCATTGAGTGTTTTCACCTTTTTCAATGGGTGGATTCGGCAGAATGCCCGACAATATCAAATCTATATGCTGTGCGGCGCCACGCGTGCCAAAGTATTCCTTCTCCTGCTGATGGAATGGGGGGTCCTCACCCTTGCGGCCGTCGTCATGGCGTACGTCGCCCTGATCGCAGCGACGCCCAAACTTGACGGCATAGGAGTCTCCATTAGTATCCAATTCATTCATTATATTGCAATTACTGCGTTGGGTTTGCTGTTCTCCTATATATCTTCGCTGCGAACGTTGTACACGGTTTGCCAGACCAATTATCGACAGGGAGGTTGATTGCATGAAACTGTTATACATGCTGAAAAAGCAGTATAGTCGATTCTGCCTGCGAGAGATGGTTGTAGTTGCGCAGATTGTGCTGATCGTTTTACTGTTTACGCCCATCCTGTCGAAATTGGATCGCCTGCTTTCCATTGATCAACTGGCAAAGAACATTCAGGGTCCGGCGCTCTTCTTTCAGGCCGATGACTATTACTTTATGCCAGAATTTCTGGACGCCCAGGAGTACAGCGTCTTTTTTGATGAAATACGCAAATGCGATGCCGTTCAGGAAGTCGGGCAGACCTCAGTGGCCGGATGCGCCATTAATGGCGAAGGTGCTTCGGTGTATTTCTATAACGATGCTTTACTCAAGCACCTTCGATTGCAAACGGCTAATTATAAATCAGAGGAAGACGCGATTCCAGTGCTGATAAACCAGTCGTTGACGCAAAAATACCGAATTGGCGATCATATCATCCTGGATAACGGTACAATATTTTTTCCTGTTTCTTCTGAGTATCAGACAGTTCAATTTCAAGTTGCAGGCGTATTGAAAAATAATGATTATTATTACAGTTTGGTTGGCGGCGCCTCACGTATAACATTGGAAAGTATCGGTTACAGGGACGATGGCCTTTGCATGATTGCCCTTGGTTCATTCAATATTGTACCAGTATTGGACATAGATCCTTCCAGCCTTTTGTTCATTGAAACAGAGTGTTCTGATACTGTGAACCAAATCAATGCTTCTATCGGCCACCTAGGGCATGCTGAAAGTATTGAGGTGATGCGGAAAAACTCGCTCAATAATATTCTTTCAACAAATCCTCTTCCCTTTGTCACTGCCGTTCTGATGACCATGCTTTGTCTGGCCAGCGTTTGCTCCTATGCATATGTGAGCGTTATTCGCCTACGGGAAAATTTTGCAATGTACTATATTTGTGGCCTAAGCCGGAAGAAGGCGCTGGCGATAGCCATCATTGCGTTGCTATTGCTGCTGATTATCAGCCTTCTCATTTCTCTGGTTTTTCTGCCGCTTTCTGTTGATGTTACGCAGTATAACGGCCTGCCATATTCAATCAGTATGATTGTTTCGCTGTTTGTGTTTGCATTTGCAATTATATTCACTCAGTACAGCAGCATCGACCCCATTAAGCTGATGCGGAAGGGCGATTAAAAAGGAGGGTTTAGGGGATGTTGATCGAACTAAATCAAATTGATATGAAATACAACAAAGGCCAGGAAAATGAAGTTCACGCGCTGAAACAGGCGTCGTTAAGCGTCGAACAGGGAGATTTTGTCGGCCTGGTTGGAGCATCTGGTTCAGGAAAAACGACGTTTCTTCAAATCATCGGAGGAATGATCCGACCGACTGGCGGTGACTACTTCTTTGACGGCATGAACGTCAGAGCGATGAAGGACAGCCAGCTCGCCCGCTTCAGAAACCAGAAGATTGGCTATGTTCTGCAGGATTATGGCCTGCTGCGAGATCGCAATGTCTTGGAAAACGTATGCCTTCCCATGATGTTTTCACATATGAAATGGCATGATGTTGAAAACAGAGCAATGGAACTGCTGACTGAGCTACATATTGATCATCTCAAGGCACGCAGAGTCAATCAATTGTCGGGTGGGCAAAGTCAGCTTGTGGCAGTGGCTCGGGCATTGGCCATGAACCCGCCAGTTATTCTCGCGGATGAGCCGACAGGATCTTTAGACAGCAATACGTCAGCGCATCTGATGGAAAGCCTCATCAAGCTGAACAACGCTGGTACCACGATCCTGATGGTGACGCATAACGAAGAAATCAGTAGGCAATGCAAACGCATTGTCCGCATTCGAGACGGTCGATTGCTTGCGGAATGACGCGCACCTCAGGCGCACAGCGCAGGATGTATACGCGAAGGAAAGCTTCTCCTACTTCGCGTATGTTTATATGGAGAACCGCTGAAACTTATCGCCCACACGCCATTCAGCTAAAAGAAGCGCTTTTTGTCAATATGCCATAGTTGATTAGGTATAGTACAATTCGCTCTTACCGAAAGGCATTAGAGGAGCTGCTGGACTATATTAAAGAACGTGAACAGATATGGCTAGGGCAATAAGGTAAGATAAGGGACCTGTTGAAAGTACCGGCGCAGAACCGTAATTACATTTCTGGCTCCCCTGTGGATTGTAGGAAACATACTCTTGCGAAATGGTGCGCTCTCTCTGAAATCAAGGGTATCTTGCGGCTTTCCTTCATAATCATCGACCGAAAAAACAGTCTACATAGTGAATTTCTCATGTGTTCGGGCTGCCGATATAAAGCGCTGACTGAGGCTGTGCGGTGGATATGCCGCCGGGATCAATGAGCAAGGTACAATTCTTGGCATTACCGCACTTTCTAAGCCGATCTATCGTTTCATATGGAAGAAAGTATGCATTTAGTTTTTGTTGAGGTACTGTTTCACGCTTGTGCCGGGCTCTCAGCTGAGCTATACCCCCAAATAAAAGGGTGTGCTGAGTATTTCTTATTCAATTTTTCTTAGGGGTGTGTAACCGCTTCAACCGGGCTGCCTATTCAGCAGTGTATATGCGCTGAATGCTTCCTGTTTCCATACTCGAGCTCCTGTCATGGTAGGTGTTGTCATTGTTCCTGATTAGCAGCCATTTGCATTCTAAGGATATATTCATCAAGTGTCAATGATATGGACACTACCTACATTACACATATAGGGATCTCTACTTACCATGTTGATTGTGCCTATTTGCCATGCATCCCGGCGAGTTCCGTGAAGGAACCGGGAGTGTTACAGGCTGTGGACGGCACCATCCACAACATAGCCCTGCTTGTACCGACGTCTTTAGGACAAACGTATACCGAAGGGACTCCTCCGCTAGTCAGTGGGAGGCCGTAGTAGAAGTCTCATTATTCTCGTACAGCATTTTCGCGCGCCTACTTGCCATTATAGGTTCAGCGGGATGCGTGAATCGCTCCGGTAAGCACCATCGTTGCGCCGCCCCGTTTTTCGCTCCGCTGTGCGAGAGATTGTACCTGTAACACTGTATATGCAGTTTTCAAGGTGCAAACAGGTATTTCTCAATACCCTTTCATAAATCAGGACATTTTATTGAGACTTGTCAGGGACTTTTATTGATTTTCTAAGAATGTTTTGAGCTTGCGCAAGCCACGGCGGAGACTTTCATTAACACTTTCTCTGGTTATACCTTCTGCTCGCCCAATCTCGGCTTGACTTATGCCATCAAAGTAATGGGCAAAAATGCGACGGGCCTGCTTCGGTGGTAATGAATTCAGTGCAGCATATAGCTGCTGTTCCGACAGTTGACGCTCAAAGTGCTCTTCTGGGGAAATGGAAATGAAGCGAATGCATTGCTCAATACCATCTTGACGGTCAAGTGAAAAATATGCATGATAGCGTCGTGCTTTACGTGCATAAGACGCTTCGCTGCGTCGATACACAAGAAAAAGCTCAGCAACATCATCCGATACCTCTACGAAACGATCTTCATGGATATGCGGATAGTACTCACGCAGATTGATTTGTACCATTGCGATCCTCCTTCAGCATTAGTCGCAGACATTAGCCGAAGGAAAAATGGTGGAGAGCGGCACCGCAAAAAAGCGGCGAAGGAAAGATCATTTCATGCACTATCCAGGAAGTTTCTCAAAAAAATTGCAGCTCTGCGAATCATGACGCAAAAAAATACGTGCATACAACCCACCACGCAAGAAATACTGGAGGTAACATCACTTTCTTTAGCGCGTTGAGGCTTAAGGAAATACGGTTTTTAGAAAATTTTGTTGACAAAAAATGCTTCTTATGGTATTATCTATACAGATAATAATTTTCTATCTAAACTTTTTCTTCTTATTCGTTTGTCAATCGCCGGTTATATCTATATTTCTGTTTCAATGTTCTATTAAATAAAATAAAGAGGTGTTACCATTGGGATGAATTGCTGTTGTTTTACTAGCTTTTGTCAGAACGAGGAAGTGGGAGGATAATATGCGTAAAATCGTTGCATTTGTCCTAGTTCTTAGTACGTTACTCTTGATCAGCAGCTGCTCTTTGGCATGCTCAGAACATGGTGATAGGTATGATAAACTGTATATGACCAGCACTGCATATGAACAATATTCAGACTCCCAACACATCATGGAGACAGAATATATAATGAAATGTGATAAATGTGGCGAATTCACATACTTAAGTGGCGGGAGGATCTGGCAAAACCATACCTTTGAGATCTACATGTTACCATCGTGGCATGAAACTTGCGTACACTGCGATTACACCAGATACTATTGATTCATCACTACGGAAGAAAGCCTATGGGTAGCAAAAGTAGGCTTTCTTCCGTGGACTTTTGCTTATTTGATAGTCCTCTGAATCCTCGAGGAGCTTCTAGAAATAGTGGTATTGCCCTATGAAATAAGGAGGTTGCCTGTGTTGAGGAAGATCGTCCTATCCGTTGTGATACTGCTGCTGCTAATTTCCGGAGGAATCGCGCAAGGGGAAACATACCAACTTCCTGTCAGGGTGCATACCCTTGTGGCATGCAATCAGGGGGCGCTGGCCTTAACCTACAGCGGCGAGGTCTTTTACGTAGAGGAAAAATCGACGGCTGTACAGCTCACGCCCATGTTTGCTGATGGCGAACTGGTATACCTGGAAGGCATTTGCAGCGGTCCCAATGGTATGTTGTACGTTGCCGCCTATGAAGAAGAAGGGATGGTCATCTGCCAGGCAACCCTGGAAGGGGAAACTTTGAAGCTAACGCCGCTGGGCGACGCGGAGACAAGTGACATACATTTTCGGCTTTTCGATCTGATGGCAGACCAATCCGGTGTGATGATGCTGTCATCCCAGGAAGCCTACTACTGGAACGCTGCTTCCGGGAAAACGGAGCAGCTGGCTACCATGAATGAAAGGCTGATCGCTTCCGGCGGTGGAACCGTGGTTGCCTACCGCATCATCGACGGGAACGCGGAACTTGTTCAAATGGATGTCATGGCGCAGTCAGCATCAACGATTCGGTCTTTGCCACACATCCCGAACCAAATTGCTGTCAGCCCCGATGGACAAGTGTATGCATGGTGTGTGGATGCACTCGTTACCGCCTGGCAAGCGGAGACGGACAAGCTGCTACAGGGACATATGACAGACATGGACACAAGCATCACCTATCCTTGCTGTGTTACCAATGATGGCAGGTTTTACTATGCCAATGGGAGTACGGTCA
>CALVVZ010000073.1 GCA_944364075.1 uncultured Clostridia bacterium
AGTCGTGCGCCTTAGACCACTCAGCCAACTCTCCAAGTGTCCGCTCATCAAGCGGCAGAAATGATCATAGCACAAACTCTCGCCATTGTCAACAAAAAAATCGGCGTATTCTGGAAAAAAAGCTTCTCATTCAGCGCTTGCGCCTCCGGCGGAAACGTGTGCGCGGCTCAAGAGCGCTTTTTCCGCTCCCCGCAACGGCCCGCATAGGGGCAGCCGGAGCAGGAACCGCATCCCCTGCTCCGGTTGCGCCGCATGACATGCAGTACATAAGCCGAGTAGCCTATCACAGCGCACAAAAGCGCTAGCGTCAAAGGCAGATTCAACCGCCCACCCCCAGCGCACGGCCCAGTTGAAATACCAGCGTCGCCATCAGCCAGGCTACCGCCGTTTGTCCCACCGCGGCGCAAATCGCCCACTTGCGGCTTTCCAGCTCACGGCGCATGGCCGCAAATGCCGCTACGCAGGGCATATACAGCAGCACAAAGGTCAAGAAGGCCATCGCGGAAGGCACCGATGGGAACACGCTGCGCAGCGCCGTAAGCATGGCCGTACTCTGCAGGTCAACCCCGGAAAGCACCGCCAGGGTACTGACCACGCTTTCCTTGGCCATCAATCCGGTCACGACCGCCGTAGCGGCCTCCACACTGCCAAAGCCGCAGGGAGCAAAGATCGGCGCAATCCATCCCGCCAGGGTGCCCAGCATGCTTTCCTGTATCACATCCGTCTGGGTAAAGTGGAATGTGAAGCTCTGAAGGAACCACACCACCACCGTTGCCAGGAAAATCACCGTAAACGCGCGTTGAATGAAGTCTTTCGCCTTATCCCACATCTGCCTAAGCACATTGCGCGGCGTAGGCAGGCGATAGCTGGGCAGTTCCATGATGAAAGGCGCGGCATCTCCATGAAAGAGGGTTCGCTTGAAAACCAGTCCCGCCACAATGGACAGCAAGATGCCGCCCACGTAAAGCACCGACATCACCAGCACCTGATTTCCCTGGAAGAATGCCTGCGCAAACAGCGCGTACACCGGCACTTTCGCGCCACAGGACATAAAAGGCGTCAGCAGAATCGTGAAGCGCCGGTCCCGTTGGCTGCTCATGCTGCGCGCAGACATCACCGCGGGCACCGTGCAGCCAAATCCCATGATCATGGGAATGAAGCTCCGCCCGTTCAGGCCGATCTTGCGCAGCGGTTTATCCATCAGGAACGCCGCACGGGCCATATAGCCGCTGTCCTCCAGGATAGAAAGGCACATAAACAGAATAACGATGGTCGGCATAAAGCTCAACACGCTGCCCACTCCGGTCAACACGCCCTTCACCACCAGCTGCTGTACCCAGGCAGCCACCTGATTAGCGCTGAGCCATTGGTCAATGGCGTTGATACCTGCATCCACCAGCGCGGAAAATCCGTCTGCCACCCAGGCGCCAAAAGGACCAAAGGTGATCCAGAAAACCATGAGCATGGCGCACAGGAACACCGGTATCGCCAGCACAGGATGCGTCAGCACGCGATCCACACGATCCGACAGGGATATTTCGTCCTCCGGCTTCCGTTTCCGGATAACCGCCCTGGAAAGCAGCTCCTCAATGTATGTGTAGCGCACATCCGCCATGACCGCTGCCCGCTCCATGCCCAAGGTTTTCTCCATATCCGTGAGAATCTCTTCGATGATATGAAGGTCCTCCGCCGTCAGGCCCAGCATCTCCTGCATGGGCTCGTCCCCCTCCAGGATCTTGGTGGCGGCATAGCGGGCGCCGATACCGCACTTGACAGCCTTGGATTCCACCAGATGCTGAATAGCGTGCAAGGCAGTATGCGCCGGCCCCGTGCAAATGTCCAGCGGTGGAAGGGCCTCGCCTTTCTCTGCACATTCCATGCTGCGGCGAACCAGCTCGTCGATTCCCTCGCCCTTACGAGCGCAGATGGCAATCACCGGTACCCCCAGTTCCTTTTCCAGCACCTCCAGCTTGATCACGTCGCCATGGGCGCGCACTTCGTCCATCATGTTCAGCGCCACCACCATGGGCGTGCCCAGCTGCCGCAGCTGCATGGTCAGATACAGATTGCGCTCCAAGTTGGTGGCATCCACGATGTTGATCACCACGTCCGGCTTATCCAGCGTAATAAAGTTGCGGGTGACCACTTCTTCCATGGAAAAGGGGCTCAATGAGTAAATTCCCGGTAAATCAACAATTTTGACGTCGCTGTTGTCCGCGTGGCTCAGGGCCTTCTTGCCCTTGAACAGCGGCGCGCCAAAATGCGCGTCGCCGCCATGATGGTGATGCATCAACACGCCGGTTTTCTGCTCCACGGTAACCCCCGGCCAGTTGCCCACGTGCTGGTTGGACCCCGTCAGCACGTTGAATAAAGTGGTCTTGCCGCTGTTCTGATTTCCCGCCAGGGCAAAGGTATATTGCTTCGTCATTCCTTCTGCGCCTCCGCATGCTGTCGAAGCGTAATTTTTGCAGCGTCCTCCTTGCGCAGGGTCAAGGCATAACCGCGCAAATGAATCTCCAGCGGATCGCCCATGGGAGCCGTTTTCTGCAGGGTAACCTTGACACCCGGCGTGATTCCCATATCCAGTAAATGCCGGTGCAGCGCGCCTTCGCCGCCTACAGCGTCCACAATGCCCCACTCTCCGGGCTCCAGGTCCGCCATGGTCGCACGGTTGGCCTGCTTTTGTGCTTTCTCCACCACGTCTCATCCTTTCGCCGCTTTACATTGCTTAAAGCGAGTTAAAGATAGCATGTATGCTTTTACTTGTCAACGTGCTGATTTGGCCGGTGGTCCAACCATTCCCGCGCATGCGGCAGAAGGGACGCGCAGGAGGCTTCGGGATGATGCAGATACGCGCTTTGCAGCGTATCCTCGTCCAGGAGTCCCAGCATACGCAGCGTCCCGCTCTCCAGCACCGCCAGGCAGGTATACCGCCCCTGACGCAGATGCGGAAGCACGCAGCGCAGCGGTTCCTTTTCCAGCACGGCCAGTATTTCCCCCCGCATGAGTCCGTGGGTTTCCAGACGATTGCGCCGGTCCAGAAACTGTCGCAGCGCCGCCATGGCTTCGGTGGTGGCGCCCGTTTGCGCCGCGTAGAGCAAAAAACAGCCCACCGCCGCCAATGAAAAGTTCATCGCTCCCCATTTTGCCGCGCTGATTACCGCTATGCCAATCAGTCCAAGCCCCAACCCTGTGCCCAGCAGGCGCAGCGTTTTCATTTGCGCCGCCAGATCACAGCGCAGGGACAGCGCCAGCGCCAGCAGCCTGCCGCCATCAAGCGGCAAAGCAGGCAGCAAATTCAAGGCAAACAGCCCCAGATTGCCAAAGAACAGTCGCGCGCCAAGAAACGGCGAAAACATTCCCCACCGGGTGCCATACCAGCCCAGCAACGCCAGCGCCGCTGTGGCAGCAGGTCCGGCCATCAATACCGCGGCACGGCGCAGCGGCGCAAGCCGTTCCTCCTCTTCCAGGCGCAGCAACAGCCCCAGCGGCGTAATTTCCGCCTGATGGGGCGGCGCGTGAAAAAGCGCCGCAACACATCCATGCGCCCCTTCATGGACCACGATGGACGCCAGCCCAACCGCCAACAGCGCGCCCTGCCCCTGCAGCAGCATATACCCCCAGCACAGCAGCGTCGCGCCATGCAGCCATAGTTCCGTTCCCGCAATCTTGCCGATTCTCCAGCGCATGGCCTACTCCTGTATCCAGCCCGTAGGATCTATGCTGTACCCGTTTCGGCGCACCTCCAGGGTAGCCGCCGTATCCGGCAGGCGCGTACCCAGCAGTTGCCCCGTTTCCACCCAATCTCCTACGGATACCAGACTTTCCGCCAGATTCCCATAGCAGCATTCCAGGCCGTCCTCCCGGCGCACACGTACCAGCAGTTCTTCGCCGTCGGCATGATATACGCCCATGACTTCGCCCTCCGCAGCGCTTTTAACCGCGGTATCCACACTTTCATAGGCCAGGTAAGGCTCCGCCTCGCTCCAGGCGTGGACCACCTCGCCCCCGGATACGATCCCGGCCAAGGTCTCCACCGCCGATTCTCCAAACACCAGCGTGGCTTCAGGAAACAGGCTGCTCACAAAGGTCAGCTTGCCCAGTTCATCATCCAGGAGCGTGTCCCCCGTAGCTGCCGTAAGTACGGCGTCGGTCCACCGGGCTTCCGACCATTCCCCGGAACGCACGGCCACCGCGCAAAGTACCAGCGCCGCTGCCACGCCCATGTTCTTGAGCAACTCCTCCCCCCAATGCCGCTTTTTGCGGGGACGCCATTCAATCCGGGGTTGCGCATCCCCGGGAGCGTTTTCCATCGTCTTTCGGACCACCGGCTTCATTTCGCCAACCTGGGTATGTTGCTGATTTTCCACGCCTTCCACCTCGCTTCTGGCTCAGCCTATGCGGGTGCGCGGCGCAGCAGAACTTGCGCCGGTTCCAGCGGACACCGCGTTATCTTCCGTAGCATACCCTGAAAAGGGGAATATCCTAAAGCTATGGGAGGGAATTCATATGAAAATAAATACGCATCCCGGATGCGGCTGGGACCGGGGGCGGAATTGCCATCCTTTTGACTGCCAGTGCGACCGTTGCCGCGCCAAGCCCTGCCCCTGTGAAAGCCGGCCCCCCGACTGTGTTTGCGAACCCTGCTGTCCTCCGTCACGTCCTCAAGGCCATCCCGAAGGATGCTGCTGTTGCCAATGCTGTTCCAAGCCGCAGCCGCCCTGCGATAAGCCCCGCCGGCCGTTTCCGCCCAAGGGGTTTCTGCTGCCCCGAATTGTAGCCAGCGGCCGGGAATGGCTCCGCAGGACCTGCGTCTCCCTGGAGGTGTGCGACCTGCCCGCCTGCGCCGCGGCGCCCTTTACGCTGATCCACGTGCAGCAAAGCTGCCAGGCCCCCACCTGGGAGATACTGCCCGCCTCCGGGCAGCGTCAGCTTTGCCTGCGCATCTGCATTCCCGTGGATTGCCAGGTACGGGACGCCAACTGCTGCACCCATACCGGCCACGGCTCGGTGGAATTGGAAGCCACCCTGCGCCTGGGGTTCCCCGCCTGCGAGTGCTGGCGCAACACCCTGATGGTGCTGCCCTGCGTCCGGTTGATCCAGCCCAGCGCCCCCTGCTGCGAGCCATGCTTCCAGGCAGAGCTGGAAATACTGGCAGAAATTTACATGATACGATGGGAACCCTGCATGGTGGGCGTTCCCAAGCCCGTTTGTCCCGATCTCCCGCTGTACCCGCAGCCCCGCATTCCCGACGAGATATCGTAATACCGCACGCTGCCCTGCCCGCGTTTTCTGCGGGCAGGGCGCAGCGTGTCAAAAAATAGCGGCGCCACTTCGGACTGCTGACAAAGTAATTTGCCTCATCGTTTTTGCAGGTTCTGCATGCATTCTTGCCGTTGCAAAAGGTTTCGCGCCTGCGGGCGCGACCAAAGGGCTTTCCGGTCGCCCTTTGGAAACCTTCGGATCCATACGCTATGAAAATCTTGCGAGTTCAGGTGCCTGAAGTTGCATTTTCTTTGCATCTGTATAAAAAAAGCATGACTTTTTCAGCAGTCTGTGCCCTGCCCGCGTTTTCTGCGGGCAGGGCGTTGTTTTTTTCTCCGGCATGTTATTTTTTCCCGTAAATGTGATACAATAGAGCCATCACCTATGAGGAGGGAAAACGCTATGCCTAATCCCCGTTATCCCGAGGATTATGAACTTCCGCTTAAGCCGCAGGATGTTTATGACCGCGGATTGGATACCCAGCTGGAACCTGAAAGCGAGGAGGAGTTTACCCCCACCTATCACGACGGAAGCGCCCGCCACGAATGTTGGAACCAGGGCGACCATTAAAGCGCGCCCTCGTCAATTCTGAAAAGAAAACCAAAGAAAAGCAACCTGGCGCTGTCCGCTTACTTGTTTCACGCCGCGGAATGTGCTATATTAAGTAGTCTGCATTTGGCGGACAACCCGTGAAGCAAGAGAGAAGGTTTATGCGCATGGTTGAGGTATTTCCCGTCCAACTGCCGCGGCTGAGCGGTAAGCAATCCAGACGGGCTTATGTATATTTGCCCGATGCGCTGTCGTCGGACCCGGACGCACGTTATCCTGTGCTGTACATGTTCGACGGGCACAATGTGTTCTTTGATGAAGACGCTACCTATGGCAAAAGCTGGGGTATGCAGGCATACATGGATGAAACGGAAACACCGTTGATCATTGTCGCCGTGGAATGCAGCCACGCCCCCAATAATGGCCGTCTCTCCGAATACTCCCCCTTTACCTTTCATGAGGACAAGCTGGGACGCATACGAGGTCGCGGCCGACTGACCATGGAATGGATGACCCGGGAACTAAAGCCCATGATTGATGCCAACTACCCCACGTTGCCCCAGCGAGAAGCCACTTTTATTGCCGGCAGCTCCATGGGCGGACTCATGAGCTTGTACGCGCTGCTGGAATACAACCACGTGTTTTCCCGCGCGGCGGCGCTTTCGCCTTCCATCTGGCTGGCAGCGCCCCGATTGCTGGGCATGGTCCGCAAGGCGGAGCTTGCGCCGGATACCGTGCTGTATATGGATTACGGCTCCCGAGAGATTGCCAACCATCCCGGCATACTGCACAGTTTCAGCCTGCTGACCTCCCGGCTTATGGAAAAAGGCGTGTGGGTCAACAGCCGCATCGTACCCAACGGCGACCATTGTGAATCCTGCTGGGAAGAACAGATTCCTTTCTTTATGCAAACGCTGCTCTACGAGCGGGAATAACGGAGGATGCGCCATGGAGACACAGTATTTCAAACAATACAGCCCCTCGCTGGACCGGGACATGGAGTGCAAGGTCTACGGGCACGCCGGTCGCCCGGTGCTCTTTATTCCCTGCCAGGACGGCCGCTTCTATGATTTTGAGAATTTTCACATGACCGACGCATGGGCGCCCTTCATTGACGCCGGACAGGCCATGGTTTTTTCCATTGACACCATCGACAGCGAAACCTGGTCCAACAAAAGCGGCGATCCCTACTGGCGCATTCGCCGCTATGAGCAATGGATTCGTTTCATCACCGACGAATTGACGCCTTTCATGCGCGCCATGGTCAACGAGCGAAACGGCTGGACTGGCTATCCAGGCATCATCGCCTTCGGATGCAGCCTGGGCGCGACGCACGCGGCAAATCTCTTTTTCCGCTTTCCGGCGCTGTTTGACGGTATGCTGGCGCTAAGCGGTATCTATACCGCGTCCTATGGTTTTGACGGATACATGGACGAGGTGGTTTACCGAAATTCGCCGGTGGATTATCTTGCCGGCATGAGCGCCGATCACCCTTACATCGAGGAATACCGCCGTCACCGCGGCATCATCTGCGTAGGACAGGGGCCCTGGGAGATTCCTGACACCACCCGGCGCATTGCGGAGCTCAACGCCGAGAAGAACATGGGCCTGTGGGTGGATTTCTGGGGCTACGATTGCGCCCACGACTGGGATTGGTGGTATAAACAGGTGGCTTACTTCGTTCCCCATCTGTTACAGTGACACATCAAAAGCAAAGGCGGCTGATTACTCATGAAAAACTTCATCTTCATCTCTCCCAACTTCCCGACCAACTACTGGCAATTCTGCCGGGAGCTGAAAAACAACGGCCTGAACGTGCTGGGCATCGGCGATCAGCCCTATGACGAGCTGTCCGAGGAGCTGAAAGCCAGCCTGAATGAGTACTACAAGGTCGGCAGCCTGGAAAACTACGATGAGGTGTACCGGGCCGTTGCGTTTTTCATCAGCAAATACGGCCGCATTGACTGGCTGGAGTCCAACAACGAATACTGGCTGGAACGGGACGCCATGCTGCGGACGGATTTTCATATCCTCAGCGGCTTCCAAAGCGAGGATATGCCCCGCATCAAGTACAAATCCCGCATGAAGGAATACTACCGTCAGGCGGGCATCCCCACGGCCCGTTACCACATGGTCGATGACTTTGGCGGATGCCGCGCCTTCATCGACGAGGTAGGGTATCCCGTGGTGGTCAAGCCGGACAACGGCGTGGGCGCTTCCCACACCTACAAGCTGGAAAGCGACCAGGACCTGGGTGAATTCCTAGCCCAGAAGGAACCCGATGTGACCTACATCATGGAAGAATTCATTTATGCGGAAGTTAACTCCTACGACGCCATCATCAACGCCGAAGGCGAGCCCATTTTTGAAACAGGGAATGTAACTCCCTGGTCCATCATGGACATTGTCAATGAAAACGACAATTCCATCTACTACATCCTCAAGGATCTCCCCGAGGATACCCGCCGCGCCGGCCGCGCAGCCGTAAAGAGCTTCGGTGTCAAAAGCCGCTTCGTACACTTTGAGTTCTTCCGTTTAACCCAGGATCAGCCGGGAATGGGCAGCAAAGGCGACGTTGTCGCCCTGGAGGTCAATATGCGCCCCTGCGGCGGCTTCACGCCCGACATGATGAATTTCGCCCACTCCACGGACGTATACAAAATCTGGGCGGACATGATAGCCTTCAACTACTCCACCAAAGCGGAAGGACCGCATGCCTTCTGCGCCTTTGCAGGCCGTCGGGACGGCAAGCCTTTCGCCCTCTCTGACGATGAACTCATCAGCAAATATGCCCCGCAGATGCGCATGGTTACCCGCATCCCCGACGCGCTGAGCGGCGCCATGGGCAATCGGATGTTCCTGGCTGTCTTCCCCACCAAAGAAGACATGGACGCCTTCTACTATGACGCCCTGCGGTATCAGTAACAATCATCCATCAGCAAAGCCCCGGAAGAAGCGCGCAGCGCGCATTCATCCGGGGCTTTTCCATGCAAAACGATGCGGCCCGCAGGGAGCCGCATTGTTCAGACCGTTGACAAAATATGCGTTCTCATAATTTTACAAGTTGCTCATTGCATACTTGCAAACACAAAAGGTTTCGCGCCTACGGGCGCGACCAAAGGGCTTTCCGATCGCCCTTTGGAAACCTTCGGCCCCATACGCTATGAAATACTTGCAAGTTCGGGACTTGAAGTTTCATTTTTCTTGCAACCCTATGAAAAAACGTGCTTTTTTCAACAGCCTGAACGATGCGCCCCGCAGGGAGCCGCATCGTTTTGTAACTTTTATGCGCCGTCTGGCACGAAGAAGAAATCCACCTGGCGTGGCGTAGGCGTGACCTCTTCATCTGGTATGGGCGAAGGAGTAGGCGATGGCTCCAGCGTAGGCTGCGGTGTTGGCACGCCGCTAAAGGGGAAAATCAGCACAGCCTGCAACCAGTTGTTGTTATCGGCGTATTCATTGGGCCGGTATGCATAGTAAATACGAAGCGAATCACCCTGGTACCAGTCCGCATCCCCCATGGCGTCCTCAAAGGAATCGTTGGGGTTTTGCTTGACCGGGTTGACCTTTTCGGCCACCTCGGCCACCGCGTCCTCCAGGGTCCTTTCCGGGTCCGCCGCCTGAATGCAGCTGCCCACCAGGGCTGCAAAGGTGTCCGCATAGATGCTGCGCACCGTCAGGGAAACCATGCCCTCCGTCTGCAGCGCCAGGGAAAGCTCCACCCCCTCCGGAGTATCCGCGTTCTCCATGGCGGTTATCCCGAAGGTCATGATGACCGGATAGCACTCAAATAAGCTGTTAATGTTTGCCGCGCCCAAGGTCGTCAGGTTGGCGTTTACCTGCTCGATATAGGCCTGCGCCTGCTGCTGTCCCTGGGTGCTCATCACCGGCCAGTCGATAGCCGCCTGAGCCGCCGGAACCAGAAACATCAGGCCGCACAGCAGCGCAAGAATCCGCCGCATCATTTCTTTTCCCGGCGGAACTTCTCCTGAAGCTCCACGAAATGGATGATGGTTTCCACCGCGCCATCCACACCCACAGCGCCGGTATCCACGCACAGGTCATAGTTTTCTACCGCGCCCCAGGTGGCGGTAGCGTAGTAGTTGTAGTAGCTGGCGCGCTGTTTGTCCGCCTTGCGGATGACCTCTTCCGCTTTCGAGCTTTCCACATTGTAGTACTTCACTGCGCGGGCTTTGCGCTCTTCCATGTCAGCCTTGATGAACACGCTGACCACATTTTTCTCGTCCCGAAGGACATAGTCGGCGCCGCGTCCCACGATCACGCAGGGTCCCTTGGCCGCCACAGTGCGAAGGGTATCAAACTGCGCAAGGAAGATTGTGTGGTTCAACGGCATGTCCATGTAAACGCCGCCGGCATCCCCGCGCATCTGCATACCCGTCACCAATGAAAACAGCAGTGAGCGGGTAGGCTTTTCGTCATGATCTTCAAACATTTCCTCGCAAATGCCGCTTTCCTTGGCAGCCAGGGTGAGCAGTTCCTTATCATAATAGGGGATGCCCAGCCGCTCTGCCAGCTTGCGCGCCACAAAGCGTCCGCCAGAACCATATTGACGGCCTACGGTAATCACGGTATCGATCATATTCATTCCTCGCTTTCCGTGTAGATTTTGTTCGGTATATTTATTATAGCACAGTTTGTTATCGTTTGGCTACGTTTCTTTTTGTACCTTTTTGTAACGAAATCATTGCTCAGCAAATTCGTTCCCAAGCCGTATAGCATTTCCCCGGGACAAAGCCCAATTTGCAGGCAATGTGAGCAGAAGCGTCGTTTGCCGCGTCCCATGCGACGGCGAGATGTCTTTTCCGCGCCTGGCAGATCAGCTCCGCCGCTACGGCCGTGGCCAACCCTTGCCCTTGCAGATCCTGACGGGTTTGCAGCTGCACCTCGATACCTCCTGGCCAGGACACATACGCGCTGGCGCCTGCGGCAGGCCGTCCCGACGGGTCCCGCGCCAGTACGCCGATCCCCCGGTCAAGAAATTTCTCCACCGTTCCCTCCTCCCGCACGAACTCCCTGGAGCGTTCCTCCGTCAGGCATTCCTCCGCGTCCCAGCGCTCCATCCGGCGCACGGTGTATCCCTTCGGAAGGCGTACAAGGTTCCCCCACTCCCTTTCCGGCGCGTCAGGCGTAAGCACAGCAAAGCCTTGCCGCTCCGCCGGATGAAACAACGCCGTTACCTTGAGGGTAGCCTTCCATTGCTCCGGCGCATAAATCAGCCACGTCCGCGGCTGGGAAGCCATGGCTTTTGCCAGCATCCGCCGCCCTTCCGTGCCAGGATCACCGCCGCAGATCAGGAAATCGCCCACCGTAAGCATCGCGCCTCTCGCCAGCGGCCATACCGCACCATGCCATCCGGAAAGCGCCGCTTCAGCCAGGCCATGCATGCCCGGCAGGCCGTCAAAGAAGCTTCGGAGATTCTTTTCTGTCATTTCTCCTTCTCCTGCACGGTCACATTTTCCCGGCCAAAGGATTCTTTCAGCTCTGCCAGCAGCGAGTTTTCCGCAGCCGCCGCATCCGGGGAAACGTCTGCGGGTTCAGGGCTTGCCTGAAAGGTCACTTCCATGCCCAGCGCCTGGTTGAGCGCTGCTACAATGTTGTCGCGTTTGGCCGGTGCATTCAGCGCAGCCACGTAAAAATCCTGTCCCGGCTTGGCATACCAGCGGTAAACGCTGCCTTCGGCTCCCGCGAAGCGGCCCTGGGTCAGGAAGCTGTACGTCGCCGGGTCGCTGCGCTTGAGCGCGTCCATCATGGCCTTCCACGCCTCGCCCGGCGTTTTCCCGGTGGGCGTCATGGGCGCAGGCACGGACGGCTGCACGGCCTGAGGCGCGGGGGCCGCCTTGGGCGCGGCGCTTCTTGCGGGTTTCGCAGGCGTGAAGTTTCCGTTTTTCAGCTGCTCCGTCAGGGTGGAAAGCTGTTTCTCCATCTCGGCAATACGCTCGTTCAGCGCCGCGGCGTCCGTCTCCCTGGTTTTGAGGCACGCCTTCATCGCGGCTGCCTCCAGGGCAATGCGGGGCGAGGACGCCCACCGCATTTCCGTTTCCACTGCCATGAACAGCTCCAGCATGCGCAGCAGTCTTTCGTCACTGAACCCTTGCGCCTGGCGGCGGTACTCCTCCGCGTCCTCCTGGGTCAGCTCCAGCAGTCCCGCCAGATCATCCCCGCAGCTTTGCGCCATCAGCAGCGCGCGTAGATGCTGGGATACGTCCTTGGAAAACACCACCGGCTCCCGTCCCCCGCGCATAAGCTCGTCGATCATGCTCATGGCTGCCTTCACGTCGCTGGCCTGCAAGGCTTCCCCGAACCGGAACAGGAACGACCGGTCCGCCGTTCCCAGCACGTTGCGCACCAGCGCTTCCGTTACCTCGCTCTGATAGCCCAGGCACATATCCAGAATGGACAGCGCGTCGCGCATGCCGCCTTCCGCCGCCCGTGCAATCAGCTGCAGCGCCTGATCCGTCGCCGTGCCGCCCGCGCCCTGCACCGCTTCCCGCAGCCGGCCCACGATCTGCTGGGCAGGAATGCGCCCAAAGTCGAAGCGCTGGCAGCGTGAAAGTATCGTTGCAGGCAGCCGCTGGGGCTCGGTGGTGGCCAGGATAAACACCGCATGGGCCGGGGGTTCCTCCAGGGTTTTCAGCAGCGCGTTGAATGCCGAGGCGGACAGCATGTGTACCTCGTCGATAATATACACCTTATACCGGCCATACTGGGGCGGGTACTTCACCGATTCCCGCAAATCACGGATCTCATCCACGCCGTTATTGCTGGCCGCGTCAATTTCCAGCACGTCCAGGCTGTTTTCCCCTGCCAGGCGCAGGCAATGCTCGCATGCCCCGCAGGGATCGCCCTGAACGGGCGAAAGGCAGTTGATGGCCCGGGCCATGATCTTGGCCGTGGAGGTTTTGCCTGTTCCCCTGGAACCGCAGAACAGGTATGCATGGGCGATGCGCCCGGTCATGATCTGATTGCGCAGGGTGGCGACAATCGCCTCCTGACCGACCATGGCGCTGAAGGTCTGCGGCCGCCACTGGCGGTAAAGGGCTTGGTAGGCCATGGGATTTCTCCTCCTTACTCAAAGCAGATCAGGCTCCGCAGCGCCTCCAGGCGCTTTTCGCCAATGCCGGATACCAGCAGCAAATCCTCAGGATAGGAAAAGCGGCCCACTTGCTCCCGCAGGTCGATGATCCGCTGGGCAATCACTTCACCCACCCCCGGCAAAGTCATAAGCGTTTCCAGGTCGGCAGTGTTCACATTGACATTCCCGGGCGCAACCGTAGGCAAGGGCGTGCCCGTGCGTCCCGAGGCATAGTAGGTATCCGTCTCACGGACCGTTCGCGGCGCGGTGATCACGGGAAACAGCATCGCCAGGACGGCCAGGCACAGGCAGGCCGTTCCAACCGCCTGGCGCATCCGCTCCCAGCGCCGGCCTTTCGGCCCCGCCATGGGATTACACGCTCCGGCGGACCTTCTGACCCTGAGGCGTATCCTCCAGGACATAACCCGCCGCCTTGATGGCGTCCCGCAGTTCGTCGCTGCGCTTCCAGTTTTTTTC
>CALVVZ010000074.1 GCA_944364075.1 uncultured Clostridia bacterium
TCGGAGGGGCTGTGGCCCCTCCGACGCCTCCCCGGGGTTTTTCGACAGTCTGAGGCCGCGCCCCCATTGTCCGGGAGCGCGGCCTCTTTTTGCCTTTACCGAATGAAATTGGTGGCGACCTTCGGGTTTTCCGGAGGCTCCAGGCCCTGCTTGCGTGCCAGGTCGATGCATTTGATCAGCCAGGCCATGTTCTTGCCCAGGTTGGTCATGGTTTGCAGACCCTCGGCATCCTGGGCCGCTTCGCTGGCAGCGTTGCCATGGATGTTGTTCCAGTAGGTGGAGGATACCACCGGCATGCGGTTGATGGTGAAATACTTGTTGATTACGTCAAAGGACGCGGTGGTGCCCGCCCGGCGGGCGCTGAGCACCGCCGCCCCCGGCTTGCAGGCGAAGTTTTTGCCCGCGGAATAGAAGGCCCGGTCCAGCACCGTCAGCAGCCGCGCGCTGGGATGGGCGTAGTACACCGGCGAGCCGAAGATGAACCCGTCGCATTCCTTGGCCTTGCGGGCAACCTCGTTGACAATGTCGTCAAAGACGCACTGGCCCGCCTTGCGGCAATGGCCGCAGGCAATGCAGTCGGGCAGCGGGTCGTTGCCCAGAAAGATGGTTTCCGTTTCGATGCCCTCTTCCTCGATGGCCTTGGCCGCCTGGCGCAGGGCCAGGGCCGTGCAGCCGTCGGGATGGGAGCTACCGTTGAGCAGCAGGACTTTCATCAGCATTCTCCCCTTTCCATGCGAATCAGAAATTACGGCTCATGTCGTACTTGGCGTAGAACTCCTTGCGGAAATCCAGGAAGCGGTCCTCCGCGATGGCCTGGCGGATGCGCTCCATCAAGCGGATGAGGAACCGCAGGTTGTGGATAGAGATCAGCCGCCCGCCGGTGATCTCCCCGGCCTTGATGAGGTGGCGCACATACGCCCGGCTGAAGTGGGTGCAGGCGTAGCAGTCGCACTCCGGGTCGATGGGGCCGAAGTCCCGGGCGTACTGGGCGTTGCGCACCACCAGCCGTCCGGCGCTGGTGAGCGCCGTGCCGTTGCGGGCAATGCGGGTAGCCAGCACGCAGTCGAACATGTCGATGCCCCGCAGCACGCCTTCGATGAGGCAGTCCGGGGTGCCCACGCCCATAAGGTAGCGGGGCTTGCCTGTGGGCATGTAGGGCATCATCTCCTCCAGCATCTCGTACATGATGGGCTTGGGTTCGCCCACGCTCAGGCCGCCGATGCCGTAGCCGATGAAGTCCATGTCGCTGAGGGTCTTGGCGCTCTCAATGCGCAGATCCTTGTAGAAAGCGCCCTGGACGATGCCGAACAGGGCCTGATCCTCCCGGGTATGGTAGTCCTTGCAGCGCCGGGCCCAGCGGTGGGTGCGCTCCATGTTCGCCTTGGCGGTCTCATGGTCGCAGGGATAGGGGGAGCACACGTCAAAGGCCATGGCGATGTCCGCGCCCAGCTTCTGCTGGATGTCCATGGAGGTTTCCGGGCCGATGAACTGCCGGGAGCCGTCCAGGTGGCTCTGGAAGGTGACGCCCTCCTCGGCGATGGTGCGGATGCCCGCCAGGGAAAACACCTGGAACCCGCCGCTGTCAGTGAGGATGGGCTTGTGCCAGTCCATGAAGCGGTGCAGTCCCCCGGCCTCCGCCACCAGGTCCTCCCCGGGGCGCAGGTGCAGGTGGTAGGTGTTGCTGAGCAGGATCTGGGTGCCGATCTCCTCCATCTCCCGGGAGGTCATGGCCTTCACCACCGCGGCGGTGCCCACGGGCATGTAGATGGGCGTCTGAATATCCCCGTGGGGGGTATGCAGAATCCCCAGCCGCGCCCCGGACTGGGCGCAGGTGTGAATCAGTTCATAGGAAAAGGGTTGGCTCATGCGCACGCTCCTTGCTTGATTTTACCGGTAGGTGGACCCGCTCATATCCAGCAGGTCCCGGTACAGCGTCCAGATGCCCCCATAGGGCACGTCGTAGAAGGTCATGGTTTCCCGGGTGGTGGGGTGGGTAAAGGTCAGCTTGTAGCCCCACAGGGCAATCTGCTGGCCGGGAATGCCGTGGCCGTAGCGGTTGTCCCCCCACAGAGGCGCGCCGGCGTGGGCCATCTGCACGCGGATTTGGTGGTTGCGCCCGGTCTCCAGGGAAATGGCGCACAGGGCGGTGCCCTCCCGGCGCTCGATGCACTCCCCGTGGAGGATGGCCTCCTGGGCGCCCTTCACGTCCGCCTCGCAGACCTCCACCTGGTTGAGCCGGGTATCCTTCACCAGATAATCGGTGAGGGTGAAACTGTCCTGCACGGGGCCGGTGACCACGCACAGGTATTCCCGGCCCATTTCATGGGTGGCCACCTGGGCGGAGAGCCGGGCCGCCGCCTTGCTGGTGCGGGCGAATACCATCAGCCCGCCCACGGGGCGGTCCATGCGGTGTACCAGCCCCAGATAGACCCGGCCGGGCTTGCCGTACTTCACCCGGATGTATTCCTTCAGCTCGGTGAGCATGTCCGTGTCCCCGGTGCGGTCGGCCTGGGAGAGCATGTTCGGGGGCTTCACCGCCACCAGCACATGATTGTCCTCATAAACGATACTAGGCACGGAACCACCGCCCCGTGGCCCCGCAGGGCAGCACGCCTCCGGTGCTCACCGGCAGGCACAGCTCCTGGCTGTCCACCTGCCCCCCGAAGCGGGAGACCACGCACTTTTCGATGATGTTGCTCAGCACGCTGGCCTGGAACCCCGTGGTGTAGCTATTTACCAGGAAGAACAGCGGCTCCGGGCTGAGCACCTGGGCGCAGGTGTCCATGAGACCGTAAAGCTCGTTTTCCAGCTTCCACACTTCCCCGGAGGGGCCGCGCCCGTAGCTGGGCGGGTCCATGAGGATGCCGTCATAGCTGTTGCCCCGGCGAATCTCCCGCTGCACAAAGCGCAGGGCGTCCTCCACAATCCAGCGGCAGCTGGTTTCCGGCAGTTGGGAAAGCTCGCGGTTTTCCTTGGCCCACTGGACCATGCCCTTGGCGGCGTCCACATGTGTCACATGGGCGCCCGCCTGGGCGCAGGCCAGGGTGGCCCCGCCGGTGTAGCCGAACAGGTTCAGCACCCGCATTTCCCTGCGGCCGCTCTCCCGGAGCTTCTCCGCCATCCAGACCCAGTTGGCCGCCTGCTCCGGGAAAAGCCCCGTGTGCTTGAAGCCCGTGGGCCGCACATAGAAGCGCAGCGCCTCATGGGCGATGACCCACTTTTCCGGTAGTCGGGAGAAAAACTCCCACTCACCCCCGCCCTTGTCCGAGCGGTGGTACCAGGCCTGGGCCTGCCGCCACAGGGCGGGGTCCGCCTTGGGCCAGATGGTTTGCGGGTCGGGGCGGCGGAGAATCACGTCGCCCCAGCGCTCCAGCTTTTCGCCGTCGCCGGTGTCCAGGACTTCAAAGTCCTTCCAGGTGGTGGTAAGGAACATAGGGGCCTCCTTTGTGGGTTTCAGAACGGCCGCTCACAGGCGGGGCAGCACGTCCCGGTGCAGTTCGATGAGCTTGTCCGCCACGTCCTGGAGGTAGAGCCTGTCCAGGCCGTCCAGGGCGGGGTCGGTTTCAATGGCTTCCCGGAGCGCGCCGCGGTCGCCGGCGGCGGCGCGGGCCGCCAAGCGGTTGGTTTCGTCCACCGCCCGCAGGATGTCCGCCAGCGCTTCGGGGACCCGGCGGGCGGGAGACACGTCCTCCCCGGCGCGCAGGGTCAGTTCCGTTTCTATGATAGCATGGTTTTCCAGCTGTGGCAACACGCCGCGGTTGCGCCGGGTCACCGCGGCCATGCGCAGGTCCGTCCCCCGCAAGAGCGCCAGGGCCAGCTGCACGGGCCGCTGGGCCGGGGCCTTCGACAGCAGCACCAGCTGGGCCATCATGCCCTCCCGGCTGTCCGCGCCCTTGCCGGCGACGGTGTTCATGTGCAGGATGCGCTCCTTGCGCTGCTCCACGCTTTCCCCGAAGGCGGGTTCCGCCTCGGGGATGAAGTCCGGCTGGGCGGGGAGGAACTCCGCGTGGTCGGTGACCTTGCCCATGGGCAGCGCGCCGTACCAGTCCAGCCAGCGCCGGGCCAGGCGGCCCAGCTCGCCCTTGCGGGCGGCTTCCTCCGCCGTGGGGAGCAGGTCGGCGCCGGTGGACGCCTCCTGCAGGGAAAGCAAAAAAGCGAAGCCCGGCAGGCCCGCGATGTCCGCCGTGACGGCGGCGGGCTTGCGGTGCAGGACATGGCACAGGCCTTCCAGGCCGTTGGCCCCCCGCAGGGGCGTGGGCCCCAGGCCGTAGCAGCGGAAGCCTGCGTCCGCAAACACCGCGCAGATGCGCCCCATGGGCTGGGCCAGATTGATCACCAGGGCGTCGGGGCAGGCGTAGACCATTTCCTCGCACAGGTCCAGGACCTTGTTGCCACCCCGCAGGGCATGCATCAGCCCGCCCAGGCCGCCGTTTACGCGGGCCTGGTCGGAAAGGCCGGGGTCCTCCTCGCTGGTCCCGGCCAAGGCGTCCCGATCCATGCGGAAGCGGCTGGCGGGCATGCAGTCCCCGGCGTAGATGACGCAGTCGGCTTCCTCCAGCACCTGGGGCAAATCCTCGCTGACCAGCGCCCGGCCGCCCAGGCCGCGCTTTTGGTAAATGGCGTCCATGTACCCCTGTAAAACCCCCTGCATGGCGGGGTTGTTTTCATAAACCGCGGTGTCCGCCCCCTCGTTGCCCGCAAAGAGCAGGTCCGCCAGCAGGGTGGGCAGCAGCATGGGAATATCCTGACCGATCAGGGCAAATTTCATCGGAACCCTCCCGAAAAGAGGGGGGAGGCGCTACGGACGCGGTCCGCCTCCTCCCCCCGATGGTTACGTGTGTTTACTTGCGGATGGCGATGGTCGCCTTTTCCCCGTTGATGTCCCACTCCTTGGCAATCCAGCCCTGGGCGGGGGCTTCCCGGGTCAGGGACAGGGCCAGCACGCCCCGCATAATCATATCCCGGCCCATGTCGAGAGCAGCGGCCAGCTTGTCGCCGCACTGGCAGCGCACCTGGATGCGGTCGGTGACGTCATAGCCCGCTTCCTTGCGCATGGTCTGCACCTTGCTGACGATCTCCCGGGCGTAGCCTTCGTCAATAAGGTCCTGGGTCAGGTTGGTGTCCAGCACCACGGTGACGCCGCGGTCCTGCTGGGCCATGAAGCCCGGCTTCTGGGTGGGTTCGGTGAGCACGTCCCCGCCGCCGAGCTCCACCTGGGTGCCTTCCAGCTCAAAGCGCACGGTTTCCCCGGCGGCGAAGGCATCCACCACCTCGTTGCCGTCCAGGGTTTGCAGGTGCTGGCCGATCTTGCCCAGGAGCTTGCCGTACTTGGGCCCCAGGGTGCGCATCTGCGGCTTGAGCTTGTAGGAGGTGAAGGCCCGGGCATCCTCGGTGAAGATGACCTGCTTGACGTTCAGCTCGTCCTTGCACAGGTCGCTGTAGGCGGCATCGAAGCTGGCGCCCTTCACGTACAGGGCGGCGGCGGGCTGGCGCACCTTCATGTTGGCGGCGTTGCGGCAGGCGCGGCCCAGCTGCACCACGGCCAGCAGGGCGTCCATCTGCCGCTCCATGTCCTGGTCCACCCGGGCGGCGTCGCAGGCGGGGAAGTCGCACAGGTGCACGCTCTCCGGCGCGCCGGGGACGTTGTTCACCACCAGGTTCTGGTAGATTTCCTCGGCCATGAAGGGCACGAAGGGAGCGATGACCTTGCTCAGGGTCACCAGCACATGATACAGGGTGGCGAAGGCCGCTTCCTTGTCCCCGGCCATGCCCTTGCCCCAGAAGCGCTCCCGGCCACGGCGCACATACCAGTTGGACAATTCGTCCACAAAGTCCTCAATGGCCCCGGCGGGCTCGGTGATGCGGTAGGCGGTCAGGTCCGCGTCCACCTTGGCGATGAGGCTGTTGAGCTTGGAGAGAATCCACTTGTCCATCAGGCTCAGCTCCGCCTTTTCGATGGGATGGGCCGCGGGGTCGAAGCCGTCGATCTGGGCGTACATGGCAAAGAAGGCGTACACGTTCTGCAGCGTGCCCAGGAACTTCCGCTGCCCCTCCTGCACCGCTTCCTCGGAGAAGCGCTTGGGCAGCCAGGGGGCGGTGCAGGTGTAGAAATACCAGCGCAGGGCGTCCGCGCCGAACTTGTCCAGCATCTGGAAGGGGTCCACCACGTTGCCCAGATGCTTGGACATCTTGCGGCCCTCGGCGTCCTGGACGTGGCCCATGACGATGCAGTTCTCAAAGGGCGCGCGGTCGAACAGCACCGTGGAGATGGCCTCCAGGGTATAGAACCAGCCGCGGGTCTGGTCGATGGCCTCGGAGATGAAGTCCGCGGGGAAGTTCTGCTCGAACTTCTCCTTGTTTTCAAAGGGATAGTGCCACTGGGCGAAGGGCATGGAGCCGGAATCGTACCAGCAGTCGATGACGTCATGGACCCGGTGCATCTCCCCGCCGCACTTTTCGCAGCGCAGGGTCACCTCGTCGATGTAGGGGCGGTGCAGCTCGATGTCCGGGCCGGGGTCCTTCACGGCCATGCGGCGCAGCTCCTCGATGGAGCCCACCACATGCACATGGCCGCAGGAGCAGGTCCACACGGGCAGGGGCGTGCCCCAGTAGCGCTCCCGGCTCAATCCCCAGTCGATGACGTTTTCCAGGAAGTTGCCCATGCGGCCTTCCTTGATATGGTCCGGCATCCAGTTGATGGAGCGGTTGTTGCGCAGCAGGTTGTCCCGCACCGCGGTCATGCGGATGTACCAGGTGGGCCGGGGATAGTACAGCAGGGGCGTATCGCAGCGCCAGCAGAAGGGATAATCATGGGCGAAGGGCAGCGCCGCGAAGAGCAGCCCCCGCTCCTTCAAATCCTCCAGGATCAGCGGATCGGCCTTTTTCACAAACACGCCGGGCCACTTGGTTTCCTGGGTCATGCAGCCCTGGGTATCCACCAGGTTCACAAAGGGCAGGCCGTTGAGCTGGCAGACCCGGTTGTCGTCCTCGCCAAAGGCGGGGGCGATATGCACGATGCCCGTGCCGTCCTCCATGGTGACGTAGTTGTCGCACACCACGTACCAGGCGGGCTTGTCCGGCTCCACGAAGCGGTACAGGGGCTCGTAGGCCATGCCCCGCAAGCTTTCCCCGGGCATCTCCTCCAGGATGGTGACTTCCTTGCCTTCAAAGACCTTCTCCACCAGGGCCTTGGCCATGATGAAGTCCTCGCCCTCGCAGCGCAGGCGGCAGTAGGTATCCTTGGGGCTGACGCACAGGGCCAGGTTGGAGGGCAGGGTCCAGGGGGTGGTGGTCCAGGCCAGGAGGGAGGTATTCTCCTGCCCCTTGACCTTGAAGCGGACGATGGCGGAGATTTCCTTGACGTTCTTGTAGCCCTGGGCCACTTCGTGGCTGGACAGGGCGGTGCCGCAGCGGGGACAGTAAGGGGCGATCTTGTGCCCCAGGTAGAGCATGCCCTTGTCGTAGATCTGCTTGAGGCTCCACCATTCGCTCTCGATATAGTCGTTATGGTAGGTGACGTAGGGGTGCTCCATGTCCACCCAGTAGCCTACCTGGTCGCTCATCTTCTCCCACTCGTGGAGATATTTCCATACGCTTTTTTTGCATTCGCCGATGAAAGGCTCGATGCCGTACTGCTCAATCTGTGGCTTGCCGTCCAGGCCCAGGACCTTTTCCACTTCCAGCTCCACGGGCAGGCCGTGGGTGTCCCAGCCCGCCTTGCGGGTGACGCTCTTGCCCTTCATGGTCCAGAAGCGGGGGAACAGATCCTTGATGACGCGGGTCTCAATATGGCCGATATGGGGCTTGCCGTTGGCCGTGGGCGGGCCGTCGAAGAAGGTGAAGTGCTCCCCGCCCTTGCGAAGGTCGAAGGACTTGCGGATCACATCCTTGTCCTTCCACAGCCGGGCCACTTCCCGCTCCCGGGATACGAAGTTCAGGTCGGTGGGGACCTTGTTGTACATGGTGCTGACCTCCTTTGTCCTGCTTGCAGCTGCCTAAGGTCCGGGACGCTTTTTTCCATCAAAAAACGCCCCAGGAACTTTCCTGGGACGGATGCTGTCGATCCGCGGTACCACCCAAGGTTGACGGCGAAAAACGCCGCCCGCTCTGGCGCTCGTTATCGGGAGCTTCCGGGCCTCCCTACGGCGCGCCATCGGAAGGTCTCGCTCCGGGGTGATCCGCTCTGCGTTTGGCTGCCGCCGGGCTTGCACCATTCCCCGGCTCGCTTGGGAGCTTTCGCGCCGCCGTCCCCATCATGGCGAACGTTTGCTAGACATTTATTATACCCTGTTTTTTCAAATTGTAAAGGGGGAACCTCCGGGCAATTTCCTGTCTTTTCCTGGTTTTTTCGCCCGGAAAAGTCGCATTTTCCTCTTTACATTCCCCGGAATATGGCGCTATACTGCACAGGAGCAAGTTACGGAAGGAGACGTACCCATGAATCGCGATTTAACCGTGGGAAAGCCAGGCCAGGTGCTGGTGCGCTTTTCCGTACCCCTGCTGGGCAGCATTGTGTTCCAGCAGCTGTACAACCTGGCGGACAGCTTTGTAGCGGGCAAATTCCTGGGAGACGCGGCCCTGGCCGCCGTGGGCAACGCTTACGAGGTCACGCTGATTTATCTGGCCTTTGCCTTCGGCTGCAACGTGGGGTGCAACGTGGTGCTGTCCCTGCTCTATGGCGCCAGGGAGTACGGGGACATGCGAACGGCGGTGAACACCACCTTTATTGCCAGCGGCGCGCTGTGCCTGACGCTGATGCTGCTGGGCTTTCTCTTCACGCCCACGCTGCTGGTGGCGATCAACACACCCCCGGAGCTGATGGCCGACACGGAAACCTATCTGTACATCTATACCGGCGGATTGCTGTTCCTGTTTTTTTACAACATTGCCACGGGCATTTTTTCCGCCATGGGGGATTCCCGCACGCCCTTCCTGTTCCTGATGGTGTCTTCCTTAAGCAACATCGGGGTGGATATTCTCTTTGTCACCGTGGGCGGCATGGGCGTGGAAGGCGTGGCCTGGGCCACCTTCCTGTGCCAGGGCGTCAGCTGCCTGTGCGCCGTCACCGCAGTGCTTCGCCGGCTGAAAAAGCTCCCCCACGCGCCCCATAAGCTGTTTTCCTTCCGGTTGCTGCAAAAGATCAGCCTCATTGCCATTCCCAGCATATTGCAGCAGAGCTTCGTCTCCGTGGGCAACATCTTCATTCAGGGCATTGTGAACAGCTTCGGCACCACCACCATCGCGGGCTATGCGGCGGCGGTAAAGGTGAACAACTTCGCCGTCACCTCCCTGAACACCCTGGGCAACGCCATGTCCACCTACACGGCCCAGAACATCGGCGCGGGCAAGGTGGAGCGCGTCAAGGCCGGGGGCCGGGCGGGCATGGCCATCGGCCTGAGCATCTCCGCGGCGCTGGCGGTATTGTACGTGCTGCTGCGCTCGGTGCTGGTGGGGGTGTTCCTGGAAACGCCCGTGGGCGCCACCCTGGAAGAAGGCATGCGCTTCCTGCTCATCGTGTCGCCCTTCTTCCCCATCCTGGCGGTAAAGCTGGTCAGCGACGGGGTGCTTCGCGGCGCTGGGGTCATGCGCTATTTCATGATCTCCACCTTCACCGACCTGGTGCTGCGGGTGGTGCTGGCGAAGATTTTCAGCGGCATGCTGGGCTCCAGCACGGGCATCTGGCTGGCCTGGCCCGTGGGCTGGATTGTCGCCACGGCCATTTCCGCCACGTTCTACTTCCGCGGCGTGTGGAACAAGGAACAGGCGGCGCAGCAAGCGGACGCCGCGCTTTGATCCCCTTCTCCGCCGCCGGCGTTTCACAGCGCGGGCGGCGGTTTGCGTTTTTCCCGGATTGCCAAGGAAGGAGGGCATGCCCATGCCATTGATCGAACCCATGACCCCGGCCCTGTCCGGGTATCTCAGCGACGAATCCCGCACCCAGGGGCAGGCGGAGTATATCGCCTTCCCCCGCAGCGAGGAGGAGATTGCCCAGGTATTGCGCTGGTGCGCCGGGCACGGCGTACCCGTCACCGCCCAGGGCGGCATGACCGGCCTGGCCGGCGGCGCAAGCCCTCAGGGCGGCCTGGCCCTGAACCTGTCCCGGATGGACCGCATCCTGGGCCTGCGAAGGGACGGCGCGGGCACCTGGTTCCTGCGGGTGCAGCCGGGGGTGCGGCTGCTGCAGGTGCGCAAGGCGCTGAAGGAAAAGAGCTTCCAGATCTCCCAATGGGACGAAGCCTCCGTGGCCGCCCTGCGGGATTTCCGCCCCGGGGAGGCCTTCTTCTCCCCCGACCCCACGGAAACCACCGCCAGCATCGGCGGCATGGCCTCCTGCAACGCCAGCGGCGCGCGGTCCTACTTGTACGGGGCCACGCGCACCAAGATTCACGCCCTGCGGGCGGTGCTCCCGGACGGCAGCGTCACCGCCCTGGAGCGGGGCGTACACCGGGCCCGGGGCCGGGAAGCCCTGCTGCCCCTGACGGACGGCAGCACCCGCCGGGTGCTCCTGCCGGAGTTTGAAACGCCCCCCATCAAGGACGCGGGCTTCTACCTGCGCCGGGACATGGACCTGGCGGACCTGTTCATGGGCAGCCAGGGGCTGTTCGGCATCCTCAGCGAGCTGGAGCTGGAGCTGACGCCCTCCCCGGCGCTTTTATGGGGCGTCACCGCCTTCCTGCCGGACCACGCCGCCGCCCTGCGCTACGTCCGCGCCCTGAAGGGCCAGGAGGGAGCGCCCCTGCCCGACCGGCCCGCGGCCATTGAGTTCTTCGACCGCCGCGCCCTGCGCCTGGTGGAGGAGCAGAAGGCGGAGACCCCCGCCTTCCGCCAGCTCCAGGAGCTGCCCGAGGATTACAACTGCGCCGTGTACGCGGAGTTCAACCCCCGGGAGCCGTCGCTATTTCTGCCCACCCTCTCCGCCCTGTCGGACATCCTGCGCCGCGTGGGCGGCGACCCGGAGCGCACCTGGGTGGCCCGCAACGAACGGGAGCTGGAAAAGCTGCTGTTCTTCCGGCATACCGTGCCGGAAACCATCGACCTGATTGTGGAAAAGAACCGTAAAAACGACCCCTGCATCACCATCCTCTCCACGGACATGGCCGTGGACGACGCGCACTTTGAGACGCTGTTCCACCGCTACGAGCGGGACCTGGACGCCTGCGGCATGCCCTGCCTGCTCTTCGGGCACATCGGCGAAAATCACGTACACCCCAACCTGCTGGCCCGCAACCGGGAGGAGTGGGAGCGCGGGCACCGGCTCTTTGAGGCATGGGCGGCCTTTGTGGCGTCCATGGGCGGCACCATCACCGCCGAGCACGGCGCGGGGAAAATCAAGCGCAAGCTGGAGGCCATCATGATGGGGCCGGAGAAAATGGCCCAGCTGTGGGAGCTCAAGCGCCAGCTGGACCCCCTGAACCTGATGGGACCCGGAAACGTGCTCACGGAGGTGGAAGCATGAACATCATCGTTTGTGTCAAGCAGGTGCCTGCCTCCAACGAAACCCGCCTGGACCCGGTGACCCATACCATTCTGCGGGACGGGGCGGCCATCCTGAACCCCTTTGACGCCTACGCGGTGGAGGAAGCCCTGCGCCTGCGGGAGCGCCTGGGCGGCGAAATCACCGCCCTGAGCATGGGCGTGCCCGCCGCGCAAAGCATGCTGCGGGACGTGCAGGCCCTGGGCGTGGACCGGGCCGTGCTGCTGACGGACCGGGCCTTTGCGGGGTCGGACACCCTGGCCACGGCCACGGCCCTTGCCGCCGCGGTGCGCCATCTGGGCGGCGCGGGATTGATCCTGTGCGGGCGCATGGCCTCCGACGGGGACACGGCCCAGGTGGGGCCCATGCTGGCCACCATGCTGGACCTTCCCTGCGTCACCGACGTGGCCGCCGTGGAAGCCATCACCGGGCATTCCGCCCGGCTGCTGCGCCTCACCGACGAGGGCTACCAGCGGGTGGAAACCGTTCTGCCCGCGGTGCTTACCGTGGTCAAGGAAATCAACGTGCCCCGGCTGCCCTCCGTGGCGGGGATTCTCCGGGCGGAGCAGCTGGAAGTGCGCCGCCTGACCGCCGCGGAGCTGGGCGTGGACGCGGCGCAGGTGGGGCTGAAAGGCTCCGCCACCAGGGTGACCGCCACCGGGCGGCCGCCCCTGCGCGGGCAATGCCGCCGCCTGACGGGTACCCTTGAGGACATGGCGCGGAGCGTTGCCCGGGCGCTGCGCGGAGAGGAGGCGGACAGCCATGACTGAGCTGTGGGTCTATGTGGAGCTGTGCCGGGAGGGTATCCGCCCGGTAACCTTTGAACTGCTGGGCAAGGCGGCGGAGCTGGCGGCCCGCTGCGGCGGCCGCGTAACCGCCGCGGCCCTGGGAGCTTGCGACACCGAAGCGCTGATTGCCGCGGGCGCAGACCGCGTGCTGCTGGGGGAGGGCGTAGCGCTCCCGGCGGAGGACGGCCTGCAGGCGCAGGCCCTGGCGGAGCTGTGCCGCCGCCATCGCCCGGACATGCTGCTGCTGGGCGCCACGGGGATGGGGCGTTCCCTGGCCCCGCGCGTCGCGGCGCTGCTGCGCACGGGCCTGACCGCCGACTGCACCCGGCTGGACCTGGACGAAAGCGGCCTGCTGCTGCAAACCCGCCCGGCCTTTGGCGGGAACCTGCTGGCCACCATTCTCTGCCCGGAGCGCCGGCCGCAAATGGCCACCGTGCGGCCCAAGGTGTTCCCGCAGCCCGCGCCGGACGCCTCCCGGCACGGCGAGGTGCGCCGGGAAGCGCTGCCGCCCCTGCAAAGCTCCGTGCGCCTGCTGGAGGAGCTTCCCGCTCCCGGCGGGGACGCCCGGCTGGATGCGGATATCCTGGTGGCGGTGGGCAACGGCATCGGCGGGGAAGAAAACCTGGCCATGGCCCGGGAGCTTGCCCGGCGCCTGGGCGGCGGCCTGGCGGCCTCCCGCCCCCTGGTGGACGCGGGACGGATGCCCTATCCCCATCAGGTGGGCCAAACGGGCAAAACCGTGGCCCCCAAGGTATACCTGGCCCTGGGCATCTCCGGCGCCATCCAGCACATGGCCGGGGTGCAGGCGGAGAAGATCATCGCCGTGAACGCGGACGCCGACGCGCCCATCTTCGCCTATGCGGACGAAGCGGTGGTGGCGGACTGCGGGGCCTTCCTGCGGGAGCTGCTGGCAGCGGTCCCTGCGCTGGAATAAGCACAAAGCGTCTCAAAAAAGTGGCGCCGCCACTTTTCAGCGTGTCAAAAAAGTGGCGTCGCCACTTTTTTGAGGAAGCACCTTCGGCCAACCAGAGGTCGTCCGAAGGTGTAA
>CALVVZ010000075.1 GCA_944364075.1 uncultured Clostridia bacterium
AGCATCGCCCTGGGTCTGGTGATTCTGGCACGGGGAGGCGGGTTTGCCAAATACTCCTCCCTGCTCATCGGCGACGTGCTGGCGGTGACGCAAAGCGATCTGCTCTATCTGGCCGTGGCGCTGGTGCTGGGTGTCGCCGCCTGGGCGGTGATGTACAACGCCCTGCTCTTCACGGGCATCAACGCTTCCCTGGCCCGGAGCCGGGGCATCCCCGTGCGGCTGACGGAGTACGCCTTTGCGGTGCTGCTGGCGGTGGCGGTCATGCTAGCCATCCGCTGGGTGGGCGTCATGCTCATCAACGCCCTGCTGATTCTGCCTGCGGCCGCCGGACGCAACCTGGCCCGGAACGCCCGGCAGCACGCGGTCCTCAGCGTGCTGATCGCCCTGGTGTGCGGCATCGCGGGACTGCTCAGCGCCTATTACTGGGATACTTCCGCCGGCGCGGCCATCGTGCTGTACGCCGCCGCCTGCTACGGCGTATCCCTGGGCGTGCGAAGCCTATGCAACCGGTAAGGCCTGTGCAACCCATAAGGAGGAAGCTTTCATGAGCGACTTTGCCGCTATCCGTCAGTGGCTGGAAAATACCCAAGACGAACCCCTGGAAGACATGGGCGGCTTTTTTGACCGGCGGGTGGACACCTATGAGGACCATATGCGCCCCTGGCGGGACTATTACCGCTGGCTGGGCGAGCTGATTCCGCCCCAGGCGGCGACGCTGCTGGATCTGGGCTGCGGCACGGGGCTTGAGCTGGACGAGATCTTTCGCCTGCGCCCGGACCTGGCGGTGACCGGTATCGACCTGGCCCCCGGCATGCTGGCGCGCCTGCGGGAAAAGCACCCGGAGCGGAAGCTGACCCTTATGGAAGGAGATTACCTGACCGTTCCTCTGCCTTCCTGCGCCTATGATGTGGCGGTAGCCTTTGAAACCCTGCACCACTTTTCCCCGGAAACAAAGCTGGGGCTGTTCCGGCGCATTTTTGCGGCCCTGCGGCCGGGCGGGATGCTGCTGGAGGGCGACTATACCGCCGAATCCGACGAGATGGAAGCCTATCTTTTTGCGGAGCTGGCCCGCCGGCGCGCCCGTCAGGGGATACCGGCGGACGTTTTCGTACACTTTGACACGCCGCTGACCCTGGAGCACGAGCTGGCGCTGCTGCGTCAGGCAGGCTTCATAGCGGAGGTGCTGGGCTGGCGCGGCGAGGACAACACGCCCATGATCCGCGCCGTCAAGCCTTGAACTTTGGAAAGGAGCGTATTTTCATGCGCTACATGATCGCCTCGGATATTCACGGCTCGGCCAAATGGTGCCGGGCCATGCTGGACGCCTTTGACCGGGAGGGCGCGGACCGCCTGCTGCTGCTGGGCGACCTGCTCTACCACGGCCCCCGCAACGACCTGCCGGAGGAATATGCACCCAAGGAGGTGCTGGCCCTGCTCAACGTCCGCCGGGACAAGCTCCTGTGCGTGCGCGGCAACTGCGACACGGAAGTGGACCAGATGGTGCTGGAGTTCCCCATTATGGCCGATTACGCGGTGCTACCCCTGGGCAAGCATATCCTTTACGCCACCCACGGCCACCGGTTCACCGAGGACTGTCCGCCGCCCCTGTGCCCGGGCGACCTTTTGCTGTGCGGGCACACCCATGTGCCCAAGTGCGCCCCTCACGACGGGTTCACCTACCTGAACCCCGGCTCCGTATCCATCCCCAAGGAGGGCAGCGCCCATGGCTACATGCTGTGGGAAGGGGATACTTTTGTATGGAAGGACCTGGAAGGCGGAAAAGCCTATCGAATCTGGCGCGCCGAGTGAGCAAACCGGCGTAATGAAAACGATCCGCTGGCGGGAGATTCCGCCAGCGAATCAGGCTGTTGGTAAAGGTTTTTGCCTCTTTGTTTTGCAGGTTTTGTATGTTTTCTTGCACATGCAGGAGGTTTCGCGCCTGCGGGCGCGACCAAAGGGCTTTCCGGTCGTTCCGCAACCTCAATCGTCGCGGCATTCTGCCGCTCGTTTCGGTTGAGAAAGGCGGGCATAGCCGCCACTGGCGGCTATGCCCGCCTTTCCCTTTGGAAACCTTCGGGCCCATACGCTATGAAGTGCTTGCAAGTTAGGAGGCCTGAAGATTTTCAGTTTGAGCCGCTGGCGGTGCATTCCGCCAGCGGCTCGTGGTATTTACGCCGCCTGCATCTGGGCGGTGTACAGCTCGTAATAGCGGCCCTTCTTGGCCATGAGTTCCTCATGGTTGCCGGCTTCCAGAATGCCGCCGTCGCCGATGAAGAGGATGCGGTCGCAGCTCTTGATGGTGGAGAGCCGGTGGGCAATGATGAAGCTGGTGCGGCCCTTGAGCAGGGCCTCGATGCCCTGCTGGAGCAGCCGCTCCGTCTTGGTGTCGATGGAGGAGGTGGCCTCATCCAGAATAAGAATCTTCGGGTCGGAAAGCAGCGTGCGGGCAAAGGCAATCAGCTGCTTCTGGCCCTGGCTCAGTCCGCTGCCCCGCTCGTTGACGGGGGTTTGGTAGCGCATGGGCATTTGGTCGATGAACTCATGGGCACATACGGCCTTCGAAGCGGCGATGATCTCCTCCTCGGTGGCGTCCAAGCGGCCATAGCGAATGTTGCTGAGGATGTCGCCGCTGAAAATGAAGCTGTCCTGGAGCATGATGCCCAGCTGGCTGCGCAGGGACTCCAGCGTCACCTGGGAGATGTCCTGCTCGCTGCCGTCGGCGCACTTGAGGGTGATCTTGCCGCCCCGCAGGTTATAAAAGCGGCAGAGCAGGTTCACCACCGTGGACTTGCCCGCACCTGTGGGGCCCACCAGAGCGATGCGTTCGCCGGGCCGAACGTGAAGGTTCAGGTCCTGCAGGACGGTCTGCCCCTCCTCATAGCCGAAGTTCACATGGTCGAAGCATACCTCGCCGGTCAGGGGCGGCAGCTGCGTGGCGCCGGGAGCGTCGGCCACCTCCACCGGCTCGTCCATGGTCTCAAAAATGCGCTCCAGGTACGCAATGTTGTTCACGAAGGAATTATAGATGTTGGCCAGGTTGGTAATGGGCTGCCAGAAACGGCTGACATAGGAACCCATGGCCAGGATCACGCCGAAGGAGACGATTTTGCCGCCCATCCAGTAGACGCCTGCGATGTACAGGAAGGTAAAAACGATCTGCGTCAGGGTCTCGGAGGAAAGCCATACCGCGTTGGACACGTAGATGGCGCGCATCCAGGCGACCCGGCAGGCTTCGGCCAGGCGTTTCATGATGGAGCAGTTTTCCTCCTGCCGGGCGAAGATCTGGCTCAGCCGCACGCCGTCGATGCTCTCGGCCAGGTAGGCGTTGTAGTTGGAGTTCTTGTTGCTCTGCATCTGCCAGGCCTTACGCTGCCGTGGCTTGAGTATCCACACAATGGCGATGAAAATGGGCAGGCCCGCGATGATCACCGAAGCCAGCGTCACGTCCAGGCTGAACATAAACACCACGATGACCGCGATGTTGATGATCTCCAGGATGCTGTTGATGATACCGTTGGAAAGGATGTCGGATACGGAGTTTACGTAGTTGATGACCCGCACCAGGATCTTGCCTGCCGGGCGGCTGTCATAGTAGCTGAAAGGCAGCTTTTGCAGGTGATGGAACAGGTCCTTGCGAATGTCATAGATGATCTCCTGGCTCACGTAAGCCATGATGCGGGAGCGAATCAGGGTAAACACAATGCTGATGGCAATGAGCACAGTGAAAATGACTGCCCAGTGCAGCAGGGCCTGCACGTCCTTGTTGGGTACGGCCTCATCCAGCACCCACTCCATGATCTTGGGCGTATACAGGCTGGCGATGGAAGCCAGGATGCTCAAGCCCAGGGCCAGGAGCATCTGGGTGCGGTGGCGGCGGATATACTGGAAGGCGCGCTTGAGATGCTTCCATTGAAATGGGGACTCAAGTACCTCGTCCTGGTCAAACTTGTTGCGGGCCATCAGGCTGCGCCTCCTTCCACGGGCAGATCGTTCTGCAGCGCGTAGGTTTCCCAGTAGTAGCCGCGGTTCTTGAGCAGCTCCTCATGGGTACCCCGTTCGGTAATCTTGCCGTCCTGGAGAATCAGAATTTGATCCGCGTCCTTGACCGCGCTGATGCGCTGGCCAATGATGATCTTGGTGCATGGGAAGGGCAGGTGCCGCAGTTGCTCCTGGATATAGCGTTCCGTTTCGCTGTCCAGGGCGGAGGTGGTGTCGTCCATGATGAGGATGCGGGGCTCCATGGCCAGGGCACGGGCCAGGGCGATCCGCTGCTTCTGGCCGCCGGACAGGCCCACGCCGCGCTCGCCAATGAGGGTATCGTAGCCATCGGAGAGCTTGCGGATGAACTCGTCCGCGTCTGCGATGCGGGCATAGTCATGCACTTGCTCCTCGGTCAGGGACTGGTTGCCGAAGGCGATGTTTCCCTCCACCGTATCCGAAAAAAGGAAAACGTCTTGGGTTGCCACGCCCAGGTGGCCGCGCAGCTGCTGGAGCTTCCAGCTCTTCACATCGCAGCCGTCCACTTCCACCACGCCGGAGCTCACGTCGTAGCAACGGGCCAGCAGGTTGATAACGGTGGTTTTGCCCGAACCCGTGGGCCCCATGATTGCCAGAGTCTGCCCGGGCTTTACCTCGAAGGAGATGTCATGGAGCACCTCCTGCCGGTCAAAATGGAAGGTAACGTTCTTGAAAGCAATGGCGCCCTGCATGTCCGCATGATCCACCGCGTCGCTGCGGTCGGCGATATGGGGCCGGCCATAGTACAGTTCCATGACCTTGGTAGCGCTGGTGGCAAAGCGCTGGGTATCGTTGATGAGGTTGCCCAGCTGCCGCATAGGATTCGAAAGCGCCCAGCTCAATTGGGTAAAGATGGTCAGCTCGCCGGGCGTGATCTCGCCCAGGATGATAAAGAAGCCGCCCAGGAACACGGTGATGACCGTCATGGAGTTGGCCAACAGCTCAATGAAAGGATAGAAGCTTAGCCACATCTTGTTGATGGCCAGCTGGCTGTCCCGGAAGGCGGCGTTGCGGCGCTCGAAGGCCTCTTCCTCGTACTTTTCCCGGGCAAAGGCACGCACGACCCGGTTGCCGGCGATGTTTTCCTGGGCGGCGGTATTCATTTCGCTCAGGCGTTCGCGCATGGCAACGAAAAGCGGGCGAACCTTGCCCGAGTAGAGCTTGGTAATCAGCATCAGGATGGGGGTGACCACGGCCAGGCACAGCGTCAGCTTCCAACTTATGCAGAAGAACAGGATCAATGTGCCTAGAAACATGAACACACAGTCCACCACCGCATAATCCATATAGGAGATGAAGTGACGGCACCAGTCCAGGTCCGCAGACATGCGGGTCATCAGGTCGCCGGTGCGGTTTCGGTCGAAAAAGCGGGTGTCCTGAAATTGCAGCTTGGCAAACAATATACGGCGCAGGTCGTAGACCGTATTCTGGGACGCCGTTTCCAGCAATACGATCATCAGATAGCGCGTGCCCTCCCGAACCAGCTTTACAATCAGCATGACCGCCAGGATGCCCAGCAGCGGCTCGGGATTCTCCGCAATGATGACTTCATCCACCAACGTTGCGGTCAGGGAAGGGTTGACCAGCAGCATCAAACTGGTAACCGCGGAGATTACCAGCGCCGCGATGATACGGACATGGGATTTTTTGTCCGCACAGCCCCATAGCCATCGGATAGGTTGCATGATTGCCTCCTGCTCTGGTTGTGATGTAGGGTTGAGTCGTGGGTATTGTAATCCTTCCTGTGCGGTTTTGGAAGGGGGTTTTTCAACTTTTTACCATCTTTTTTAGGGTAAAATCATGCTTTTCCGAAAGGCGGCGGAATGCCTGCCTATTTTGCAAAAAAGCCCTTGCCTGCATAGAAAACGGCGCGGATACTTTTCCATTTCTGTAAACATGGGACTTTGGCGCGGCACAGTTTCAGAGCTTGGCCTTCCTCCAAACGCCAAGCAGACCGTCCCCAAAAACAGGGAGATGCCGAAGGGGCTGCAACCCTTCCCACACCTCCCTGTTTTTGACCGTTTGGGCGGCACCGCTCCCAAAGGCGGGCCTATGGCAGCGTGTCTTCCATATGGAAATTTACAGATTCCAGTCCTCCTCAAAAGCATCCCAGGGAATTTCTTCAGCCGGCTTTCCATGATGGATGACGTCATCACAGTGCAGTAACAGGGGAAAATCCTTTGCCTGCATGGCGCCGGTGGCAATATGGTAGCGCACAGCGTTGGCAGCGCGGGTTGCGATGACTAGGGATTCCAGCGTAACGCCGTTCAATGCTGCCAGCGCGTCCTCAAAGCGCATGCCGCGCCCCAGCAGGGTCCCTATTTTGCGCGTGCGTCCACCATAAATGGTCACATACAGGTCGCCTGCGCCAAAGATGATGTTTTCTTCATGGGCTCCAAAGTATTTCAGCAGGCGGCGCATCTCTTTCACGCTTTGCCCAAACAGGGCCGCCTGCGAATTGTAATGCAGCTTTCCCTCCTGCCCTTCGCGTTTTTCCGCAAGGCCTACGGCAAGCGTCACCCCTAACGCATAGGCATTCTTCAGCGCCACCGCGCACTCCAGCCCTTCCGCATCCGTGGATACGGTAATGTGATAATAATCTGTCCGGAATATCTCACGCAGCCGTCGGAGAAGCGTTATATCCCTGCCGCAGAAGCAGACGGTGGTCGGGTCCAGGTCAGCCAATTCATAAGCCGTGCATGGGCCTCCAATGGCGTTAAGGGAAAGCCTATTGCTGCCCATGCGGCGCCGGTAATATTCCAGGTAGGAGATCAACGTTCCGTCCGGGAGGTCCACCAGGCCCTTGGTAACGGATAGAACGGGCAGCGATTCGGGAATTGCCGGTAAAACATTATCGGCAAACCAGTCCACGCCGAAACTGCTGACCCCGCCGATGAGCACATCGGCACCCTCCAGCGCCGCGTGCATTTCCTCTGACTGATAGTATTTTACGCCCTGCGGCAGATAACGCTTGAGATGTATATGCCACCCGTCCATCCGGGCGCGTTGAATGATTTCCCGATCTAGCGGCGTTCCTACCAGGCGCACCTCATGCCCGTTGCCACGGGCCGGAAAACACATGGCTGATCCCATCTGGCCTGCGCCTATCATGGTAATGATATGCATACCTTTCTCCTCCCTTTACCGTTTGTCAGCTGTACTTCGCATTCGCGTTCAAAAGGCAGCGCATGGATACGGGCGTGGACCGGTTCAACCATGCTGACGGCCGTCGCCTTTCCACCTGCTCGTCCCGGATGCAGAGCAATTCTCGATGGATGAGGACGATTCCTGCCCGGCCGCAGGGACGCTTTTTATCGGAGCGTTGTTTCCCCGGAAAACCTTTTTATCCTGACCGTTCGCCTGCAAAAAAAAGCTTTGCGCCGCACACATCCGGCGCAAAGCCTCCAAGTGACAACAAAATGGTTACGACTGTCCGGCTGCGCATGCTGCCTCGATCCATTCAAGGCTGCTCCGCCCCGGAAGATTCAGCCGTCCGCCTCGCCGGATTCCACGCCTTCGGCCAAGGCGCGGGCATACTTGAAGGACATGTGTTTCTCTGAATACAGATAGGTCACATGGTTGTTTTCGGTGACAAAGGTCTTGACATCGCTGTAATCCGGATTGCGGGACAGCATGGTCAACGCATGCTTCAGCTGCGGCTCCGTATAGTAATAGGGATGCCGCTCAAAGTAGGACAACGGAGTGGGAGAGGGATAAGTTTTGCAGTTGAAACGCACCATCTCCGCGATGGTCAAGGGAATATCTTTTTCCAATACCAGCATGGCGATTCGGGCATAGTTATGCGCCATATGCTCGTCGGAGTAGAAGTATTCGTCCTTGTTGCCCTTTACGGTGCAGATGTCCTTGCAGGACTCCAGGCCGCGCAGCTCTTCCAGCATTTCATCCAGGTGTGGCTCTTCCTTGGCCAGGCTTTTTCGTCCGGTCAGGCTCACAGCCTTGGTGCGCTCCCGGATGTATTCGGCCAGCATCTCCGCAGGCTTGCGTTCCGGTTCGGGCGCAGGCTCCGGGTCTGGCTCGCTGGGCGGAAAGGGATCGGCGACTTCGGGCAGGGAATCCAGGTACTCAAAAAGATCGACGGTTTCTCCGCGGGCCGCTGCAGCCTGCGCCAAATCCTCCGATGCGGATGCAGCGGCGGCCTCAGCGGCAGGCTTGGCGGTTCCGTCCATCACAGCCTGCGCCCGGGCGGCCATTTCCGCCTTTTCCATCTTGGGATTGGCGTTGCGCACCATGGCAGGGTCGTTGCGGTCGCTAAATTCACCGCTGATATCCTCGGGCTTCAGCTTAACTTCCTTGGAAAAGCCGGGTTTGCGGCGTCCGAACAAAGCCATGGGAGATCATCTCCTTGTCTGAAAAATAGGGGGAGGCTTCCCCGAAAATATTCCGGGAGGCCTCCCCTTGATGGTATCACATATTGCCTTAGGAAATCAAGCCCAGTTCGGCCAGCTTGTCGGCCATGTCGCCCAGATCAAACTTCTCCAGGGTCTCGCGGGTGGGAATACCGGTTTCCTTATCCCAGCCCATGGCCTCGTAGAACATATCCAGGGACTTCTCCCAGTCATCGCGGTCCATCTTCACGGTACCCTCTTCAAAGGCCTTGAAGTCGGGCTCCTTGTCGAACACCCAGGCAGGCACCGCGTCGTGATCCTTGCGCAGGTTACTGCTGTCCAAGCGGAGCTTGAAGGAGATGGCGGTCATGGCGCGCAGCATATTGGAAATGCGCTCGCAATCGAAATCAATGCTGTCGCGGGTATAGTCTTCGCCAACCACCGCGCTCATGTACTTGGCATCCAAATCCAGGTCGCCCTTGTAGCCGCGCTTCTTGCTGGTGGACAGGGTCATGGGGTACATCCAGTTGCACAGGGTGGCGGAGTCATGCCACTGCTTGCCGTTGAAAGCCCACTTTGCCAGCTTGATCTTGTTCTCGTTGATGGGCGTATACGCCTTGGGGGCGTCCACGCAACCTTCTCCGAAGAAGCTTTCCAGCACGGGCTTGATAACTTCTTCATAAGGAGAACCGGAGCGGACGAAGTTGGTGCAGTGATGGATCATGCAATCGCGGTTGTACAGCACGTTATACAGCAGACCGCTCTGCCAGGCATCCTCGGAGGAGTGATGCTTGGGATAGCCGTTGTAGGTGACGTTGGTGTTTTGACCGCTAACTTCATCATAGTAGTTCTTGCCGGCGCTATTCTTGGTAGCGTCGTCCAGACCCCATTCCTTGTACATGTAGTAGGAACCCTTGCCGATGACGCCCCAAGCGCCCTTGCCCTCAGCAATCAGGCGGTAGAATTCCACTGCCCAGCGAGGATCGCCGTCCTTCATCAGGTCCCACGGCACGGCGTTCCACTCTTCCTCGGTCATGTGCTCCTTGAGGATGCCGTCCTTGTAGGCACGAATAAAGTCGGTCTTCAGGTTACCGTAGTTGCACCACACGCCGAAATCATCCTGCGCGCGGGAACCAGCGCCGCCCAGAATGACCTTTGCATCGCCTTCGTCCACGAAATCGTGGGTGCCTTCGCAGTAGATGCCGGTCTGACCGGTGATCGGAATGCAGGTGTTGGATACATGGGTGGGCAGATCATAGTCCGCCAGAGGATCCATGTCATACTCGGTATAGCAGCGCACCGGGCAGGAGGAGCAGCCACCCTGCTTCACGGTATACTTCTCAGCAATTTCGCCAAAGTCGAACACGCCCTTGTTGCAGCGCAGAGCAGCCACGTTGATTACGCCGCTGGGCTGCTCGCCCATGTCGATGGGACCATTGGGGGCTTTATCCCAGGTAACACCGGGAGCACCCTGCCAGCGGTTCTTGGTGGTAGCAGAATACTCAGCCCAGGTCTGGGGTACGGTAGGCACATTGTGGTTGTTGTTGCCGCCAACCAGATCCTTGATCATGTAGTTGCTCAACAGCTTCACTTCCAGGGGACGGGCAATCTTCACAGCGCCCGTACCACGAACTACCAGGGCTTTGACTTTCTTTGAACCCAGCACAGCGCCTACGCCGCCGCCGCCGGAGTTGCCGAAGGAGGTTACCATGCAGCTCATGGGCACCAGGTTCTCACCGGCCTGACCAATGGATGCTACGTCGAATTCATCGCCGTTGGCCTTGGTCAGCGTCGCGTTGGTTTCAAAGGTTCCCTTGCCCCATACTTCGGAAGCGTCTTCGATGGTTACCTTCTCGTCGTCAATCTTGATGTATACGGGCTTGTCGCTCTGGCCTTCCACAATCAGGGCATCATAGCCGGCATATTTGAAGGCGTGCGCAATGTGACCGCCCATATGTGCGTCCACAATGGAGTCGCCCTTAGACCAGCAGGACAGGCAGGAGACGTTCATACGCCCGGAGCACGGCACGCCTGAAGCAGTCAGCGGTCCAACGGCAAATACAACCTTTGCATCCGGCCCCAGAGGATCGGTGTCCAGGGGCACTTCGTCCCAGATGACCTTGTAGCCCAGGCCCATGCCGCCGATATAGGGCTTATACTTGGGCAGGGTGTCTTCCGTGGTGATCGCGCCGGTGGTCAGGTTGACACGCAGCACGGAACCCGCCCAGCCGTTGATGCCATTCTTAACAGACATTTTGAATATCCTCCTTTATATGGTGTAAACCGCCTCGTCAGACTTCCTGGGCGGCCGCGGTGATCTTATCCCAGGGCACAATGGACAGCGCGCCGGAGGGGCAGCCTTCCACGCACGCACCGCACATGACGCACTTGGAGGACTTGTTGGTCACGGGGTTCACGGTGGGCATATGCCACGGGCAGGCCTCCACGCAGGCGCCGCAGCCCACGCACTTGTCCTGATCCACCCGGCGGATGCCGTCCTCGCCGGCCACGATGGCGCCCATGGGGCAGGCGTTACCGCAAGCGGGATCTTCGCACTGACGGCAGGTATCAGGGAAATAAGTCCAGTTGTTTTCGGTGTACAGGCCATTGCCGTTGCGGCTGGAATACAGGTTGCGGGTGACCTTCACGCGGGAGATGTAGCTGGAGCAGCAGCCGTCGTTGGTCAGCGTGCAGTTAATTTCGCAGCGCTGGCACCCTACGCAACGATCTGCGTTCACCACCAGCAGGCCCTGGGGGAAGGCCCATACGCGCACCTGATCCTCAGCCAGCGCGCCGGCGGTAACGCCCAGGGTCGAAAGCATCGCGCTGGACATGGCTACGCCCACCAGGCTTTTGCCCGACAGTTTCAGAAACTGACGGCGGGTATAGTCCTTGTCTAAGAAACGCTTCTGGTCAGACATTGTTTTCTCTCCTCCTTACTTGTTCCGTCCCGTCGCCCTAGCGCCGGAGGAATACCTGGGAATGAAAAATGGAGTACCGCAAAACAAACGACGCACAAAATTGTGCCCCGCCTTCGTTTTGCAGCACTCCTTTGCAAAGGCAGGCGGCCCGGTTGCCCAAGTCGCCCATTGGCCATACGCACCGCGTGGGCGCCCATGGCTCGGAGACTGAGAAGTCACGCCTGTTACAATCACAGCATGAATTCTGACTATATTTTAACACATTTCCTTCTTTCGTCAAGAGGCGGACGAAGCGCCGGACAATTTTTTCTTGTGCCCTGCGGGTCCCCCCTTGACAGTCCCAAATGCTTTCAGTATGATAAACGCATCCGGCTTGCGGCGGACTTTACAAAAAACCGGAGAATAGTGTATAATAGCGTCGCAAACCACGGACGGGAGAGGAAGGATGCCATGAATATCGGCGCGGCGGAAATAGTCCTCATCCTGGTGGTCGCCTTTGTGATCGTGGGGCCCAAGGATCTGCCCAAGGTTGCCCGGGCGCTGGGCAGGTTCGTCAGATATATCCGGGGGATGATCGAGGAGGTCAAGCGCGAACTCGGCGTGGAGAATATCGAGTCCGACCTCAAATCCCTGGATCGCGAAGTCAAGGACACCATGAAGGACGTGGATATCCGTCAAGATCTGCAAAAGACACAGCTGGAAATGAACAAGGAATTCAAGCAGATTGACAAAGAATTGAGTTTCAAGGATTTTAAGGATCAGTTGAAAAAGGGAGGCACATGATGATGAGACTGGGTACGATGGAAATTTTTCTGATTGTGGTGCTTGCGCTGGTGCTTTTCGGCGGCGGTAAAATCGCCGGCCTGGGCAAAGCGCTGGGACAGAGCATCCGCGAATTCAAGAAGGAAGTCAAGGTGGATGAGAAGCCCGAAGACGCCGAAGCCGGCGCCAGCCAGGAAAAGAAAAGCGAATAAAGGGAGACAGGCGGCGGTCGGCGGCGGCCGCCACCTTACTTTGTAACCCGAAGGATTGAGGTTTCCTATGGCAAAGAAAGAAGCCAAAGAAAAACGGCAAAGGCACGACAAGCAAGTGGATGCGGAAAAGCAGCCGATTCTGTCCCACCTGATGGCCCTGCGCAGCGTGCTGATGGTCAGCCTGGGCGCGGTGGCGGTGGGATTTCTGGTGGCGTATTACGCGTTCCTTACGCCTTTGATGAACTTCATCACCAAGCCCATTACCGACCGCGGTATCGTGATCATTTACACGGCCGTATCCGAAGCGCTGACCACACAGCTCAAGGTGTCCCTGATGGCAGGCGTGGTACTGGCGTCCCCGGTGATCTTCTATAAATTGTGGAGCTTTTTCAAGCCTGCGCTCTATGAGCACGAAATCGCCATTTTCCGAACGCTGTTTTTTGTGGCGCTCTTCCTGTTTCTGCTGGGCGTGGTATTCTGCTACTTCTTTGTGTATGGCCTGGCGGTGGACTTTTTCCTGATTGCCGGGGAGGATCTGGCCACGCCCATGCTCTCCATCGACAAATACGTGGGCTTCCAGTTCTCCTTCCTGTTGCCCTTCGGTGTGGCTTTCGAGCTGCCCGTAGCGATCTATATCGCCGCCAGCATGGGCTGGACCAACTACACCAAGCTGGCCAAGACGCGCCGGTACGTGCTGCTGGGGCTGTCGGTTCTGGCGGCCATCCTGACACCTCCGGACGTAGTGTCCCAGATCATGCTGCTGATTCCCATGTATCTGCTCTTCGAACTGGGCATTCAGGTATCCCGGGTTGTCAAGCCCCGCAGGAAGCACGAGGAGGACGCCGCAAGCGTTGCCTGACATTGCGCGGCGGAGGTTGAACCAATCATTGTCCAAAGCCGCTGGCGGAAATTTTCCGCCAGCGGCAGCGTGTCGAAAAAGTGGTTTTCACCACTTTTTCGAGAAGGCACCTTCGGCCAACCAGAGGTCGTCCGAAGGTGTA
>CALVVZ010000076.1 GCA_944364075.1 uncultured Clostridia bacterium
CAAATTCGGGCGACCTCTGGTTGACCGAATTTGCTGCCTCGAAGAAGTGGCGTAAGCCACTTCTTCGACAGCCTGAGACCCCTTGCAGGGCACAATCCTGCAAGGGGTCTCTGCGCCGGAAATGCCAAAATGATTTCGGGAAACGTATGGGAGGTTACAACCTTTCGATATTTCATCGTGTTTGCAATCTTACGGGAAGGCCGTGTTTGTGCGTACAAAATCCATCCCTAGGTAAGGTCAGACTCAAAAAAGTGGCCGCAGCCCTTCCGACTTTCATTCGTATCCAACGGCTTTGCTGGCAGGGCGGGTCATTGATTTTGCTTGCAAAATCAATTCCTTACACCTTCGGACGACCGCTGGTTGGCCGAAGGTGCTTCCTCAAAAAAGTGACGCTGCCACTTTTTTATAGGATGAGGCGTTCTAAATGCCGCCTGATTTACTGATACCATTGGGCCTGGGCTTCCCACAGGTGTGCGTACTGCCCTTCCGGCTGCGCAAGAAGTTCTTCATGGCTTCCCTCCTGCACGAGTTTTCCTTCATGGAATACCGCGATGGTGTTGCAGAAACGGCAGGAGGAGAGGCGATGAGAGATATAGAGAGCGCCCTTGTGATCGGTGATGTCGTGAAATTTGGAATAGATTTCCGCTTCGGCAAGGGGGTCCAACGCCGCGGTGGGCTCGTCGAGAACCACAAAGGGAGCATCCTTGTAAAGCGCCCGGGCAATGGCGATCTTTTGGGCTTCGCCGCCGGAAATATTTACGCCGTCGCTCTCCACGGTGTATAAGGGCTGCTTTAGTCCCTTGGGCAGTTTGGCAGCCCAGTCGCTGATGCCTGCTTTCTCCATACAGTCCCGGATGCGGTTTTCATCATAGCGCATGGAAGCTGCAATATTCTCGCCCAGTGGCAGGGCGAAAATCTGGAAATCCTGAAAAACGACGGCGAATAGCCGCTGATACTCCGCAGAACGGTAGGTGCGGATGTCCTTCCCATTGAGCAGAATCCTGCCCTGCGTAGGGTCATAGAGCCGGCAAAGAAGCTTGACAAATGTAGTTTTTCCGCTGCCGTTCATGCCGACCAGCGCATAATGCTGTCCCTTGCGCAGGCAAATGCTGAGATCTTTCAGCGCCCATTCTTCCGTTCCGGGATAACGGAAACTAACGTTGTCAAACACGATTTCCCAGTCCTCAGCCAGCTGCACATGTTCTGTTCCATCCTGCCGGTGCCGGTATTGCTTGGGGTCCTTACCTTCGCCGATAAAATCTAGGTATTCCTGACAATGAGGACCCTGCATGCGGATATGTTGCAGCGAATAGATCAGCACGCGGATGCCCTCGGCCAGCTGGGTTACCGCGCCCACATACTGAACCACGTTGCCAACGCTGAAAATGCCTGCGATGGCTCGAATACCCACAGACGCATAGGCCAGGCAGACGACTACCTGCGACATGGCGCCGCGTATACCGCTGGAGCGGGAGCGCAGCGTGGCGCGCTCCTTGGACATCGCTTCTATCTTGCGCGTAATTTCCTGGGATTGTGTCTGGATCATCTGCTGCTGATTGTACAGACGTATATCCTTGGCACCTTGATCTTCCCTGGCATAGCGTGAAAGAAACCTTATCCGGCGCAACTGCGCGGCCATACGCTCCAGCCCGTCTTCCTTCATGCGGTACAGGCGGTTTTCGGTGACAACGGAATAACAGGCGGAAATCGCGATGAACAGCACCATAAGAAGCGTTCCCAGGGGAAAGCCTTCTCCGGCCACAGGCATGAAGGCCGGCCAGGCAAGCGCCAGGGAGGTAATGATGATGGTCAATCCTTGTACAACGGCCATCAACACGCCCGGGACTTCCCAGGGACCATACCAGAACATGCGCGTAGAACGATAGATTCGCTCCTTGGCCAGACCAATGTCGGGTTTTTCCAGCTCTTCATAGTCCGCTTGCATCATAACACGGCTCATTTCCTGGTATAGCTGCCAATAAAGGGTAATACCTTCCACATTGGTGACGCAGTATGACAGACGTTCCAGAAGATAAACGCCAAAATTGCAAAGCACCGCCGTGATGATCCAGGTAATGATCTTCTGCCGTGGCGCGCCGGTTGCTAGAAGATCCAGAATTCTGGCGGAAAAGAACAGGGCGACAAAGGGTTGAAAGGTAATCAGAAACTGGTTCAGGACAAAAGACGGGATATTCCGCCAGTCCATGCGGAAAATTACCTTAGCCGAGCGCAATACGCTTTTCAGACTCTGAAAAAACGGGATGCCGGCGGAGAATGACAGCCCCTGACTGCTTTGTTGAGACGTTGTGCGTCTTTTCATGCGAAAATCTCCTCTCCGAGCCCCTGGGGATGCTCTTGATAGTAACGGCTTTGAACTTCAAAGGTTTTGGCATATTTTCCGCCTCGGGACACCAGCGCTTCGTGGGTTCCTTCCTCGGCGATCCGCCCGGCTTCCAGGAAGAAGATGCGATCGCAAAAGCGCGTGCTGGCCAAACGGTGGGAGATGAATATGGAGGTGCAGTTCTTCGTCAGCTCCAGGTATTTCTGGTATACATTGTTTTCGGAAATGGGGTCCAGGGCAGCTGTGGGTTCGTCCAGCACAAGGATGGGCGAATCTTTATACAAGGCTCTGGCCAGCAGCAAACGCTGCTGCTCGCCGCCGGAAAGGTTCACGGCCTCATCGTTCAGCTCTTTGACCAGTGGCGTATCTTCCTTTTTGGGCATGCGCTGAACCCGGTCATAAAGATCCGCAAGCTGGAGACAGGATATGAGTCGGTCTATGTTTTCGCTTCCCTTGGGACAGCAGGTGATATTTTCCCGGATGGAGGAAGCCATGGGATGAATATCCTGAAAAACCGTAGCGAATAGTCGATAATATTCCTTTCGGTTGAATTTCCAGGACGGTATGCCGTTGATGCGGATCTCGCCGGACGTGGGTTCCAGCAACCCACAGAGCAGCTTGACACAGGTGGTTTTTCCTGCGCCGTTCATGCCTACCAGCGCGATACGTTCCCCGGGCTCGATACAGAAGGACAGATCCCGAATGGTGTCATCCTTGCTGCTGGCATAGCGGTAGGTTACATGATCGAACTCAATCCGGCAGGGAACTCCGGCAGGACATACGGCGGCGGCATCCACCGCTTCCATTCCTTGACGGAGAAGCTCGCTACGGTCCGGCATCTCCAAGCATTCCCGAAGGCCGGTAACGTCCCCTTTCATGAGCCACAGCTTTTGTACTTGCTGGGCGATTTGCCTGACCCAGGTAGAGAAGCCAAGCACCGCGCCAATGCAGAGCACGTAATCCGCCAGCGTCATGGTGCCGTCGGCCACCATGGCGGTAAGAGTGATGTAAGCGACGATTTCCATCACGATCCCCATGCCTGCGGTGATCAGCGCGGAGATATAATTCTTTACTTCTACGCGTGCGTATTCGTGGCGGATATCCTTATGCACCTGCGTGAAACGTTCTTCAATCCAGGGATACATGGCATATAGCCGGATATCTTTCCCGGCTTTCGCCTCCGCGGAGGTGTCCTGGAGGTAGGACATTCGCCGGTTACAGGAGCCAAACTGATTGTGCAGCTTGGTGCGTTCCCGGTCGCCCAGGTCGGAGAAAAGAAAGCTGACGATGGTGCAAGCGACCATCAGAAACAACAGCCACGCAGGAAGCCGGCTCAACACGGAAAGGTATACGAGAAAGCCAAAAATGCCTGAACCAAGCAGCGTGAGGTTGACGGCTCCCTGAGAAATGAACCGCCGATTCCACCAGATATTTTCCCTGGCTTCGTCAAATTTACCTGAGATCTCTTTATTTTCAAGGTTTTCGTAATCGCAGTTTAGCTCTTTGGCAAATAGTTCCGTTTCATCTAACTCTTGGCACAGCTTGCTCTGCTCTTCTTCCATGACCCCAGCAGCATACTGATCCCAATAACTGCAAAGGACAGCAATAAGACCCAGCGCGACAATGCTTTGAATCAACACGGTCGTGTTTCCCTGCTCGGTAATGGTCCGTACTACTAGATTGGGCAACAGAAGTCCAATCAAGGGAAGCGCCACTTTGACCGGAATGCTCAACCAGATCAGTCGGAAGGAACGCCTGGTATACTGTTTCATTCGCCGCAATAAAAAAACAAGGTTGGACCACAGACCATATGATTTTTTCATGTTTTCTCCTTTCGAGCATCTGCAAATACGACCGATTTTTGGCACAGGCGGCTGTGAAGGACATAGGTCAAGTGTTTGCTATGCCCCAAAAAACACATTTTATGAAAAATTTACCAAACAAACAAATGTTTGTTAACATAAGTATATCATAAAATCTTTATCTAGTCAATTTATTTGAAAAAAAAGTGGATGTTTGAAAGAACTACCATGCCATATTGGTTCCATACGTCTCCGAGGCTTTGGATAGATAATTCGCTCATATTTCCAGATCACGGTGAATACGGATCAGCTTGTGCATTTGGCAATCTAACGCAATGATTTTTCAAAATGTTTTTTGAAATTTACTTTTCCACTCCCACTCCATTTTGCGAGGAGGTCGGCAATGCCTTATTGGGAATCGCGCCTTATGCATTTCGCCATCTGTGTCCCATAAAGAGTCGGTTAAATGCCCCTGAAAAAATCATTGGATAATGTGGCGGTGATCGCAAGCTTTTCTTCCTGAGATTTACTTTGCGTTTCCTTCCGCTTGCTGCTTTCTCTACAGTTTTTGCATTGTCTGTCTTTTGCATACAAAAACGGGGAAAGGGCATGACTTCCTTTCATATTGGAAATCATGCCCTTTGTTGGTGATTTACGGTGCCGTTTCTGCAACGAAGGCACAAGCGGCCCGCCTGGTTGCTAACTAGGTTGAAACGTTGGTGTGTTACTCTGCGTCAGCCTTGATCGCATTAGCGGCCGTTCTGCCGGAGACGAAGATCTCGACAATCGCGTTGCCGCCCAAACGGTTGCCGCCATGGATGCCGCCGGTAACTTCGCCCGCAGCATACAGTCCCGGGATGATATTGCCTTCAGCGTCCAGTACATGCCGGTCGATGTCCACAGAGATGCCACCCATGGTATGATGCGTAGAGGGCGCCATCAGGCGGATGCGCAGCGTGGTATTTTCCAAATCATAGGTGTCAACGTTGTAGCTGCCATCTTCATTCTTTTCAACGTTGCCGATGGTACGGGAAGCAATGGCCTTGTCCACATCCTCAAACTCGGCCTGGCCCATCACCGCCATATCGTAGTTGCGAATGGTTTCAAGCACTACGTTAGGATCGGCCTCGACACCCAGCTGGGTGAACAGATCGCCCAATTCAGTGGCCTTGCGAGTATAGTACCGGCCGTCGAAGTCGCCATCGGCAAGCTGGATCGGGCCGGGAATGGGTTCTTCAACATTGTAAATCTCAATGAAGACGCCCTTGGTGCCGTTAACTTCCATGCCGTTTTCGAATTCGGCCAGGGAGAGCACGTCACGTTCGGAACCTTCATCAACAAAACGTTTGCCCGTAGTGGGGTTGATGTACACGGCATAGTTGCCGCCACCAAAGGCCAGGTTACCGTTGTCAACCCAGGAAATCGGCATCAGCTGCGTGAAGCCCATGCCCGTTGTGGCCGCGCCGACTTCTACCGCCATATCGATACCGCTACCGGTCAGGGAAGAACGGTTGGTGGTCTTGGTGGCGCTGGTCAGGTATTCGCTGGACCAGTAGACATTGGTATCAAGCACCATGCTGATGTTGGCAGCGTAGCCGCCGGTGGCCAGAATGACGCCCTTGTTGGCATAGGCGGTAACCTGCGTGCCATCATAGCGGGTTGCTTTCACGCCCGTAACGCGGCCGGTGTCATCGGTGATCAGACTCTCGGCAGTGGTGCGCAGCATGATTTCGTTCGCTTCGTTGGCAGACAGGAATTCATTCATGGGCGCCACGAAATAGGTACCCCAACGTCCGGCGTAGTTTTCGGTTTCACCGTCGCCGTCGGTATCCACATCTGCGCCGATGAACTCATTTTCACGATACCACAGCGCGCCGATCAGGGTGGGCTGAGTATCTTCCACAAAGGTGGAACCCATGGCTTCCAGCCAGGGCTTCAGCTCCTGCCCATCCACGATGAACTGCGTGACCAGATCAATGTCACCATAGATCCATTCGCTGCCATCCGCGCTCTGGCGCAGGCCGCCATAGTAGGTCTGGAAAATGTGCAGGTTAAGCGTGGAGAACAGGGTAAGCTGGTTTTCCGGCACGCCAGCATCCAGCTGAGGCTGCGCCCAATCCAGGTAAGCCTGGATCTCAGCCTTCAATTCCTGAAGAACAGGCAGGTAATCAGCGTGGACGCCATGCTTGGACAGCTCCTTCATGTCGCCGGCAACATACTCGTTCTCCTTGTAGTAGTCCGCGTCAAATTCTTCCTCGTTCCACTCGAGGATCGCCTTCAGTTCGTCAATGCACCCCTGCACGGACTTTACCTTGTTATAGGTGTTGCCGTCAAAGCCAACGCCCGTGGTAGCGTCCGGATCTTCGGGGTCCCAGACCAGGTAAGGCATTACGCTCTGATACTGGCCACCGGATACCAACGTGTTGCCGCCGACCTCGGCGTTTGCTTCGATGACAAGCACCGTGTCGCCGTTCTGCGCCGCCTGAGCTGCCGCAGCGATGCCTGCGCCACCAGCGCCTACGATGACTACGTCATAGGTGCTTTCAATAGGTTCCTGCGCCTCATAGGCGAAGGGCTTGGCCCCGGCCTGCAGGGCGGCTACGTCGCAACCGGCCTGTTCCGCTGCATCATTAACGGCGTTGAATACAGCCCGGCTGGTAAAGGTGGCTCCGGAGACGCTATCCACACCGGTGGAAGTGTACTCGATGATCTGCGGGAACAGAATATCATAGGCCACATCGCCCACATGTTCCGTTTCCACGGAGGATACGACCTCAATAGAAGCAATAGCGTCTTCTGTGAAGGTCACGCTGAGCACAACATCGCCGTTGTAGCCCGCGGCGGTTCCCTGGTAAGTGCCAGGCGTAAAGGCAATTTCGGCAGCCTCCTTGACTTCTCCCTTTGCTTCGGCCAAGGCGCTGGCTACGGCAGATTTTACCGCGTCGCTGGTGATGGTGGCGCCCGTAACGCTGTCCACCGCATCGGCGTCTGCCTTTCCAACGTACGCCTCATTGAACTGTTCAATGGCGGTGCCGCCCAGCGCCGGGGTTTCTCCGGCGCCAGTAATTTCGATGGCGGTGATTGCCTCTTCATCCACCGTCAACTTGACGTTGATTGCTCCGCCGAAACCCTGCGCGGAGGCCTCGTACTCGCCGGGAGTGAACGTTGCGGCGCTGGCAACGCACGCACTGCTCAACAGCACGGCCACAAGCACGATGCTCAGCCATTTCCTAATGTTCATTTCCTTTCCCTCCTCTGATGAAATGAAGTAAAAATGCTGTCATATCTACTATAAACATCCGGCATATGCATGTCAAGGGGAAATGCCAGAAATTTGGCAAACTAATGGAAACGGCGTGGCGCAAAAGCAAGCAGTGCCGCGCTTGCCGGAAAGGATGATCATGGTTTGCAATACTGATTTCGCAGCCTGTGAATGGCGTCTATGCGAACACAAGAGCAGATTGCATCCAAATGGAAAGCTGGGCTTTGCAATGAGTAGCTCGAAAATCTGCCGCTATCCATGTGTGAATCATGATGCAAACGGTAGCGCAGGGGACGCAAAGCCATTTGAACGAGGAAATTGGCAATCACGGAGAAGGTTTATTGCGCTGCTTTTTTCGAGTGTGTTGTATGTCGAACATGTCTCATGTATAATAGTGTTGAGCCTTTCATGGTAAATGAACGGGAAACGGGCAAAAGTGCGGGTGTTCTGCTTGCAGCGTTAAGCGTGTACGTATCTCGGGCAAAAGATTTTACTGCGCGTACATACGCCTTTCCGGGCAGGGGCTGCGCGGCGCTGGTCTGCGGCTGTATAGCGTTATAGGAAAAACGCAGAAGCGAGGCGCCGTATCGTCGACTACGGTCCACAGTTTCACGGACTGGATTAGCGAAGAAAAGGGACCGAATACCACAGGCATTATAGGAAAGAGGAAGTTACAGATGGAGTTTGCGGCGTATATGCCAGTATGGGATAAGCTCACGCAGGCACAGCGCGTAACCCTTGCGTCATGTGTCAGCTATCGCACGGTAAAAAAGGATGAAGTGATCCATCATGGGGACGTCGATTGCATGGGCTTGCTGCTGATTCGTCAGGGACAACTCAAGGCGTTCATGCTGTCGGAGGATGGCAGAGAGATTACGTTATACCGTCTCTTTGACAGGGATATATGTTTGTTTTCGGCAGGATGTATGATGCGTTCCTTGCGTGTGGAGATTATGGTTCAAGCAGAGAAAGATACGGACCTGTGGGTCATTCCCGCGGAAACATACAAACAACTGATGGAGGAATCAGCGGTCCTATCCAATTTTACCAATGAAATGATGGCTGGGCGCATCTCCGATGTCATGTGGCTTATGGAGCAGGTCCTCTGGAAAAGCTTTGACAAGCGTTTAGCGGGGTACTTGCTGGAAGAGGCGGCCATAGAGCAATCCATTATGCTTCGGATTACTCATGAGAGCATTGGAAAACACCTGGGCAACCCCAGAGAAGTGGTGACCAGAATGCTGCACTATTTCCAGAAAGAAGGCCTGGTACGGCTTTCACGCGGCACGATTGAAATAACGGACGAACCGAAACTTCGACGGCTGTCACAATGAAACACAACCCTGCACGGCCTTGAATGAACCGGGCCGTGCAGGGCTGTGCTTTACAGCATTCCAAGGATTTGCGCTTTCCCTTTCGCATCTAAGGATTGGTTGAGAGTCCTTCCGTTCTTGATAACCATCAGCGTAAGAATGCTCATGATGTTGCGCTTTGAAAGGAGAAAAATACTTGACCGGCAGCCGACGTACTTCAACGATTGCAAGCAGAAACAAAGTTGAATGTGGCACTCGAAGAAGAAGCGTAAGCCGGGAATTTTTTCAAAAATTAGCGAAATAATCCTAATTTTTATGAAGGATCTTACGCAAAAAGCGCGAATCATTTAGGTGAACAAGGTTGAACAGCAATCAACTATGCCTCTGCGAACGGAGATATGGACACGCTGGGGCATGGCGAACATGCAGGGAACGGCAGTGCCGAATAAAAAAGGACTGCGTGCGATTGCTTTTCGACGCCGCATTTCAGGGGTTGTTGAGGTGGATGCATCACGCCTGCAATTCTCCTGACGTGAGGATGACAAGTAGCGACATGTGCGACGGAATGAGGAGGAATATACGATGAACGTTGGGTTTATCGGACTGGGCATCATGGGCAAGCCGATGGCAAAGAACTTGCTCAAGGCGGGTTATACGGTGTATGGTTATGACGTGGTGGAAGAAAATGTACAAAATGTGGCACAGGCAGGGGCGGTAGCCTGCAAATCCATTCGGGAGGTATGCGAAGCTTGCCAGGATATTATTACCATGCTGCCCAACAGCCCCCATGTTCGCAGCGTTGTGATGGATGCGGGCGGCATTTTGGAGAGCGCCGGACAAGGGACGCTGCTGATTGATATGAGTTCTATTGCCCCTAGTGCAAGCAAGGAGCTGCATGGCGAATTGGCCAAGAAGGGCATCCACATGATTGACGCACCGGTCTCCGGCGGCGAGCCTAAGGCGGTGGATGGGACGCTGGCAATCATGGTTGGCGGCGATCAGGCGGATTATGAACGAGCGCTGCCGTTGTTCCAAGTGATGGGAGCTTCGTACAACCTCATCGGTGATATTGGCAGCGGCAACACGTGCAAGCTGACCAACCAGATTATCGTGGCGGTGAATATTGCGGCGCTGAGCGAGGGTATGATGCTGGCGAAGATGGCAGGAGCTGACCCGGAGAAGGTTTTTGAAGGTATTCGCGGCGGGCTGGCGGGATCTACCGTCATGAATGCAAAGGCACCCATGATGTTGGCAGGAGATTTCAAGCCGGGATTCCGTATTGACCTGCATATCAAGGACCTGAACAATGCGCTGGAGACAGGGGATCGCTTCCATGCGCCGCTGCCTCTGACCCATATGGTGCAGGATGTCTTGAAGGAGCTTTCTGCGCAGGGGAACGGGAGCTGCGATCATAGCGCAATCGCAAAGTATTATGAGGCATTGACGGGCGTGTCCTTGAAGAAGTGATCGGCATGAAGGGGAACGCACGGGCCGACGGTCTGCGCGTTCCCGCTGCCGTCCTTGGTCCTACACTTACACCGGAAACGGCAGGAGTTCAGGAGATCCAGACCTCCTGCGCAAGGGGAAAGGAAAGGCAAGCTGTGAAGTTCATTTTTGCGTCAGATTCCTTTAAGGGCTCCCTGAGCGCTGTTCGTATTACGCGACTGCTCAGCGAAGAGGCAAAAAGGTGTTTTCCCGAAGCCGAGATGCATTGTGTTCCTGTGGCAGACGGCGGGGAAGGCACGGTGGACGCTCTTTTGCTGGCGCTTGGAGGGGAACGTAGAAGCGTAACGGTGACCGGACCGCTGGGGGAACGTGTTCAGGCGGTATATGGCGTTACACCGTCCCGCGTGGCGGTGATGGAGATGGCGCAGGCTTCAGGCTTACCCCTGGCGCACGTTAAAGACCCTATGCGCGCCACATCCAGAGGTACGGGAGAAATGATCGCTGATGCGCTGGCCCGTGGCGCGGAAGAAATTTTGCTGGGCATTGGTGGAAGCGCCACCAATGACGGCGGATTAGGCATGCTTACGGCCCTGGGAGCGCGCTTTTTTGATGCGGACGGCCATCCGGTGGCTGAGGGCGGCGCGGGACTTGGTCAGGTGGCTCGCGTGGATTTAACGGGGTTGATGCCGGCATTGCGAAACGTGCGCTTGACCGTTATGTGTGACGTGTCTAATCCGCTGCTGGGTCCAAAGGGCGCAACGGCAGTTTATGGACCACAAAAAGGTGTTACGCGGCAGATGCTTCCGATATTGGAGGCCGGAATGGCCAACTATGCTCAGGCGTTGGAAACAAACCTGGGACGGGAGATCCATACGGCTGCGGGAAGCGGCGCTGCCGGTGGCCTGGGCGCTGCTCTGGGCGGTGTGCTGGGCGCGAAGCTGAAGCGGGGAATTGATGCCGTGCTGGATGCTGTAGATTTCGATCGACTGCTTCAAAACGCTGATCTGGTCGTGACGGGCGAGGGATGCATGGATCACCAATCCATAGACTTTGGCAAAGTCATCGCCGGGGTAGCGGAGCGTGCAGCATGCCGGAGCGTGCCGGTCTGTGCCATTGTAGGTAGCATGCTTCCGGGAGCGGAGGCTTTCCTGGAACAAGCCATGGATCGCAGCATACTTACCACGGTCAATGCGGTTATGCCTTTGAAACAAGCTATGGAAGATGCGGAGACGCTGTATCGCGGCGCTGCACAGCGAATGTTCCGCCTGCTGCGCATAGGACAGGCAATGCATAAATAAGGGATAAGGAAAAGACGCTCCCTGCCAGGCGGCCGTGGTTGCCGCGCTGCTGGGGAGCGTTTTTGCGTGAAGAGAAGATTATATGGCGCAAGTTACTTTGCGCATGTCCGAAGGTAAGCAAGACTTTCCGCAAGCGTTGCCTCATTTTGGTCAGGTAGCATCCGCGCTTCGACGGAAACATCTCCTGCATAGTTGATTTGCTTAAGCTGCTTGAAAAGACAAACGTAGTCCTCCTCGTCGTCGGGTAGCGGCAAAGAACGCTTCAGGGTTCGCGCAATATGTACATGTTTCAGACGGTTGCCGGCATCCACCAGATCTTCTATGGGTTCATGGGATAGGCGAAGATGATAAAGATCAACCAGTACCGCCACATGCGGATGATTTGTCTCACGGGCGAGATGGAGCCCCTGACTGAAACGGTTGACCAGGTTGCTTTCTGCAAGATTCAAATGCTCAATGACCAGTGTGATCCCGAAGCTGCCGGCTAGGTCCCCCAGGCGGCGTAGAAGCGTTGCCAGCTGTGAAAGGGCGGTGAAAGCGTCAAAACCACGTGGCATATTGCGGGCGCCTGCCGACCCGAAAACCACATGCGTTGCGCCCAGGATAGCGGCGCGATGCAACGCCGTTTCTGCATAGGCCAGGGCGCTGTCCATGTCTACGCCGGGACCGGTCAGGCGATAGGTCGCGGGAAAAAAATTGTTGCACGCCCGGCAGGGCAGGCCGGCGCTTTCCAGCGCTGCCAGTGGGCCTGTACGGAAAGCCTTGTCGCCCATCGTCATCAGCTGTGCCAAAGGAAGCTCCACGTAGTCAAAGCCTGTCCGCTTGAGCAGGGGGATCTGCTCGTATCCGATGCCATTGGATTCCTGGGCGATCATGTTCACGCAATAGCCGAATTTCAACACAATGCACTCCTTCCACAAAGCATGCATGATTGTATAAACCACCATGCATACTATAGCAATAAGTTGAATAAAAGTCAACCAGGTTTATAAATACTCTTTCCAAATACCAATGAATGTGCTATAATGTGTTAAAACAGAATGTTCTTCATTCTGGAAAACTAGTAAGGAGCGTGTGCTTATGGATAAGCGACTGGAGGGGAAAACGCTTGGTATCATTCATGCGGCTGTTTTTACGGCCAATACGGTAGCGCCTTACTGCCGGGAAATATTGCCTGAGGTGGAAATCATGCATCTCGGGGATGATACCGTGCAGCGGGATAATTTGCGTGCGCCGGTTGGAGTGATACCAAAGGTAAATTTCTTTAAGTTTTCTACCTATTGTCACTTTCTGGAAGAGGCCGGGGTTGACTTGATTATGTTAGGGTGCTCTACCTTCAACCAGGCGGCCGAATTTGCCCGGCCAATGATCAACGTCCCCATCTTGAATATCGACCGGCCCATGATGGACCTGGCAGTACATCAGGGAAAACGGATCGGACTGCTGGGGACGCTACCCTCCACCATGCCTGCTTCGGAACGTCTGCTCCGGGAGGCAGGGCGCGACGCGGGCTTGGAGGATCTTACAGTAAAGCCTGTGTTGTGTAGCGAAGCATTCCAAGTGCTGCGGGCAGGTGATACCAGGAAACATAA
>CALVVZ010000077.1 GCA_944364075.1 uncultured Clostridia bacterium
TTTTCAAGGTTCGGCGCCCCTCTCGCAAGGAGCTTGTATATCTTATCAAATCAGACCTCGCTTGTCAATACCTTTTTTGCCGATTTTTGGATTTTTTTATATTTCCTCGTATCTTCGAACATTCATATTGATACACACTTTTTTCGTTCGATAATTCTGAAATGTTTTTTCCACTATCTGGCATATTGTTCGTTGAATTTCTTCCGGGAATTTTTTCCCTTGCTGCATTCCTTTTCCATGCCTTTTCGTTTTATAATATGCATAGGGAACTTATCTGAACCTTAAGGGAGGTTATACATGTATGAAGCATTGGTTTGCCGCGTTGCTGGTTTTGCTCACGCTCTGCCTATGCGCCGTTTCCGCCACCGCAGCGGAAAACGAATTCGCCTTTGACCGCACGGTGACTACGGTATTCGAAGGGGATACCCTGGCCACCGTTTTGAACCGCAGCGGCGACGCCGCGCAGGGAGAGGTTACCTATGTATCCTCCGCAGAGAAAAACGCCACCGTAGACGCCGCCGGCGTGGTTACTGCCCTGAACAAGGGCAAAACCACCATCACCGCCACGCTGAAAACCGAAGAGCGTAGCTACCGCGCCACCATTACCCTGACTATCGTCCGCCGGGTGACCGAAATCGAGGTCAACGAGGACAGCCTCTCCGTCTACGCCCCGGATGACCCGGACATCCTTCCCCTGCTGACCCAGCCGGTGCCTGAGGGCGCCCGGGTGCTGATGCTTCCGGTCAACCGCAGCCAGAAACTGGGCATCACCGCCCTGCCCAAGGATGCCAACAACCGCAAAACGTCGCTTTCCACGGATAACCCCGAGGTGTGCGACGTGACCGGCTCTACCCTGAAGCCTCAGGCGCAGGGCGAATGCAACGTCACCATCACCAGCGAACAAAACCCGGAGATCACCTTCGTATATCACGTGCTGGTGGTCCAACCCATCACCAAGCTGACCCTGAGCCTGGACAAGGACGAGCTATTCATCGGCGAAACCGCCCGGCTTACCACCGCTTACACCCCCGAGGATGCCACCGTGCAGCAGGTGGTCTACTCCTCCAAGAACGAGGAAGTCGCCACCGTGGATGAAAACGGCCTGGTCACCGCCCTGAAAAAGGGCACCGTTACCCTGGAGGCCCAGGCGGCCGACGGCAGCGGCAAAAAGGCTTCCATCCGTCTGACTGTGAAGCAGCAGCCCGAATCCATTACCCTTTCCGAAACTTCCTTTGTCATCAACGTAGGCAAGACCAAGCGCCTCACCGCCACGGTACTGCCCAGCAATACCAACGACAAGTCCGTCACCTGGACTTCCTCCGACGAATCCGTGGCCACCGTTACCGCCAACGGCACCGTAAAGCCCGTGGCCCCCGGCATCTGCACCATTACCTGCGCCAGCGAGGATTTGCCCCAGGTCTACGCCACCGCCTCCGTGGAAGTGCATCAGCTGGTCACCCGCGTGGCCTTCCAGGAAAAGAGCCTTTCCTTTGACGTGAACACCACCTGCCAGACCTACTGGGAAATTGAACCCGCCAACGCCACCGACAAGTCCGTTACCTTCACCAGCAGCAATGAAGGCATTGCCACCGTGGACCGGAACGGCCTGGTCACCGGACACAAGCGGGGTTCCTGCACCATCACCGTCAAGACCGCCGATGGCAGCAACCGTAAGGCTACCATAAAAATCAACATCCTTCAGCCGGTGCTGGGCGTCCACATGGAAAAGGATACCTACCGCGTGGGCATTGACGAGGGCCTGCGCATCAAGGCCGTACTGGAGCCTTCCGACGCCTCCAACACCAACATGAGCTGGACTGTGGCGGATTCCTCCATCGCCTCCATCCGCGGTTCCAACAACCGGCCCACGGTCACCGGAAAGCGCTGGGGCACCACCACCGTCACCGGCGTCACCCAGGATGGCGGCTTCACCGCCACCGCCACCATCAAGACCGGCAACTACAACAAGGCCGTGCAGATTACCGACCTGTACGTTTCCGACAACAAGATCAAGATCGTCGTGAAGAACGAAAGCAACATGAACATCACCAAGTTCTTCTTTGACATCGTCTGCTACGATATGTCCGGCAATCCTTTGCCCTGCTGCACCGACGGTACCAACGCTTTCAGCGGCTCCTACGGCTATACGCTCTATGAAGGCGACAGCACCGAGCACGGCAAGTTCTACTTTGCGGACTTCGTTCAGCCCGAAACTCCCATCGGCTGCGTGGTCATGACCATTACCGGCTACCGCGCCGACGACGGTTACAGCCACACTATCCCCGAAGACAAGCGCGTTCAGGTAGAGTTTGCCAATCCCCTGTACGTTCCGGCTCTGAATTGAAGGTAACAGGCAGCGCTGCGAGAGGCGGCTTTTCTGAGAAAAGCCCCTCTCGCGCTCTCCCGAAAAGCAGCGGGGATTCCGCCGCTTGCCGGAATGCTTGCCGCCGGATGGAGCATGCGCGGCAGGCAATAGCAACCTGCACAGAAAAAGCAGCAGCCAACAACCAAACCCGGCCGCAGAAGAAGCAAAAAACACTTCTTTTGCGGCCGGGTTTTTATCATGAATTTATAGACGCGAAAAAAGGAATTTTCTGATTCCAAACTTGCAAATGCTTCAACGCTTATGGGGTCCGAAGGGGTCCAGGGGGCGATCGGAAAGCCTCCTGGTCTCGCCCGCATGCGCGAAACCCTTGGCGTCTGCAAGGACGCATACATGGCTTGCAAAAACGATGAAGCAGAATTCCTTGCCAACACCTGAACCGCCCCGTTCCGGCACAGGAACGGGGCGGTTTGCTTTTGTGATGCCGTTTACTTGTCTCCCATGGGTTTGAGGATGTCCCGGTCCACCCAGCGGAAAAGGACCAGGCACAGGCACAGGGAAACGATCTCCGCAATGGGGAAGCTCCACCAAATGGCGCTCAGCCCGCCCAGGCTGGAAAGGATCCAGGCCGCGGGCAGCAGCACGATGAGCTGGCGCATCAGGCTCATGAGCAAGCTGTAGAAGCCCTTGCCGATAGCCTGGAACACGGTGCTCAGGGTGATGCCCACGGCGGCGATGACGAAGTGGATGGAAATGGTGCGCAGGGCCGGCACGCCGATGGCCGTCAACTCACCCGCGGATTCGCCCTCCGCCTCGAACAGGCTCAGCAGCAGCTCCGGGCAGGTAAGGAAAAGCACCGTGCCCACCGCCATAATGACCACCGCGTAGATCAGCGCCACGCGAATGGCGTCATACACCCGCTGGCGCAGCCGCGCGCCATAGTTGTAGCCCACAATGGCCACCAGGCCGTTGTTCAGCCCGAATACCGGCATGAACACGAAGGACTGAAGCTTGAAGTACACGCCCAGCACGCTTACCGCCACGTTGCCGTAGGCAATGAGGATCATGTTCATCAGCACCGTGAGCACGGAGGAAATGGACTGCATGATCATGCTGGGGAAGCCCACCGCCAGGATGTCCTTCACCGCCCGGGGATGGATGCGGAACTCCCGCAGGGTGAGCCTCAATTCCTTGTTCTTGAGCTGATTGCAGGCAATGCCCACGCCCAGGCCGCAGAACTGGCCGATCACCGTGGCGATGGCCGCGCCGGAAATGCCCATGGCCGGACAGCCCAGCAGGCCGAAGATCATGATGGGGTCCAGGATGATGTTCACAATGGCGCCGGTGAGCTGCATAATCATCGAATACATCGTGTTGCCGGTGGATTGCAGCATGCGCTCAAAAGAAATGGACAGGAACATGCCCAGGGAGAAGATGGTCACCACGGACAGATACTGCTGCCCCATTTCAATAAGCTGTTCCTCCGGGGTGAACCAGGTGAAGAATGCCCGGGAGAAAAACACGCCGAACAGCGCGAACAGCACGAAGCCGACGAACTGCATCATCAGGCCCGCCCAGGCGCCGTTCAGGGCCGCCTCATGGTTGTGCTCACCCAGGCGGCGGGAAATCAGGCTGTTGATACCAACGCCCAGGCCCACGGAAAGGGCGATCATCAGCGTTTGCACCGGGAAGGCCAGGGAGACGGCGGTGAGGGCGTCGGCGTTGTACTTGGCCACGAAGATGCTGTCCACCACGTTGTACAGCGCCTGTACCAGCATGGAGATCATAATCGGTACGGAGATTTTGGGTACCAGCTTGTTCATGGGCATTTCGCCCAGGAGCTTGGAGCGTCCTTCGTTTTCCATGAGTGTTTCCTACTTTCCTTTGGTCGAGGGGTTTATAACAGGAGCTGCGCCAGGCCGTAACCGGCCAGGGCGGAAAGCAAACCGTGCAGCAGCTGATAGCCCAGCTGAGCGCCCGGAGACATCAGCCCCCGGGGGCCCAGGGCTCGGTTTTGCAGCAGAATGGCCAAAGCGCCAAAGCCCGTTTCCCCGCTGAGCAGCCCCACGCGGATTTCCAGGGGCAGGGGCAACAGGGCCAGGGCGCGGCAGCCGGTGGTGGCCTCCGCCAGGCAGGCAAGGGCCAGACGGACGCCCCCCGGCAAACCGGGAAGCAGCGCGGGAACCAGGGCGCTGAGCACATTGCCCAGCACCATGCAGCCGCATACGGTCAGCAACGTAATAGAGGCCTTCTCCACCGCCGCGCCCAGGGACAGGGGCGCGGCAGGGGAAAAGGCAGAAGATGAGCCCGGGGATGCATTTCCCCGGGGCAGTAGCGCGGAGATACCCAAGGCCCCCGCCCATACCCCCAGCAGCACGCAAAGCCCCGCCCGGGGGCTTTGCAGCCATTGTCCCAGGGTGCCATAGAGGAACATGGGGCTCATGGTGCCGCAGCATACGGCAAGGCGGCGCAGGGCGCGGGGGTCCATGGAGCCCTGCCGGGCGGCGCAGATCTTCGCGCCGCAGGGGGAACCGGCCCCCCAGCCCAGAGCCACCAGCAGGGGATACGGGGCCTGGGCGGGCAGGCGGTCCAGGGCCACCAGCAGCAAAATCATGTACGGATACAGCCCCGGGAGCACGCTGCGGGCAAAGAGCGCGCAGGCGTCCGCGGCGGCCTCCAGGGATACCTCCGGCCGAAGCAGCATGGCTCCGGCGCAGAGCATGGGCAACAACCAGCGCGTCATGGCGGCGCCTCCCTTCCGGGAGAGCTTATGCCATGGAGCGCTGGAAAAGTCGCCGGGGCGGGCTTACAGCTCGTCCTCGGGGGTATCGGCGGTTTCGGGGATGTCCATATCCAGGTCGGAGGACGCTTCGGCGGGGGCTTCCTCCGCCTGCGAAGCGTCGCTCACATTGGCGTCGCTCTCCTCGGGGAGTTCTTCCTCCTCGGCTTCGGAGCGGGCCACGGCCACCACTTCGCTGCCCTCGGCAATGCGCATGATGCGCACGCCCTGGGTGTTGCGGCCGGAGAGGCGAATGTCCGCCACCCGGGCGCGGATGATGGTGCCGTCCCCGGTGATGAGCAGGATGTCCTCCTCGGGCTGCACCAGCAGCTGGGCGGCCAGGGGGCCGGTCTTGTCCGTGACCATCATGGCGCGGATGCCCTTGCCGTTGCGGCCCTGCTCCCGGTACTCGCCGCAGGGGGTGCGCTTGCCGTAGCCCTTGGCGGTGATGACCAGCACCTGGGAGTTTTCCTCAATGCGGGCCATGTCGATGACGTAGTCGCCCTCCTCCAGGCGGATGGCCTTCACGCCCATGCTCACCCGGCCGCAGGTGCGGATATGCTCCTCGCTGAAGCGGATGCACATGCCGTTGCGGGTGCCCATGAGGATCTCGTCGTTCCCGCGGGTCAGGGCCACGTTCACCAGCTCGTCCTCCTCCTTGAGCACGATGGCGATCAGGCCGTTCTTGCGCAGGTTCTGGAACTCGGACATGGGGGTCTTTTTGATCATGCCGCCCCGGGTGGCCATCACCAGGGAGAGCCCGGCGGTGTCCGCGGGCACGGGAATCATGTTGGTGACCTTTTCCCCGCCGGAGATTTGCAGGATGTTCACCATGGCCGTGCCCCGGGCCGCGCGCCCGGCCTCGGGAATCTGGTAGCACTTGATCTGGTACACCCGGCCCAGGTTGGTGAAGAACATCAAATCGTCATGGGTGGAGACCACCACCATGCGCTCGGCGTAGTCCTCCTCCTTGGTGGTCATGGCCATGATGCCCTTGCCGCCCCGGTGCTGCGCCCGGTAGGTGGACTTGGCGATGCGCTTCACATAGCCCGCGTGGGTCAGCGTGACCACCATGTCCTCCTCCTGGATCAGGTCGGCCACGTCGATTTCGCCTTCCATGGTGGTCAGCTCCGTGCGGCGCTCGTCGGCAAACTTGTCCCGGATGGCGAGGATCTCCGTCTTGATGACGTTCATCAGCAGGCGCTCGTCGGCCAGGATGGCGGTCAGCTCGGCGATGGTCTTTTCCAGCTGCTGGTATTCCTCCATGAGCTTCTCCCGCTCCAGGCCGGTGAGGCGGGCCAGGCGCATGTCCAGAATGGCCTGGGCCTGCTTGTCGGAGAACTGGAAGCGCTCGATGAGGGCAACCTTGGCGGCGGTGGGGCTTTCGCTGGAGCGGATGATCTGCACGATCTCGTCGATATGGTCCAGGGCCTTGAGCAGGCCCTCCAAGATGTGCGCCCGGGCTTGCGCCTTGTCCAGGTCGAAGCGGGTGCGCCGGGTGACCACGTCCTTTTGATGCTCCAGGTAGTAGTAGATCATCTCCCGCAGGTTCAGGATGCGGGGCTTGCCGTCCACCAGGGCCAGCATGTTGGCCCCGAAGGTTTCCTGCATCTGCGTATGCTTGTACAGGTAGTTGAGGATTACCTGGGGGTAGACGTCCTTTTTCAGCTCGATGACGATGCGCATGCCGGTACGGTCGCTCTCGTCGCGGATGTCGCTGATGCCCTCCAGCTGCTTTTGATGGCACAGCTCGGCGATCTTCTCCACCAGCTTGGCCTTGTTGACCATGTAGGGGATTTCCGTGACCACAATGCGGCTGCGGCTGTTGCTCATGGGCTCGATTTCCGTGCGCGCCCGCACCAGGATGCGCCCGCGCCCGGTCATGTACGCCGAGCGGATGCCGCTGCGGCCCAGAATGATGCCCCCGGTGGGGAAGTCCGGACCCTTGATGTGGGCCATCAGGTCTTCCACGGTGCATTCCGGGTTGTCGATCATGCACACCACGCCGTCGATGACCTCCCGCAGGTTATGGGGCGGGATGTTGGTGGCCATGCCCACGGCGATGCCGCTGGAGCCGTTCACCAGCAGGTTGGGAAAGCGGCTGGGCAGCACCGCGGGCTGCATGAGGGTCTCGTCGAAGTTGGGGTAAAAGTCCACCGTGTCCTTTTCGATGTCGTCCAGCAGGTGCATGGTGAGCTTGGCCATGCGGGCCTCGGTGTAACGCATGGCGGCGGCGCCGTCTCCGTCCACGGAGCCGAAGTTGCCCTGGCCGTCCACCAGCATATAGCGGATGTTGAAGGGCTGGGCCAGGCGGACCATGGCCTCGTACACGGAGGAATCCCCGTGGGGATGGAACTTACCCAGCACGTCGCCCACCAGACGGGCGCTTTTGCGGTAGGGCTTGTCGGGGGTCATGCCCAGCTCGTTCATGTCGTAAAGGATGCGCCGGTGCACGGGCTTCAACCCGTCCCGCACGTCGGGCAGGGCGCGGTCCACGATGACCGCCATGGCGTAGGAAATGAAGGAGCGCTTCATCTCCTGTTCCAGGTTGACCGGTATCAGCTTATCTTCAATCATGTTTCATGCTCCATCTTCCATAGTGGGCTTGCCAGGGGGAAACTGCCGGGATGCGCGTAGGCCGGCTTCGCCGCTGCCATCGGTGGCCTTTACACATCCAGGTCCTTGACCAGGTCGGAGTTTTCCTCGATGAACTTTTTCCGGGGCTCCACCTGGTCGCCCATGAGCAGGGTAAAGATTTCGTCGGCGGCCATGGCGTCCTCGGGGGTAATGCGCATCATGGTGCGGTGGGCGGGGTCCATGGTGGTGGACCACAGCTGTTCCTTGCTCATTTCGCCCAGGCCCTTGTAGCGCTGAATCTCCGGCTTGGGGTCGCGGCCGATTTCGTCCAGCACCCGCTGAAGCTCCTCGTCGTCATAGACGTAGCGCTCCGTTTTGCCCTTGGTCACCTTGTACAGGGGCGGCATGGCCGCGTACACATAGCCCTTTTCAATGAGGGGGCGCATGAAGCGATAGAAGAAGGTGAGCATCAGGATGCGGATGTGCGCGCCATCCACGTCCGCGTCCGTCATGCAGACGATGCGGTGGTAGCGCAGCTTGCTCTCGTCAAAGTCCTTGCCGAAGCCGCAGCCGAAGGCCGTAATCATGGAGCGGATCTCCTGGTTGCTCAGGGCCTTGGCCTCGTTGACCTTCTCCACGTTGAGGATCTTGCCCCTCAGGGGCAGGATGGCCTGGAAGTGCCGGTCCCGGCCCTCCTTGGCGCTGCCGCCGGCGCTGTCCCCCTCCACCAGGAAGATTTCGCACTTGCTGGGGTCCCGCTCGGAGCAGTCCGCCAGCTTACCGGGCAGGGACGCGGACTCCAATACGGTCTTGCGCCGGGTCAGCTCCCGGGCCTTGCGGGCGGCCTCCCGGGCGCGCTGGGCGCTCAGGCACCGCTCCAGGATAGCCCGGGCCACGGCGGGGTTCTCCTCCAGGTAGGTGGAAAGCTCCTCGCTCACCAGGCTGTCCACAATGCCCCGCACCTCGCCGCTGCCCAGCTTCGACTTGGTCTGGCTCTCGAATTGGGGGTCCTCCATTTTGATGGAGACGATGGCCGTCAGGCTTTCCCGCACATCCTCGCCCTTGAGGTTCTGCTCGCTTTCCTTGATGAGCTTGTACTTGCGGCCGTAGTCGTTGATGGCCCGGGTGAGGGCGGTGTTGAAGCCCATGAGATGGGTGCCGCCGTCGGGGGTGTGAATGTTGTTGGCAAAGGTATAGATGTTCTCCTGGTAGCTGTCGGTGTACTGCATGGCCACTTCCACCAGGATGCCGTCCTTGAGTCCCTCGGTATAAATGGGCTGAGGGGGCAGCAGGGCCTCCTGGTTGCGGTGGCGGTTCAGGTGCAGCACGAATTCCCGCAGGCCGCCGTTGTAGCAGAAGGAGCGCTCCACGGGCGTTTCGCCCCGCTCGTCCCGGAACACGATGCGGATGCCCTTGTTCAGGAAGGCCATTTCCTGCAGGCGGCTCTTGAGCACGTCGAACTGGAATTCGCCCGTGTCAAAGATGCCTTCCGGGTTGCTGTCGCTCTTCACGTCCGGCAGGAAGCGGATGGTGGTGCCCGTGCGGTCGGTTTCGCCCACCACCTTCAGGTCGTACAGGTACTTGCCCCGGGCGTACTCCTGTTGATAAATTTTCCCGTCCTGGTACACCTGCACGGTGAAATGGGAGCTGAGGGCGTTCACCACCGAGGCGCCCACCCCGTGCAGACCGCCGGAAACCTTGTATCCTCCGCCGCCGAACTTGCCGCCGGCATGCAGCACCGTCAGGCATACCTCCACCGCCGGGCGGCCCATTTTGGGATGGATGCCCACGGGGAAGCCGCGGCCGTTGTCCTGCACGGATACGCTGCCGTCCCCGTGCAGGGTGATGGCGATCTCCGTGCAATATCCCGCCAGGGCCTCGTCGATGGAGTTGTCCACAATCTCATACACCAGATGATGCAGGCCCCGGGCGTCCGTGGAGCCGATATACATGCCGGGGCGCTTGCGCACCGCCTCCAGGCCTTCCAGCACCTGAATCTGCTCCTCGCCGTAATCCCCGGTCACTTCCGTGGCCTTCTCAAGCTCCTGATCCAATTCGTTCGACATGCTGCACCTCGCTTTGTCCTGTTTCCTGCCGCTCCCTGTCCATCAGCCGGAGAAAAAAGCCGCGGTCCTCCCGCATGCGCGCGGATAATGTCCGCAGCCCTACTCCGGTCAGGTAGCATACGGTTCTCTTGCCTTCCCGGCAGAGCACCAATGTTTTGGGCGTGTCGGACAGGCGGCGCACCAGATGCTTTTCCCGCATCCCGCGCACCAGATTTTCCGTGTCCGCCGTCCAGCCCCGGGTAATATCCGTACATAGAAGAATCTGTTCTGCGCCCATGGCCACATTCGCCCCCAGATGGATCACCATTTTGGGCATCACCTCCATATTGGCGCGGAAAGGGCGCAAATTCCGTTTGCGCCCCCGGATACATATCCCTCCAAATACTAACCTATTATACAGCATTTTTGGGGAAAAGAAAAGGGTTTTTCAAAATTCACCGTCCGGCCGGCAGGGGAGAAGAAGGAAGAATTTTACATAACTGGCCGAAAAAATGCCGAAAGGGACATCCTTGCCCGCGCCGGCGCCCGGGACCCGAAAAATTCCGCAAAAAAAGCCCGCCGAATCTCCCAGGGAAACGGCGGGAACAGGCAAAGGGTCACTTGGCTTTTTCCTTTTCGAAGGGCCAGCGCTCCGCCACGGCCTCCAGGGGCTGGTCTTTGCCGCCGCAGTCCTCAAAAAGCTCGTAGAGCGTGCTGACGGCCTCCGGGGAGAAGGCGACGGTTCCGGAAAGCAGGGCCTCTTCCCCGTCCAGCAGCGTGAAGGCGGCGTCCTTCCCCTTGCTGCCGCCCAAGGAGGAGAGCAGGGGCAGGCTGTCCGCGGAGAAGCAGAAACTGTAATCCTCGTAGTAGGTGCCGTCATACTCCGACAGCGCAGAGGAAACGGTCAACCGCCAGCAGGCGCCGCCCACCGTGAGCAACAGGGTATCCCCGTACAGGGGTTCGGGACTGATGACCGCCAGGGTAAGCCGGGGGACCACGCAGCCCTCCAGAGCCAGGGAAACAAAGTCGATGAAGGCCACCACCTCCGTGCCCTCGCCGTCCGTCTGACAGAGGAAGGGCTGGTCCGGGAAGCGGTAAACCATGTCCACCGTGTTCACGTCCTCAAAGGAGTAGACGCCCTCCACGGCCTCCAGGCGGCCCAGGTCAAAGCCGTCCGCCTCCCCCAGGGCGGGCAGGGGAAGCAGCAGGGAAAGCAGCAGCGTCAGCAGAAGCACCTTGCGCATGACAGGTCCTTTCCGGCGGGAAACCGCCTTTTGTCTATTCTTACAGGCAGTATAGCATACCGGCGGGGAAGAGGGCAAGGGGAACCGCCAGTCTTTACAACTGTGTCAAAAGCTGCTAGAATGGAAGGGATTTCGAAGCGTACGCAGGCAGAACAGGAAAGGCGGCTGCGCATGGTCAAAACGATTGCGATCACCAACCAGAAGGGCGGCGTGGGCAAAACCACCACGGCGGTGAATCTCACGGCCATTCTGGCGGATATGGGCCAGCGGGTGCTGGTGGTGGATCTGGACCCCCAGGGCAATACCACCAGCGGCCTGGGGCTGAAAGCGGGAGACAAGAGCATTTATGAAGCTTTGATGGGCCGTGAAACGCTGCGGGCCTGCCTGCAGGATACGGCCGTGCGGGGACTGACCCTGGCGGGGGCGGACATCCGCCTGGCGGGGGCGGAGCTGGAGCTGGTGGAAGCCGAGCGCCGGGAGTTCCGCCTGAAGGAAATTCTGGCCCAGGTCAAGGCGGGATATGATTTTGTGTTTATTGACTGCCCACCCTCCCTGAGCCTGCTGACCCTGAACGCCCTGGCAGCGGCGGACCGGGTGCTGATTCCCATCCAGTGCGAATACTATGCCCTGGAGGGCGTTACCAGCCTGATGAATACCGTCAACCGGGTCAAGCGCACCCTGAACCCGGCCCTGGACCTGGAGGGCGTGCTGCTGACCATGCTGGACGGCCGCACCAACCTGGGCCTGCAGGTGGTGGACGAGGTGAAAAAGCACTTCCGCAAGAAGGTGTTCGCCACCACCATTCCCCGCAATGTGCGCCTGGGGGAAGCTCCCAGCCACGGGGAACCCATTCATTTGTACGACCCCCGCTCCACGGGCGCGGAGGCCTATCGGTCGCTGGCGCGGGAAGTGCTGGCGCGCAACGGAAAATAATCCGCCAGGACGGCGAAAGCCCGGGACGTGCCCTGCGGGGCGGGCCGGGCCGAAGGAGTTGAGAGACAGGTGGCCGCAAAGAAAAAGGGGCTGGGCCGGGGGCTGGACGCGCTGCTGCCCGAGGCGGACGAGCTGCTGCCCAACGTGGTGCAGGAAATTCCCCTGGGGGATATTGACCCCAATACGGAACAGCCCCGCAGGAGTTTCCCCGAGGAAGCCATGGCGCAGCTGGCCGCCAGTGTGAAGGCCCAAGGCGTACTGCAGCCGCTGCTGGTAGTGGAGCAGCCCGGCGGGCGCTACCGCATTGTTGCCGGGGAGCGCCGCTGGCGAGCCGCCCGGCTGGCGGGGCTGATCACGGTTCCCTGCATTGTGCGGGACATGGATATGATCCGACAAATGGAGGTCAGCCTGATTGAAAACCTGCAGCGGGAGGACCTGAACCCCATGGAAGAAGCCGCGGCCATTCGCGCGCTGATGCAGCAGTGCGGCTACACCCAGGAAACCGTTGCCGCCCGGTTGAGCAAAAGCCGCCCCGCCATCACCAACCTGCTGCGCCTGCTCACCCTGCCCAAGGAAGTGACCCAGATGGTTCGGGACGGTCTGCTCAGCGCAGGCCATGCCCGGGTACTGGCGGGTCTGGACCGGGAGGAAGACAAGATCAACCTGGCTCGGGAAACTCTGGCCAAGGGATACAGCGTGCGGCAGCTGGAGCAGCTGGCCTCCCTGCGGCGGGAGGCGCACAATCAGCAGCCCCCCAAGGTAAAAAAGGCCAAGCCCCTGCCCCCGGAACTTAAGGAACTGGAAGGCCGCGTTCAGGAAACCCTGGGCATGCGCGCCACCTTGACCGGAAACGTCAAAAAAGGCAAAATTGTCCTGCAATATTATTCCCAGGAAGAATTGGAACACTTCTATGAGATCATGGAGCGGCTGCAAAATGAATAAGTTGTTTGAGGCCGGGGCGAATGCCCCGGCCTCAGCGTGTCGAAAAAGTGGTTTTCACCACTTTTTCGAGAAAGCACCTTCGGCCAACCAGAGGTCGTCCGAAGGTGT
>CALVVZ010000078.1 GCA_944364075.1 uncultured Clostridia bacterium
GCGTATGGGGCCGAAGGTTTCCAAAGGGCGATCGGAAAGCCCTTTGGTCGCGCCCGCAGGCGCGAAACCTTTTGTGTCAGCAAGAATGCATACATAATTTGCAAAAACGATGCGGCAAGTTACTTTGTCAACAACCTAACGCCGGTATGGACACAAGGTCCATACCGGCGTATTTTGCAGGCATGTATGCTGGATGTCAAACGCTATCGGGAAAGCGGCCTTTTGCGCCGCTGCCTATCCGCGGAAAAGGTAGCGGGCAATTTGCAACTGCTGTCCCTCGTAGGTTACGGTGCGCCGGGCGCCGTCTGCCTTGAAGCCGATCTGTTCTAGCAGAAAGCGCAGACGGAAATTGTCGCGCAACACCCACTGATGAACTTGGTGGTAATCCTTTTCGCGCAGGGCCGTCAGGGCATGATCGTACAGAAAACGGTAATCATATCTGTCGCAGGTGACATCCAGCGCCGCTTCCTGGATCAGACCGTATCCCTGCTCTGCCTGCTCCGGCCCATATACAACGTATCCCCGAAGCTTTCCTTCCATCATTAGCACGTCCAGGCGGAGACAATCATGGTTTACCCAATCCCGGAACAGCTGGATATAGCTCCCGGGTTCAGCGTATGCCAGCAGGGCATACGGAAGAAAGCCGCGGTACAGCATGCGTACGTGGCGGGATTTCAGTGCGGCAAGTTCCAGAACGTCTTCGTCCCGGGCAATACGAATGACCTTTTCAGACATGATTTACACCAAGCGAATGCCGGAGGCCGTTTGCTCGGCATTATAACGGGCGAGAAGGGAACGGATACGGTCGTAGGGGTTAAGCAGCTTGGACAGCGAACGATCGTGGTTCAGGGTCGCAATGATGTAGGAGATGTATTTACTCATGTCAGCTTCCACAAACCAGTCAGCAGCCTGAAGCTCCGGCGTGCGATAGGTGAGGTTAGTAGCGATGACGCGATCGATGATGCCTTCTTCATAGGCTTTGTTGTACATTTCCAGGCCGTTGGTGAAAAGGGCGAAGGTAGCCGCGGCGAAAATGCGGTTGGCTTTACGCTTTTTCAGCTCCCGCGCCAAGTCGATGACGGATTCGCCGGAAGAGATGATGTCGTCGGCCACAAAAACATCCTTGCCCTCTACGGAGTCGCCCAGGTATTCGTGCGCAACGATGGGATTGCGCCCGTTGACGATGCGGGTGTAGTCCCTGCGCTTATAGAACAGCCCCATGTCCAGCCCCAACACGGAGGAGTAGAAGATGTTCCGGTCGATGGCGCCCTCGTCGGGGCTGACAATCATCATGTGCTCCTTGTCGATTTGCAGGGTTTTGTCCCGTTTCAGCAGCGCCTTGAAAATCTGGTAGGAAGGCATGACCGATTCAAAGCCGCTGGTGGGAATGGCGTTCTGTACCCGGGGATCGTGGGCGTCAAAGGTGATAATGTTGCTTACGCCCATACGTTCCAGATCCTGCAGCGCCATGGCGCAATCCAGGCTTTCCCGGGAGGAACGGCGGTGCTGCCGCCCTTCGTAGAGCATAGGCATGATCACATTGATGCGCTTGGCCTTACCGCCAATGGCGGCAATGATCCGCTTGAGGTCCATAAAGTGGTCATCTGGACTCATGGGGATTTTCTGACCGTACATGTCGTAGGTGCAGTTGTATGCGCCTACGTCGCAAAGAATATAGATGTCATAGCCGCGGACGGATTCCTTGATCATGCCCTTGCCTTCGCCGTTACCGAAGCGGGGACAATGCACCTTGATCAAAAAATCTTGCCGCTCCAGGCCGGGGGCGGTGCGCATGTCGCCGGGAGCGGTGGCTTCTTCGGTATGGGACCGCCATTTCAGAAGCCACTGGTTGACCTTTTCACCCAGCTCTTCCGTACCATGCATGGCGATCAGTCCCAAGGGGCCGACAGGATAAGTCAGGAAAGAATCAGAATTCCAAGTGCTAACAAAATCAGTCACGCCATCAACCTCATTCCGCTTGGATTTTCCCAACGCTCATTATACCCTATCTTGTCGAAACTTGAAAGAGATTTTACGAAAAAAGCGAACGATTTTTCCGAAATCTGCCAAATTGGCCAATGTTATCCCATTTCACGCAATACAGGCGCTGCGGCCGGGAAGGACAGATACCAGAAGACAGCCGTTTCATCGCACCAAGGCTTGGGAAAGTTTTTGTACAGCATGGTATTGACAGCGCCAATCACGAAGCCGAGCTTCGCGTAGAAACGGCAGGCCAGTACGTTGTTATCCTGGGTTTCCAGGGCGAGACCGTCCAGGGAAGCTGCCCGTGCCCATACCGCAGCCCGCTGCACCAGCGCGGTACCGAAGCCTTGTCCCCTGCATGCCGGTTTTACGGCAATATCCTCAATGAACGCATAGCGGTTCCAGTCCTTGCGCAGGATGATTTGCCCCACGCATGCGTCCGCATCGCTGTAGGCCAGAAAGATTGCCTTGTCCGGACTGTCCAGATAAGAGGCGTCAACCGTGCAGATAGGGTAGGTTTTCCAGCAGATGCTCTGAGAAAGCTCTTCCGTGTACGACCAAACGCCATCCCGAAGCGTAGGCCTGATTTTACCAATCACCGGGAAAGGGCCGCAGGATGTATGCAAATCGCTCCACCGGCAGGCCGTCAGTTTCTGTATGCGCATGCCATCCTTCTCCTTTATGAGGGCGCAAAGCTGCTAACGCTTGGATGATCTGACCAGCAGCGCCACCGTTTCAATGCCGCTGGTCCAGCAAAACATGTCCACGCTTTGCACCTTTTCCAGGGCATAGCCCTGGCGGCAGAGCAGCGCGGCGTCACGGGCCAGCGTGGCGGGGTTGCAGGATACATACACGATGCGTTCCGGCGCGGCCTGCGCCATGGCATCAATGACCGCGGACTCCATGCCCTTTCGGGGCGGGTCCGCCACGATGACCCGGGGCCGGAGCCCCTGCGCGACCAGCTGCGGCAGCAACGCTTCCGCCGGGGCGCAATGGAAATCCACGTTGGAAATACCGTTGTGCAGGGCGTTGGCGCGGGCGTTTTCAATGGCCTGCGGGACAATTTCCACCCCCAGCACCTGGCGGCAGTGCCGCGCCAGCATCAGGGAAATGGTGCCCGCGCCGCAGTACAGATCGCAAACTAGCTCATCGCCCTTTAACTGCGCAAATTCCAGCGCCAGGCGGTAGAGCGTTTCCGTCTGCACCGGGTTTACCTGAAAAAAGCTGGCGGGATGCAACTGAAAACGGGAGCCGCAGAGCTCATCCTCTAGGGTATCCAGGCCATACAGGGTTGTATACGATGATCCCAGAATCACATTGGTGCGTTGGGTGTTTCCGTTGAGGATCAGGCTGACCGCGCCCAACGGTTGCAGCCGTGCCCAGAGTTCCTCCGCGTGGGGCAGGGTGGAACCGTTGACGACCACCGTCACCATGGCTTTCCCTTGGCGGTTGACGCGGATGACCAGGTGGCGGCATAGTCCCGCGTGGTTTTCTTCCTGATAGGGCGCAATTTGATAGGCGCGCATCCATTCCAGAAAGGCCCGCAGTATTTCCCCGGCGGGCGCCATGGCGTTGGGGCAGTCCGTCAGCGGGATCAGCGCGTGGCTGCGAGGCGCGAAAAAGCCAGCCAAGGGCTGCTGCGCAGTGCCGCCAATGGGCAGCGCGGTCTTATTGCGGTAGGCATATGGGCGCTCCATGCCAAGCACAGGCGGCACCTCGCAGGAAAGCCCGCCGATGCGCGTGAGACAATCAGCTACCTGCCGGCGCTTTTGCTCCAGGGTAGCGGCATAGCGCATATGGCGGCAGGAGCATCCCCCGCAACGGGGATATGCCTTGCAGTCCGGGGCGCGCCGTTGAGGCGAGGGCGTCGGAGGCGGCGCCATCAAACGGCCAAAGGCGAAGCGTTTCTGCTCCTTGACGATGCGGACCAGGCCTTCCTCACCGGGCAGCAGGCCGGGGACAAACACGGCGCGACCCTCGTCCCGGCAGATACCCTCCATATCGGCTCCCAGGGCGTCTGCGCGCAGCATCCCTTGCTGATTCTTGTGCATGAAAACCTCCTGGAAATTCGTTACTTTCATGAAAACACAGCCTCATTGTACACATTCCGCGCCGCCTTGACAAGCATGGCGGAGGCGGCTATGATAAAAAAGACCGTCATAAGAAAGGATGGATTGGCATGGCCAGACTATATGTGGTCGTACCTTGCTATAATGAAGAGGAAGTTCTGCGGGAAACAGCCTCCCGCCTGGCTGCCAAGCTGCGGGAACTGGCGGAGGCGGGGCGGATTGCGGCCAATAGCCGGGCGCTGTTTGTCAACGACGGCTCCAAGGACCGCACATGGGAAATCATCGCGGAGCTGCACCAGGAGCATCCGGAGCTGTTTTCGGGACTCAAGCTCAGCCGCAACCGCGGCCATCAAAACGCGCTGCTGGCGGGTTTGATGGAGGCTGCCAAGCACGCGGACGTGATCGTTTCCATGGATGCGGACCTGCAGGATGACATCAACGCCATGGACCGGATGCTGGAAGCCTATGAGGCAGGCGCGGAGGTGGTGTACGGTGTGCGTTCCGCCAGAAAAACGGACACCGCTTTCAAGCGGGTGACGGCGGAGGGCTTTTACCATTTCATGCAGCTCATGGGCGTGGATATTGTGTACAACCATGCGGATTACCGGCTGTTGAGCCGCCGGGCGGCGGAAGCGCTGGGGCAGTTCAGCGAAGTCAATCTTTTTCTGCGCGGCATTGTGCCCCTGGTGGGTTTTCAGAGCGCGCAGGTTCCTTATGAGCGGGGGGAGCGCTTTGCGGGAGAATCCAAATATCCTTTGAAGAAAATGATTGCCTTTGCCATGGACGGTATTACTTCTTTTTCGGTCAAACCCATCCGCATGATTCTGATGCTGGGCGCGGTGGTTTTCTGCGTCAGCGTTATCATGCTGCTGTATTTCCTGGTGCGCAAGCTGGCCGGACACACGGTGGACGGCTGGACCTCTCTGGCATGTTCCATCTGGGCGCTGGGGGGGATTCAGTTGCTGAGCCTGGGCGTGATCGGTGAATATATTGGCAAAATCTATAACGAAACAAAACGCCGCCCGCGCTATATTGTGGCAGAGGTACTGGATGCGCCGGAAGCGACGGCGTAACCCTGCCGTGCCTGCGGAGCGTATGGGCCGCCTCTTTACGGGAAAGAGAAAATATGTTAACATAAGTTGTTGAAACGTAGGGCAATACCGCACACAGGAGCCGGCGCGGTGGCGAAGGCATTTTTTCCGATGAACTTGAGGATTTGTGCGGCATTGCCTGAACCTGATCCGATGAGGAGGAGGACATATGTACCGGTATTCTCCCCATATGCGGGGCGGAGATAACAGCAGCAGTCAGCTCCGCAGGCGCGTGCAGACCATATTTACCTTGTTGCTGATGGTAGCGGTGATCGCCTTGGCCATTTTCGGCGGAAACGCCATGCGCTATCAATCCTCTGCCCATGAACTTTTTGTGCAGAAGATACAGACGGAGTGCGGCAATGCCCTGCAGCTGTGCAACACCTTGTCGCGCACGGCGGGTTCCGGCTCTTCCAGCACATTGGGGAAAATCCGTCAGCATGTGTACAGTATGCAGACGATCAATGACCTGAACGTGGGCCTGGAGGGCGCTTCGGGCTGGATGGTGCAGGAAAGCACTTTCTCCGGGTTGTATACGTTGCTGGATGAATACGAAACAAAGCTGATTACCGGCATGACTACCGGGGACTATCAGACGCAGCTGTTGCAAACGCTTACGAACCTATATGAGCAGGTGGAACTGCTGGAGTAAATCCGAAGGGATGCATGCCCGGACAAAAGGGGGCGAAAGCGAGGAGCTCTCGATGGGAAGAAGCGCCTCGCTTTCGCCTTTTTTTCAGTTTTTTTCAAGATACCAGGCATTTTGTGGAAGAAATAGCAGGGAAGCGCCGTTGCTATAAAGAACAAGAGCGGAGGGAAACGGATGGCGGGGTGACGTTCGTTTCGTAACGCGAGACTGTTAGCGAATCAACTGTCCTGCTGCGGAATGGTCCGGCAGGATGGGCAAGGGGAGGCGGAAGGTTGTTTCACCGAAAGAAAATCGTCTGGCTGCTGATGCTGCCGGGCATGCTGGGCATCCTGGTTTTTTATGTGGTGCCCTTTTTTGGAGGCGTGTATTATTCCGTGACGGACGGCAGCTTTGCCAACAATTATGTGGGCTTCAGCAATTACCTGCGCGTATGGCAAAACCCCATGTTTCAGATGGGACTGCGCAATACGTTGGAGCTGTCCGTACTTTGCGCGCCTACCATCTGGTTTTTGTCCTTTTTGATGGCAGCCATGCTTAAAAGCCTCAAGGAGCGCAGTACGGGCTTCCGCAATATTTTGCTGATGCCCTACTTGATGCCGTCTTCGGCACTGCTGTTGATCTGGCTGACCATGTTCGACTACGGCGGGGTTGTCAACCGCCTGGTGGTGGGCATGGGGTTGGAACGGGTGCTGTGGCTGGAGGGAAACGCGCTCCGTGCGCCGGTCGTGCTGCTCTACATATGGAAGAACCTCGGATTCTCCGTGGTGCTGTTTTCCGCGGCGCTGGCGACGGTACATCCCAGCTTGTATGAGTATGCCTCCCTGGAAGGCGCGGGAGGCCTGACCCAGGCGTTCCGAATCACACTGCCGCAGATCTGGCCTACGGCGTTTCTGGTGTTTGTGCTGGCATGGGTGAATGCTTTCAAGATATTCAAGGAAGTGTATTTCATCGGCGGGTCCTATCCCGACGACGCGGTGTATACCTTGCAGCACTTTATGAATAACAAGTTTGCCAAGCTGGACTATCAGGATGTGACAACTGCCGCCTACTCTTTTGCGGTGCTGGTGATCGTGATGTTCATTCTGATGTATCGGGTGAAGGCAGTACGGGGGGAGGAAACGGCATGACGCAAAGAACGGTGCGGCGCGTGCGGCATCGCAGGCGGCACGGGTTGGGATACTATATCTCCGTTCTCGTGCTGACGGCGCTGTGCGCGCTGATTCTGCTGCCCATCGTATTTACCTTCCTGTATTCGTTCTTCCCCAAGGGGGAGATTACCAGCTTTCTGAACCAGCGGGGTAACTATGACGTATCCGTTTGGATGGATGTGCCGCTCTCGCCGGCGGTATTTTCCCTGCGGCAGTATTATAAAATACTCATCGAGGAGCCCAGCTACCTGCAGCTGTTTTGCAACTCGGTGACGTATACCGCCGCCATTCTGGCCGGGCAGGGACTGGTGATTCCGCTGACAGCCTATGCGCTGAGCCGCTTCGAGTTCCGCGGCAAAAACATGCTCATGGTGCTAATCATGATGCTGATGGTCCTGCCCTTCCAGGTGACCATGGCGCCCAGCGTGATTACGCTGCGCACCCTGGGCCTGATGGACACGCCCTGGGCGGTGATTCTGCCGATGATCTTTTCGCCCTTCTATATCTTTCTTTTGCGGCAGTTCATGGTGGGTTTGCCCAGCGGGCTGCTGGAGGCGGGGATGATTGACGGCGCCGGTCCGGTACGCGGCTTTGTACACGTGATTTTGCCGGTGTGCAAGCCCATCCTGGGTGCGGCGGCGGCGCTGTCCTTTGCGGACTGCTGGAATATGGTGGAACAGCCCCTGGTGTACCTGGCCAACAACTCCTCGGCGCAGCCGCTGTCGGTGATGTTTAACCAGATTTCCACCGAAGGCGCGGACGTGGCCTTTGCGGGTTCGGCGCTGTATATTCTGCCTACCATGCTGATTTATCTGTATTTCCAGGAGGATATCCTCCAGGGCGTGCAGCTGAGCGAATTGAAGTAAAGATGCCATAGCGGGAGGAGAGATACCACGATGAAACTTAAGCGTTTTGCCATGAAGGGCCTGATTGTGCTGGCGGTGGTGGTGGCCCTTTGTATGTTCTTCGCACGCACCGTGCAGACCATCACCACGCCTAAGGTGCAGATTGTCACGGGTTCCACGGGCAGGTTCGAGCAGGAAATGAAGTTCCAGGCCACGGTGGAATTCCCCGAAAAAGAAGAGATTATCCTGGAGGACGCGACCAAAAGTAATATTGTGATCGAAAAGGTCTATGTGCAACCGGGCCATTGGGTCGCTGCCGGGGAAACCATTTTCACGGCGCATCTGCCGGGCTATGAGGAAGACATGAAAAAACTCCAGGAGGATTACCAGACCAAATCCCAGGAATTGCTGGACCTGGACATCGCCAATCGTAAACTGTCCAAGGAAAGCAAGCAGAACGAGTTGTATGATGAGTTGTTGGATAGCCAGGATAAGCTGGCCGAGCTGACTTATCAAACACGCTTTGCGGCCATGCAGGCGGGAATTAATCTTACGGGCGATCCCAGTGAATGGAACAAGCAGCTGGCGGCGCTCAAAGACGTGCCCGCGGAGATTGCCCAGGCGGTTGACAAGACCGTAGCCGCCAAAGGCGCGGTGGAGGCAGCCAGAACCGCTTTTTTTGAGGTGTATGAAAACCGCAAGCTCCGGGTGAGCGACGATGTGTTCAAGTACATCAAAGACCGCAATACCGCCCTGGAAGCCTTGAATGATCTACAGGAGCAGATGGTAGCCCTGGACAGCCGCAACGCGACCCTTTCCAAGGTCACCGCGCCCCGGGATGGCTATATCGTATCCGTGGATGTGGCGGAGGGGGATACCTACGACGGCACGAAACTGGCCTACGCCATCAGCGGGGAAGGCACTTCCCCGGTGCTTAAGGCAACCCTCAACGACAATAAACGCAATGTCACCGAAGGTTCAAAGGCAACGATCAATTCCAACACCTATGGCGAGGAACGGACTACCGTGGAGAAGGTGGGTACCGAGACGGACGGAAGCAAATATATGCTGATTACTTTGCCGGAGAGCATGGCGGAAACGGGTTCTTCTGCCATCCGCCGGGCGATTATGGACGGTGGCGTGGAAGTCAGTATCACCTACCGCGCCAGCAAGAGCACCACGCTGCTGCCTGCCAGCGCAGTCCGCAACGAGGGTGAAGGCTCTGATTACGTCTACCTGATCCAGCGCAGCTGGGGTGGCGTACTTTCCTCTTCCAGCATGAAGGTGGTCAAAACCCGCGTTACCGTGGCGGAACGCAGCGACAAGTATGTTTCCATTGAGGAGGATCTGAGCTACCAGCAGATTGCGGATAAGGAAGACCGCGCGCTGACGGATGGTCAGACGGTCATGGAGTATGTGAACTGATAGCCGAAGGAGGAGCGTATGCAGAAGAAACCTTGGAGAAAGCTCATACTCCTTCTGCTTCTATCGGCGGCGCTGACCTATTGCGTACTGGCGGTAAACAGCGTGGGCAATCAACTGCAGTACCTGGTGGAGGCTCCCGGACCGGAACAGGAAAAAACCGATACCGGCAGCAACGAAACGCAGCAGCCCAACAAATCGCTGATAGAACGGGGTGAGCAGCTCAAGAGCGCTATGGAGGGGTTGAGCGGCAACGTGAGCGCATACACGCTCACGGGCGTGGTGGATCAACAGTCCCTTCAGTCGGACATAGGCAACGGCGCACAGGGGCGGCTGGAGCTGTTGGGGGAGAATTCCTTTACCTTGCGCCCCAAGTACCTGCGCTACGGACGGCTGTTCTTTCCTGAAGAGCTGGAGCAGGGGGCGGATGTAATGCTGCTGGATGAGCAGCTGGCATTGCTGCTGTTTAATATCGGCGATCCGCTGGAGCGCACGGTGACCCTTGCGGGCAAGGAATATCGGGTCATTGGTATCGTGCGCCACCAGAAGCAGGTGGGCGATCTGACTGATGCCGGGGCCTATGTGCCGCTGGCGTCCGTTGCCTCGCTGGAGCTTACGGTGGACGCGCTGATGGTGAGCGCCCAACCTATCGCCGGGACGGGCGCCTCCGTAGCCTTCAAGTCGGCCATGGATTCCTGGCAGAGCGGCGGCAATATGATTGACCTGGGAAAGGAAAGTATGGGCGCGAAGCTCTGGCTGCGGCTGCTGCTGTTTCTCAGCGGCATGACGCTGACTCTTCGGGCGGTGCGCTTCCTGAACCGGCGGGTCCATGATGCGTTGCGCGACGATAAGGAAAGGCTCAAAAGCAGCTATGCCATTCGGCTGATGCCGCGCTTTACGGGACAGACGCTGATGCTCGGGATGGGCTACCTGCTGTGTGCCGGGGTGGTTGCGCTGCTGATGCAGTATCTTATCGAACCGGTATATACCTTTCCGGAATGGATTCCCGCGGTGCTGGTGGAATGGGAGGAGATTGCCACCGCTTTCTGGAAGTGCTGGCAGACGCCCGCCACGCTGGTGGAGCTGCGCAGCCCCGAGTTTATGCGCCTTCGCTTTTACGGGCTGATGATTCAGTTGACAAGCGCGGGCTGCGGGGTGACGCTGGCGCTGCTGTATGGCCGCCTGCGTACCCGTGAGGAGCGGGAGGTGGAATCCCTTCGCGCCATGTATCGCATGGGCACCATGGTATCTACCTTGCGCACGGCCAGACCGGGACCGCTGATGGACATGGACTATATCCCCTTGAATCAGAACGCGGTGATGGGAAAGGTCAAGACGGATGCGAAGGATGGAGTCACCCTGGCGCGCATTCTTAATGCCCGCCAGGTGCTGGAGGCGTTGCCCAATACGGCCGCTTACGGCAGCTTTGTGCTGGAGGTAACGGATGCGCACATACCGCAGAACAACGGAAAATATCTGATTTCCTGCCAGCCGGAAGGGAAAACCGTGATCGAGACAGAACAAAACTACGATATGCAAATGAACATGCGTGCGCTGACCCGGCTGGTTTACGGACGGCGGAGCCTGCGGGATTTCCTGGAGGATGGCGAGGGCTTTGATTTGACGCAGCGGTGCCCCACCATGGACGGACTGTTCAGCCACCACCTGACGCTGATGGAGCAGACGGACGCATAAGGAGGAAAGGGCCTTTGGAGATACGTCAGATACGTCCGGAGGAACGTGCGGAGTATGGACGGCTGTGTTCCCTGTGCTTTACCTATCCCTACCGGGACGAAAGCGCTGACATCGCCGTGGAAACGGAAACGCAACAGCGGCAGTACCGTGGCGCCTTTGATGATCAGGGAAAGCTGTGCAGCGGCATGATTCAGCTGGATATGGGCTGCCACTTCCATGGACATGAAGTCAAACTGCTGGGCATTGGCGGCGTGGTAAGCCATCCCGGACACCGTAACGCAGGCGGCATCCGCGCGCTGTTTGAGGAAGGACTGCCCCGAGCACGCCGGGAGGGCTATGTGTTCAGCGCACTATATCCTTTCAGCCATGCATATTACCGCAAATTTGGCTATGAACTGGCACAGGTGACGCGGGAAGCTACGTTTGATCCCCGTGAGCTGCGGCAGGATCTGCGCCGGGCTGCATACACGGAGCTGGTGCTGCCGGAGGACGAAAGCGGACGGGAAGCCGTGCGGCAGGTTTATGAAATCTATGCCCGGGAGCGGAATTTTTCCGTGCATCGGGACGAAGCGCGCTGGAAGAGCAAATGGAGCGGAACGCCCTGGGAACAATTGAAATATTTGTACCTGTTTCGTGACGCACAGGAAAATCCCATTGCCTGGTGGGTAGGGGAGATAGAACCTCGGGGAGAACGGGGACAACTGCATTTGCTGGATATGGCCTGGATCAATCCAGAGGGCATGGAGGCAATTTTTGCCATGCTTCGAGGCGGTAACGAATACCGGCAGGTGCGTATGGCAGTGCCCGCAGACCTGGAACTGCGTTTTCTGATGCGCGAACCTCATGTGCTTCAGGAGCGTACCTACTGCAACGGCATGGCGCGCGTTCTGGATGTGCGCCGGGCGTTGGCGCTTTTGCCTGCGCCGGTATTGCCGGAAAGCTTTACCGTGAAGGTGGCGGATGGACAGATCCCGGAGAATAACGGAACTTTCCGGGTGCTAGGAGATGGATTGGAGCTTCGCGTGGAGGATGCCGGGGACGAGCAGGCAGACCTGGAAACGGATATTGGTGGTCTGACACTGTTAATACTCGGGAAAATGAATCTGGCGGAATTTGCCATGATGTCCCGTGGCCATGTACGCCGCATGACGCCTTTGATGGAGGCGCTGTTGATCCACCGGCAAACCTTCCTTTATGATCCCTTCTAAGCATAAACGGGGCGTTGCCTTTGTTGGGGCGCATAGCAAACAGCTGAGCCTGTGAGAAGAACGTGCAGGCTGACATGCTTTAGCGCATCAGAGAATCATGCGCCCTTTCAGCGCAGTTGCTCTTTCCCTCGACGTCATAGCGTCGGGGGATTTTTGATGTAGTGGCAAGAAGCTGCTGCGACAGGAATACCATGCGACGGAACATGCCGCAGCAAAGCTGCCGTGAAAAGAAGGTGTTCGTTGCGGTTCCCGATTGGTAGCGGACTGAGATCAAAACCCGACGGGGAGCCCGTGGCGGCTCCTGCGGCCCAGGGACAAGGGGAAGTGCCCGCAGCGGAACAAGGGGGGTCCGGGGGGACACCCTCGGCCGTTTGAAGGGGGTATAGGGGGGCCAGGGGGGCATAGGGGGGAGGTCGGAATCCCCCCTGCCCCCCCTGGCCGGCGCAGCCGCGCTCCAAGAAAAACACCTTTCTGAATTTCCCAAAGCCCTACCTTTTCCCACACTGAAAACAGCCTTCCCACAATTCCACAGTTTTTTGCATAGATAGACGCGAATAGCCTTGACATCTATCTCGCACACGCCACAAGATATAGTATCCATAGGCGAACGATAAACTTTGCATACAGTATATCGTTCAGAAAGACGCGAAATACAAAATTTCTCCCCAAAAACTTCAAAAAAGGGGTTGACAAGTGGGGGGTGATTTGATAAGATATACAAGCTCCTTGCGAGAGGGGCGCCGAACCTTGAAAACGATACAGAGAAGAGACGCAAGAA
>CALVVZ010000079.1 GCA_944364075.1 uncultured Clostridia bacterium
CGCTGGAAAAGGCAATCCGCCGACGGCCAACCGGCCTCGCGGTTGCGCATGCCTGCCTTTCTCAACCGAAACGAGCGGCGTAACGCCGCGACGATTGAGGTTGCGGAACGATCGGAAAGCCCTTTGGCCGCGCCCGCGGACGCGAATCAGGCTATGAAAAAACCCCGGGCAGGTGACGGAGGGGCCGCGGCCTCTCCGCCGCTTTTTTGATTTTTTGAAAATTCGGAATGCGGCTTGAATCGCTTCGGACCGTTGACAAAATATTTTGCCAGCGGTCTGATATATTTTGCGCGTTCGCGCCGCAGGACAGGGCATGCGCGAACCCTGCCCTGCAATTTTCCGAACAAAATTTTTGTTTTATTGAAAAAAGTGTGGAAATTTTCGGAATTTGTGGTATACTTCCTTTCGTTCTTTCCACCGCGGAAGCGGTAAAAATGTATTGGAGGAATCATCCGTGACACAGCAGAAGAAAGTGAGCGGTCTGGACAAGTTCTTTGGCGTGACCGCCGCCGGGTCGTCCATGAAGGTGGAAATCATGGCAGGTTTGACGACCTTCTTCGCCATGGCGTACATCATCTTCGTGAATCCCACCATCCTGAACCAATTCTACGTCATCACCGGTCAGACGGAAATGGCCGCCGCGGTGGCTAGCAGCGTGTTTGTGGCCACCTGCCTGAGCGCCTTTGTGGGCACGTTGCTCATGGCGGTATATGCCAAGCTGCCCTTTGCCCAGGCTTCCGGCATGGGCCTGAACGCCTTCTTCGCCTACACGGTGATGCTGGGCAGCGGCTACTCCTTTAGCCAGGCGCTGGCCATCGTGTTCATTTCCGGCCTGCTGTTCATCGTCATTACCGCCTTTGGCCTGCGTGAAGCGATCTACCACGCCATTCCCAAGAATGTGCGCATCGCCATCAGCGCCGGTATCGGCCTGTTCATCACCCTCATCGGCTTGCTCAACGCCAAGGTGATCCAGGCCAGCGATTCCACCACCGTGGCGCTGCACTCCTTCAATGTATGGAACATTGATACTGCTGGGGCGCTGCTGTGCCTCATCGGCCTGATGATTACCGGCGTGCTGATGAAAATGAAGGTCAAGGGCGCCATCCTGATCTCCATTATCCTGAGCACCATCATCGGCATTCCCATGGGCGTGACCAACGTGAGCAACTTCAGCTGGAGCCTGCCGGACTTTGGCAGCTGGGTGAACAACGGCCTGTTCAAGCTGGACTTCTCTGGACTGATCGACACCAGCAACGGTTTGCTGGGCGGCATCTTCTCCATTATCATGATCGTGCTGAGCTTCTCCCTGGTGGACATGTTTGACACCATCGGCACCCTGGTGGGCACCGCCAACAAGGCCGGCATGATCGACAAGGACGGCAACATGCCCCGCATGCGGGAAGCTATGATGTGCGACGCCATCGGTACCGCCGTGGGCGCGCTGATGGGCACCTCCACGGTAACCACCTATGTGGAATCCTCCACGGGTATCAGCGAGGGCGGCCGTACGGGCATGACCTCCCTGGTGACGGCGGTGCTGTTCCTGGTGGCGTTGTTCCTGGCGCCCCTGGTGGGCATCGTGCCCTCCGCTGCTACCGCGCCCGCTTTCATCATTGTGGGTGTGATGATGCTCTCCTCCATCAAGTCCCTGGAGCTGGACGACATGACCGAGGCCATCCCCGCCTTCCTGACCATCGTCATGATGCCTTTCGCGTACTCCATCGCCACCGGTATTGCCTTCGGCCTGATTTCCTACACCCTGCTCAAGCTGTGTACCGGTAAGGTCAAGGACATCAGCCCCCTGACCGCCATTCTGGCGATCATCTTCATCATCCGCTTTGCCTGCATGGCTGCTTGAGCGCGGGCAGCGGAAAAAACACGGAAAAGAAGCGGCTCCGGTCGCCTTACGATACCTGCGGCGGTTCCCTGACCGCCGCAATCCCGGGCCGGCGCGAACAACGCGCCGGCCTCGGACTGTTGAAAAACCCAGGGAGGTGTCGGAGGGGCCGCAGCTCCTCCGACTTTCATTCGTATCCGACGGCTTTGCCGGCGGGGCGGGTTGTTGATTTTGCTTGCAAAATCAATTCCTTACACCTTCGGACGACCTCTGGTTGGCCGAAGGTGCTTCCGCAAAAAAGTGGCAACGCCACTTTTTTGACACGCTGAGGCCGGCGCAAATAAAGCGCCGGCCTTACGCTTGCTGAAAACTGCATATATCCGCCCTTCCCGCTGCATACTGACATTGAGGTGAAGGTATGCAATTCCTGATGCTTGCGCTTCTGGGAACGCTGGTGGGGCAGGGAATGCGGCGTGTGCGCATGCTGCGTCATGTGGGGCAGGCGCATGCGGCCAGAAACCTGTACAACCGCTATGCCCTGCTGCTGGGCGTGACGGTGCTGTGCGCCATGGGCGGGCAGCTGCTCCTCCTGGCAGGGAACGGCATGTTTCACCTGGGCACGGCGCTTCCCCTGCACCTGTGCAGCCTGATGGGCGTGCTGCTCTATCCCGCCCTGCGGAGCGGTTCCCGGCGGCTATGGGAAATCTGCCTGTACCTGGGTGTACCGGGGGGGATGGGAGCGCTGCTGTTTCCGGCCATCGTGGCGTGCGATCAGCCCATGCTCATGGCCTTCTGCTTTCATCTGCTTCACTGCGCGGTGGTGGCCGGTCCCTGGTTGCCCCTTGCCCTGGGTTGGCGTCCACGGCCTGAAAGCGCGGCGGCGGCCTTCGGCTTTCTGGCCCTTCATGCCTGCGTGGCTCTAAGCCTGAATCATCTGGCGGGCACCAATTATCTGTTCCTGAACCTGCCCGTGGCAGGCACGCCTCTGGCGGTGCTTGGCGAGGGAAGCCATGGGGGATACGTGGCTTCCCTGGCGGCGCTGGCCGCTGCGCTGCTGGGGCTGGAGGGATTGCTCGCCGTCTGGGTACGGCGGCGCTGGCCGGAAACCTTTTCCCTTCCGCTTCATGGACGGGAAGGGCAACGCCGCAGCCAGCGCCTGAACTGACGCCGCCGTTTGACGGGGAAGGGCCGCTGTGGTATGATACCTGTGTGATACGCAACCAACCTGCCAAGGAATCGCCGGAGGCTACGCGATGATGGAATATATCCATGGGGGACTATGCCCCCGGACCATGCCCCTGGGCCCGAAAACAGCTATTTTTTTTGACTGGGACGGCACCCTGGCGGACAGCATGCCCCTGTGCATCGAACAGCTTCGCCGTACCCTGACGGAGCTGGGCCTGCCGGAAAAATCCAATGCCGAGCTGGCCCGGTGCAACGGACCCACCTACCAGGAATCCGTAGCGGTGCTGGGCATTCCCGCCGAAATGGCGGAGGATTACCTGCGCACCCGACAGCGGATTGAGCTGGAGATCGTTCCGGCCTGGCAGCGGCTTTTCCCCGGCGTGCGGGAAATGCTACAAGCCCTGTCCGGGCAGGCGGAGCTGGTGATCGTGAGCAACGGCCTGGAGGAGTATCTCCGCCTTTCCATGGAAGTGACGGGCATTGCGGGATTTTTCTCCCGGGTGCAGCCCATGATTCCCGGCAAGACCAAGACGGAAGCTCTGGGAACGGTACTAGCCCAGATGCGTCCCCTGCGGGCGCTGATGGTGGGGGATCGCCGGGGCGACATCCTGGCGGGCCGGGACAACGGCCTGCCCACCGTGGCCGCCTGCTACGGCTATGGACTGCCCGAGGAATGGGCCATGGCGGACCGTCAGGCGTATTCCGTGGAGAAGTTGCAGCGAATGCTATTGGACTTTGCCCAAGGAGGTGACTGAACATGCGCAAGCGTTTGCTCGCGGCGGCTCTGGCGCTTTGCCTGTGCCTGCCTTTTGCGGCCCGCGCCCGGGAGAGCGATTGGATCGCCGACGAAAGCCTGCGCCTGACCGGTCAGGTAAAGGATCTGGCCGGCAGTCCGGCCTGGCGGGCGCTCATGGGCGGAAGCGCGGAAATCGCGGAACTTCTGGACGGGTTTGCCGCCGCGGATCAGGCACAGGAAGCCGCCCGCTACACCGTTACGGGCGCCCAGGCGGACAACCTGCTGGGCCCGGAAGCTGCGGAGCTGCCGGAAGAGCTGCTTCCCCTGGCCCGGCAGCGAATCATCAGCAGCATCGGCATCAGGCTGGGCAGTACCCTGGGAGCGGCCCATATCGCCGCTCAAAGCATCGCCATGGCGGGAGAGAGCCTACCCTTGCCTGAGGGTTGGGAGGGGGATAACCAGCTGGTGCTCCTTGCCTGCGGAGAAGCATGGTCTGCCCTGGTCACCATGATGGATACGGGGACGGGCGTGCTTGCCCAGCAGGCGACCTTTCTGCACATGACCGCCGCGGATGCCATGGCCGGCCTGGAGGAAATGGGGTTACAGCCGCAATAAAAGGATGCGCCTCCCGGAGCCGCGCTCTTCGGGAGGCGCATCCTTGCGCGGCCGGCCATCCGCCGAACCCAGGCAGCCTTACCTGCGGCTGAAACGGTTCAGCAGCGGAATGGCCAGAAAGATCAGCCAACCAGGGTGCCACAGGTTGCAATAGACTCCCAGCAGCAGATAGATGATGGTCACCATGACCGGATTTCCCAGCAGGCGCACGTACCCCCGCTCGCTGTCCGGCAAGTAGTACAGGGGAATGGTCAGAAACAGAATCCATCCCGGATGCCACAGGCCGAAAAGGAAGCCCAGCGCCAGGTAGCTCACCGTGACCAGCAGAGGATAGGGAAAATCCTGGCGGAACCGGGGCCGGTCGTAAAAGCTGCCGTGGGGCAGCGCCGGGTCCGGCCCGGCGTTTTCCGCCTTTGCGCCGGGGTCGCCGGTTTGTTCGGCGCTAGCGCCGTCATTGGCGGCCGCTTCGCCCGGATGCACCAGATGGTCCAGCGTGCAGCCGTACAGCTCCGCCAGAGCCATGAGGTTTTCCAGCTCGGGAGCGGATTCTCCGCGCTCCCATTTGGATACGGCCTGGCGGCTTACCCCCAGGGACGCAGCCAGATCCTCCTGGGACAGTCCCTTTTCTTTGCGCAGTTGCGTTAAACGTGCGGCGATTTCCAGGGTCATGGACAACGCCCTCCCATGCTGTTCGATGGGTTGATTATATCAAAACAGCCCCGGAATAGCCAGCAATTTTACTTTCCAGGCCGGCGCAACCAGCGGTTGCGCATCCTGCGGGCCGTTTGCGCTTCCGTGCCACAAAAAAGGACCTGCAGCCAATCGCCTGCAGGTCCAGCCTCGTGCCGGTGGTGGGACTCGAACCCACACGCCATCGCTGACAACGGATTTTGAGTCCGTCTCGTCTGCCAATTCCAACACACCGGCCCGGTACTTAGGGCACAGCGCCCTTACCAAACAGAGATATTATAGCATAGCCCTTTCCGGGATGCAAGTATATTTTTCCGGTTTGCGGCTGTGCCAGGAAGGAGAACCGTCCATGGCCACCGCGCCGGAGAGAAAGGAAATGCTGGCTACGGCCCGCTACTTGTTCAATACCCGAGGATATGACCGGGTTTCCATGCGCCAGCTGGCGGAAGCGCTTCACATGGCTGTAGGCAACCTGACCTATTATTTTCCCCGCAAGCAGCAAATCCTGGAAGAACTCATGGACGAATCCTTCGCCCGGACGCGGATGGATGCGCCGGTGGTATCCCTGACCCAGATCGACGAGATGCTTTCCCGGATGCTGGATACGCTCCTTGGCAATTCGTTCTTCTTTCTGGACGATGCCTTTGCCGGCGACCGGCGGAACGCGGAGCATCATCAGTACCTTCGCGGCAGGCTCTTGCAGGGCTTGGGCGATCTCACGGACCAGGGACTGTTTCGCGCGGAGTTCACCCCGGAGGTCCGGGAAACGGTGCTGTCCATGCTGCTGTTGACCCATATGACCTGGCTGCGCAACCAGGTGCGTCCCCGGATGCATGCCCCGGAGGAACTCCGGGCGGCCAAGGCAGCGTTTCTGCGGGCGCACTGGGTCGTGCTCACCCCTTATTTGACGCACCGCGGCCTGGAGGAATTGGCCCACATGCAGGGATGAAAAGCATCCGACTGTTGGGAAGGGCGTGCTTTTTTTTCAAGCTGATGCAAAATATGAAAGATTAGATAGACTGTCAAAAACCCCGGGGAGGTGTCGGAAGGGCTGCAGCTCTTCCGACTTTTATTCATATCCGACGGCTTTGCCGGCAAGTCCCTTTGCGCCGGGGCCGTTGCAAAATTTCTGTTTTTCAACAGCCCCTCAGACTGTTGAAAAAAACATGTTTTTTTATATCCTAAAAAGATATCGTATGTGCTTGCACGGTAGGAGGGCATGCGTATGCCCATACTTTCCTCGTGATTGCGCCATAGGCGGACAGCATCCGTAGGCATTAATCATAAGAAAAGGCCTGCGCTGATGCAAGATCATAATGGTACAGGGAAACCTCCTGCCTTTCCGTCTGAATATATCGAATGCCTGCAAGCGTTTGCTGGTCGATCACATACAGGGCGGATGTACCGGGAATCTCCTGCAACAGGTACTTCTGTTCATTCTCAAGCGTTAGAACAATCCCTGCGCGATCTCCTGAAATTGCGCGATGATGATAGACATCATAACACAATACATAGCCAGGGTATTCCACCGGAAACAGCTTGGAAAGCGTCTTCGTACCCAAATCATACTGTGCCATATAGTCTTTCTCGCCTTCGTGGATGATGCCAACCAGCGCATTTTGCTGCCAGTCATACGTACACCAAGGCTTCAAAAAGGGGATATCCACATACGTGTAGGTTCCCTCTGAAAGCTGGTAGGAGCAAAGAAAAACATTGGCGTCCTCATCTCCATAAAAGTAGAAAAGCTCCTCCTCGGATAACGTGATTTTTCCAGGGCGATCTATGTAGCCATTATATTTGCCCATCTCCTCCACAGTATCAGGAATATGGGTGAGATACGCCCATTGATTGTTTTCCAGTCGATAAACATCCTGGCTTTCCGAGCAAGCTACGATTATTTTGCGATTCGATGCAATCTGTTGCAAGCCGCGATCATTGTCCGCGAGCTTTTCAAGAGCATGGCTGCGTGCATCATAAAAATACAAGCATTCGCGGGTTAACAGATAGAAGTTTCCAGACCGGTCCGGGCTGATGTCCAGCGCTTGTTCCTCCACGCCGTGAAACGGCCCAGGGAAGGATAGTACGTCGATCTTGCTGGTTGCGCAGCAACCGCTGGCCGGCAGGGCAATCAGGAAAGCGGAGAGAACCGTCAGGATGCGTTTTGCTTTTGCGCTGAAAAAGGAGCTTATGCTACACATTTCATTTTCCCTCCTGAATAACCATTTGTACATAAGCATCGGCTTTATCAATAAACTGATCCAATGAAATGGCGCCTTGCGCCACTTGAGAAACCAATGCTTCTATCCGATCATTATAGAGAAGCTCCGAATTTTCCAGGATCACGAAATCTTTGCTCACCATTGCATAAGATTGAATATCCTTCGCCGACACAATATACAGTTCACTTTCGAGGAATTGCCGCTCCTGCTCGAGTTGGGAAAGCAATGCAAGGCGCTCACGCTCCTTACTGGGATCAGGAATGGCGTCTTGTGCATCTGCAATCTTCTGATCCGTCATTTCGAGTTGCTGAAGCGTTGCCTGATTGATCATGGGTTGATTCATGCTTTCATAAAGAAAATAGTCTTCCGCAGTCCTTTTGGTTGCCATGTATTCCATATATCTCAGCGCCTCATCCTTATGAGGAGAGTAAGGATTCAGGATCAATACGCGGAAGGATGCGTTGATGCGCGTAGCCTCCTCCGCGCTGATACGCAAAGGCGCCAGCTGGGTGGCGCGTATCAGATTGGAATAGCTGGTGCAGAACAGCGCATCTTCATAACCATCCGTTCGCGGATAGGGATCTTCCAATGGAACGGTATTCAGGATTTTCTCTGCCAGCCTTCGGAAATCTTCCGTATCAAAGGTAATTTCCGCATGCTCGGCATAAAATCCCAACATATATTCCTGTGCGAAAAACGATAAAACGCTTGCCCGATCATAAGCGCAGGTATTGAATGGAACATAATGATTGTCTTGAAAAAAGTTTTCCTTTCCCAGGCTGGAAATCACATCAAGCGCTTCCTCCCATGTGGTAACAGTTTCAAAGCCATGGCGTTGCAGCATTTCTGTATCTTGCGTCATCAGTGTGATATATGCTTCCACAGGCCAAGCGGCAATGCGTTGGTCATCCGTTTGCACGGCTTTCTGAATCGCAGGAAACATTTCTGACAAAGCCTCCTGCAATATGGGACTGCATTGCAAGTCGTCAAAGAACCCTTTTTGCTTGAAAAACCCCAAGCCTTCTTCTGTCCATATGGCAAAGATGTCTATGGACCCATCCTGGGTAACCAGGGCGGTGGCAACATCCTCCATAATGGATTCGCCCTGGCATGAGCGTTCAACAACCGAGATCCCTGTTTTCTGGGAGAAGTCGCTGTCATAACGTGAGGAGTAACCAAGGATGCTGATCTCGCCTGATGCAACCTCAAGCTCTGAATATACGCATAACCTCCGGTTTCGGATTCCTGCATAGCAACCCTTTCCCAGGCAGGTGAGCGCATCCATGGGCGGCACGCCAGGAATTTCCTTTTCTACGCCATCCATGGAAACGATATAGGTATGATACCGCTCAGAAAGCAGCAGCATGTTTTCCCCTTTGCAATAGGAATACTGCGTATAGTCCAGGGGGCATAGTTCCTGCAAAACCTGCGTATCCTCATGAAAGCCCGCCAATTGCCAACTGGCATCATCCAGCTGATAAACAAAGCCCAGCACCTGCTGCGATGCGGCATCCCAAGCGCACCAGGGCACGCTGAAAGGCGTATATTCATGATATTCCATGCGCTCCAGATGGTAGGAGCCCAACGCAGCTACTTCGTCATCGCTCCAATACGCGAAGTAAAATGTATCGTCGCCGATGCAAAAATGGATGGGCGTTTGATCCCGCAGCGAAAATGCCAGGGGAATTTGCCCTTCATGGTTGCATTGCCCGTCTTTCAAGGAAACGAGTTCCCCATTGGCAGATAGCAAAAAGACTTGGTGCTTATACTCAAACGCGGCGATAAAATTTGTGTTTTCACACAACGCCTTACAGGTTGTGCTGCCTTCTTCCTCATGCACGACAATTTGATAAAGCGCGTTTGTGGTGAGCAGGTACCCCGATCCCGTTTCATTGGAATACAGGGATAATACTTCTTCATTGGATGCCAATTGCATCAGGGATGCCGATATGCCGTTGTCCGCCTGGGCGCGGTTCCAGCTGGCGAAAGCGCAGAAGACAACCAACAGCAGCGCGAGAAACCGGGCTGCCTTTTGTGGAACGGTCATGAAAAAAACCTCCCCTCCGACCCTCTCGTTGATAGAGAGTCAAAGAAGCGGTTTTTTGTTACATTACACAGGGAGAAAATTATTTAATTTTCTGAACACTGTTGGCATATGCCAGCGCTTCCTCTACGCTGTGATCCCGAACATCCATCATCAGGAGTTTTGTGCCGTCAAACCAGTAGATGCAAATGCGGTTTTCCTTGCAAACCATGGTTCCTTCGCATTCGCATACCGTCACCTGGCTGATTTCCGCGTCCTCCGTGTCGATCTGGATCGTTGTTCCCTCATCCAATTCACTGAACGCAAACTGCCACATGGGGTGATCCGGATCAGAATAAACAACCGTATCATCCAGCTGCTCGCTTAGCACAAGCCCTGGAGGAATCAGCGTCGGATAGTATGTTCCCTGCCATTCCGCTGGCACATCCACATAGTTTTCGACGTCTTCCACAAGCTGCAGGCGGGTGTATTGGGGCGTGGTTTCCATCAGCAGCTTTACCAAGTAGACGCGCACGGTAGGGCGCGCCGCCATGGCGATGCCGCCGCCGATTGCAAGCACGGCAATCCATAGCGCCGCGATCCGCACCATGCGGGGCAGCGTGCGCTTGAGAAGTCGCTTTGTCCGCTGCCGCTGGGTTGCCTTTTGAATAAGCTGAAGATTCCTTGCATCATACGCGGCGAAGAACTGATCCATCTCCGAAGTCCTGCCTGCGGCTTGAGCTGCATCAAGCGCTTCGGCAAGCGCCTCCGCTTCCCTGTGAAGCCACATTTCCGCCAGCAGATCCCAGGAGCGATCCTGAATGCTTCCCCTGGACTTCACCTGGTTACGCTTTGGAAGCATGATCTCTTTTCCCCCTTTCTGCGGCCATTTTCCGGACGCGCTGCTTGGCACGGGTCAACGCGGTACGAACCGCGCCTTCCGATGTACACAGCAGTTTTGCCATTTCCGAAAACGTCATCCCGTCCATATGGCGCATTCGAATCAGATCCTTCTCCCGTTCGCTTAATGCGTCCATGGATGCCAGCAACGCTTCCGCGTCGGCATGGTCAAAAACAGAGGCATACGCATCATCGGGATCAGGAATGCGATCGGTTCTTTCCGCCGTGGCAGCGTAATCTATCAGGGAATCACGCTTGTTCATTGCCATCACCTGCCGCCTGCAGATATTTCCAATGGTGGCAAGCACATAATTGCGGAGATTGCTCTGCTCCACTGCTCGAAAATCCTCCACATAAGCGCACATGTTTTCCAGCGCCGCGGCAATGGCGTCTTCCATGTCGGAAGGCCGATTGCCAAAATATTTTCGCGCCACAGCATACATCAAGCCACGATACTCAAAATAGAGCTTTTCAACGAACGCTCGGTCTTCGTCCGACTGCAATGCCAACATGGCAAGAGGGAGCAAAGCGGGTACGGAACATCCAAGGATTTGATCCATCCAGTGCAGTGTCAATCTCCTCACCTCCAAGCTGCTGCATGTATGCGTATGGTTGCCTTTTTTTCGTCTTCGTCCAGCCAGCGCTCGCAATGTACGGGCTTTTTTCTTTTGCACCCGCCAGCTGTTTGCCTTCATCTTCTGCAATTCATTTTATCCAATCGGATGCAGATTTGCAACGGTCTGCAAACGCAGCGGCTCCTTGCTTGCCCATACCGCGATGACCTTCCGGATTTCCCGAAGAAAACCGGTCTGGATGGACTCGATGGATAGCGAGTGCTTTTCCCCACGCAAGCCCAGAGGGTCTAAGCCCCTTGAGCCGGTAGTGGGATAGCAGCGCTTGCGCAGGAACGGCTATCCCATCCACAGGCAGCTCCAACAGAAACACGCAATATGCAAAAAACGGTTATTAAATTAACTATAAATAGCATGCAAGGCAGCCAAAACACAAAAAAAGAAGCAGCTTTGCAACTGCTTCCTTGGTGAGCCCGGCGGGATTCGAACCCACGACCTTTTGATTCGTAGTCAAACACTCTATCCAGCTGAGCTACGGGCCCACACGCTGCATTTCTGACAGCTTTGATAGTATAGCGCGGTTTCCGTGAATTGTCAAGCGCCGAATGCAAAAAAGTAGAAATTTTTCCAATGCCGCATCCGGGCCGGAGGCCCCGGCACAGACGCAAAAGCGCGCCTGCGCCGGGGTCCCGGAAAGCCTTACGCCAGCACCCGGCCGTCGGTGGAGAGCGTCACGACCCGGAAAGGAATTGCCTTGCCGCTCTGTCGTACGGCGGCCGCCGCCGCGCGCTCCAGTCCCCCGCAGCAGGGGACCTCCATGCGCGCCACCGTCAGGCTGCGGATGTCGTTGCTGCGCAGAATTTCCGTAAGCTTCTCCGCATAGTCGGCTTCGTCCAGCTTGGGGCAGCCGATGAGCGTTACCCGGCCGCGGATGAATTCCTGATGGAAATTGCCGTGGGCGTAGGCGGCGCAGTCCGCCGCCACCAGCACATCCGCCCCCTGGAAGTACGCCGCACGGACGGGAACCAATCGCAGCTGCACCGGCCACTGGCGCAGCTGGGAAGGGACCGCGGCGGCGGGCGCGGCCGCATCCGGCGTCAATGCCCGGGCGCGGCTGCCCGGACAGCCGCAGGGCAGGGGGGGCGCCGCTTCCGCCCGGGCCTTCGCCGCGCGAACCGCGGCCTCGTCATAGGCGGCGGCCTCCCGCTCCACAAAGGTGATGGCGCCCTGGGGGCAGGCGGGCAGGCAATCCCCCAGCCCGTCGCAATAATCCTCCCGGAGCAGGCGCGCCTTGCCGTTTACCAACCCGATGGCGCCTTCGTGGCAGGCTTTGGCGCACAGGCCGCAACCGTCGCATTTGCTCTGGTCAATGTGAATGATTTTCCGAAGCATGGAACAACCTCCTGATGGCCGCCGCGGGCGGCTTGACTTTTCGTGCTGAGTATACTACCATCGGACCGGCAAGTCTGTTGGAATAACAACAGGAGATGAGAAAATGCGCTGGGAAAGCTGGATGGAATCGCCATTGTTTGCGGGCATCGGCCGGGAGGAGTTGGAGGCGCTGCTGGAGGGCCTGCCTTGGGCGCGGCGGCGCTATGCCCGGGGGGAAACGGTCTGCGAAGCCGGGGAAGCGGTGAAGGCCTTGGGGGTGGTGGCCGCGGGAAGCGTCCATATTGAGAGCTGCGACGCCTGGGGTGGACGCAGCCTGCTGGGCGCGGTGTCCGCCGGAGAAATTTTTGCCGAAGCTTACGCCTGCCTGGGCAGCGAGCCGTTGCTGGTACGCGTAGTAGCCGCCGAAGCGGCGGAGGTGATCTTCCTGGACGCGCAGGCGCTGCTGCGTCAGCCCCGCCTGGCCTGCAACCTGGCGCTGCTGCTGGCCCGGAAAAATCTGCAACTGTCCCGGCGCATGCGCTGCACCGCGCCCCGAACCATCCGGCGGCGGCTCATGGTCTACCTTTCCGAGCAGGCGGCGCAGCACGGCAGCCGCAGCTTCACCGTTCCCTTCAACCGGCAGGAGCTGGCGGTTTATCTGGAGGTGGACGGCAGCGCCCTGTC
>CALVVZ010000080.1 GCA_944364075.1 uncultured Clostridia bacterium
CAGGTGCTCAAAGAGAAAGGCAAGCCGGCCACCTCGGAATCGCGCATGTGGGTGTATTCATCCGCCAAGCGGGCGGACATCCAGCTGCGTTGCTTCGAATACCGGGAGAGCCGAAGCGGGAAATGGGCAAAGACCTTCCTTGAGGGCTTCAGCGGCGTGCTGATCACAGACGGATACAGCGGTTACGGAACAAAAGCGCATTCATTATCTTCTTCAGCACCATCGTGTCCAAGCCGCCATTCCATGCCTTCCGTGCATATACGTGCTTCTCTACTCCCCTTTGTCCGCCATTGGGGCAAGAAAAGCGCTCATGCCGGTAACTTGTAACCAAGCATGAGCGCTCACTTACCCATATATTCCGCAGGCAACCGCTATGCGGGCGTTTACTGAATCTGGATGACCTGCACGCTGTGCGGCGGCAGCAGTACCGTTAACCCTGCATGGAACGGTTTCCAGTCTCCTGCCCGCAGGGTCACTTCCTCACGGCCGATATCGTTATAGGATTCCGTGCTGTTACCCTGAACCGTAACGGCGCGGTACCGCACGCCGTTGGGAACCTCCGGCAGCTGGAGACTCCGTGCCTGCTCCGGATGCTTGTTGACCGCGGCAATAGCCAGCATGCCACTGTCACGGTGGCGAGTTGCCAGCACATCCAGCTCCTGGACGGCTGCCTGCCGGCCGTTTTTATCCAGCACGGCCATTTCTTTCCCGCGTTCCGTCCAGCTTTCCAGTACCTCGTCCCCCAGATAGTTCACATACAAATCAAACACATGGTAAGTGCTGCGCAGCACAATCCCTTTCTCATGGGTGAAAATACACCCTCGGGTATTGACAATAGGGGCAAAATTGGCCATTCCAACAATGTCGCAGTTCCGATTCAGGGTGTTGAGGAAGCATGCGCTGAATACCGCGTCGGCCATGGTATAGTCCTGATTCCGGTCGTTCAGGTCGCGGGGGGTCAAATAAGCGTCCACATCCACGCCCTGGCGGATGGTATGCACGTTCGGATGATGCCATCCGCGTAGATTCCATTCGTCATAGGCAATTTTGATGGATTTTTCCAAGCCCATGGCCATCAGCAACCCCCGCACCTTGCGAATCTCCGTATCCAGGTCATTGGTGTAGGCCATGGTCTCTTCGTAGGTGGCGAAATCATTTTTTTCGGGCATAAGATTCCAGTACCGGTGAATGGAGATCCAATCAATGTAACGGCCGCAATGCTTGAGCAGATTGACATTCCAGTCCAGGTCGGCCAGGGCGGCGGCAGAAAGCTGAATGGTCGGGTCCACATGCTTCATCAGTTTGGCCGATTCCACCACCAGCCGTCCCCACTCCTGAGCGTCCTTCGCCCCCAGCTCCCAGAAGCCGTAGTTTTCATTGCCAATGCTCCAATACGGCACCCCATAAGGCTGGGGAAAGCCGTTGCGAATCCGCTGCGCGGCAAACATGCCCTGATTCGGCAGGTTGCAGTATTCCACCCAGTCGCTCATTTCCTCGGGCGTACCCGTGCCGGCATTGGTACAGATATACGGCGCGCAGCTCACCTTACGGCAAAGCGCAATGTATTCGTCCGTACCGAAGGTATTCGGGTCTTCCACCCGCCAGGCTTTATCAAACATGGGCGTGCGTTCAGGACCCACGGCATACTTCCAGTGGTACGCGGAAACAAAGCATCCGCCGGGCCAGCGCAGCACCGGAACATGAATATGACGCATAGCCTCCACAACGTCGGTGCGGAAGCCTTGCCCATCGGACAAGGGATGGCCGGGCATATAGACGCCGCCATAAATTTGCCGGTGGAAATGCTCAATAAAGTGCCCGTATAGCAATGGACTGCGCAGGCCGATTGTCCGGCCAAGTGACAAGGTTGCGTTCATCGCAGGGAAATCCTCCTTCCTGTTGCGGTTGCCTTTGCCCGTTTGCCTTTCCGATATACAATTGCAGATTGTTTTTTCCATATCTCCGCCAGCAAGCGTCTCGAAGAAAAGGCAAACCCAGCGTTCGCCTAGCAGGCGTTCCATCGGGGCAACAGCTCTGTATATCATATCATAATACAAACCGGCGCGGCATACAACAATCTTTCCCCGGAAAACACGAGCAGAAAACGCCAGCGGCATTGGAACAGCTATGCTCTGTTTCAGCCTGTCCGCCTGCCGCCGGAAAGATTTTCCTTTTTTCTTATCAGCCGTCCCCTACGGCATATGCCATCGCACTCTACGGCAATGCCAAATCAGCGCGCGGCCTCTGCGCCCCGCATACGCGCTTTGCCGGAAAGGACTCATCCGCCGATCATTTTGAGGATCCCCTGGAGGTAATGCCCGTTGGCCATGGCAAGCAGCCCTTCAAACAGGCCGCCCTTGGTGCCGCTGGAAATTTGCATGCTCCGCAAAGGGCCTCCGGCGCTGCTTTTCATCAACATGCGGAATGCTGGATTGGCATAATCCCGCTTTCCGCCGAATTGTTTGGCAATCACACGCTCGGTAGACCTGTATACCATCCGCATGATCCAGGAATAGTCTTTCATTTCTTCCACGGTGTTGTCCATGGTAAAGGAACCTTTTTTCAGCACCGGCGCGCTATACGCTTTGCCCAGCATGGCTTCCCACGAGGGCTGGTCAGGCTTGCCCCGGCAGCTTTCATAGAAGCTGTCGGACTGCCACGCAGGAGCGGGGCAGGACTCGCCGGATAGGACAAGCTCCGTATACAGTCCGCCGGCGCTGATTCCATACACCCCGCCAGGGACCTTCCAGCCCTTCTGCCACAGCGCAAAGGAGCGGTCCGTCAGCTCAAAGGAAACAGCGCGGCTTTCTCCCGGCTGAAGGAATACCTTCTGAAAACCCTTAAGCTCCCGTATGGGCCGGTGCAGGCCCTTGCGCGGTGCGTGAACATAAAGCTGCACTACCTCCGCACCGGGCCGACGCCCCGTATTGGTTACTTTAACGGAAACTGTTTTGCCCTGCACCGTCAAACCGGAGTAGCTGAAGGTGGTATAGCTCAAGCCATAGCCGAAGGGCCAGCGTACGCGCATGCCCGCCTTATCGTAATATCGGTAGCCCACATAGATACCTTCCTCATAAAGCGCATCCTTCGTTTTGCCATAAATATCGGAAGAAGGCACATCCTCATAACGATAGGGCCAGCTCTCCGCCAGCTTCCCGCCGGGATTGGCTCTGCCGTACAGCAGGTCCGCCACAGCCTCGCCCCCGGCCTGACCGGGCAAACCCATATACAGTATGCCCTTCACCTGATCCGCCCAAGGGCATTCTACCGCGCTTCCGCACAGCAAAACGACCACCGTATTCGCATTGGCTTTCGCTACCGCATCGATCATGCGCAGATGCCCCTCCGGCATGCGCATATCCTCCCGGTCAAATCCCTCGGACTCGTACCGGTCCGGCAGTCCGGCAAACACCACAGCCGTTTCCGCTGCCTGCGCCGTTTGCACGGCCTCACGCAGCAGTTCTTCCGTCGTGTTGCCATGAGCATCGCATCCCGGCGCGTAAGCGGCAGCGGGCAGAAAGTCGATGGGCTGGCTGAGCTTTGTAGGATTGATATGGCTGGAACCCGCGCCTTGATAGCGGATGCTTTTCGCCATGGAGCCGATCACAGCCACGCGCGCGTTTTCCTGTAATGGCAGCATGTTGTCCGTGTTCTTCAGCAGTACCGCGCCCTGCTCGGCCGCTTCCTTGGACAGGATATGGTGCGCTTCGTAATCGCACGCCGCATTTGCCTTTTTCGTTGCTCTTGCCCGGAAAACCAGTTCCAGCACCCGGCGAGCGGAGGCATTCACGGCGCTCTCGGGCAGCGTGCCGGCCTTTACGGCAGCCAGCGCTTCCTTTTCCATATAGCCGCTGCCGCCAGGCATGCTCAGGTCGCAGCCCGCGCGAAAGGCTTCGATTCGATCGTTCATGGCGCCCCAATCCGTGACGACCGCTCCGCCAAAGCCCCATTCGCCGCGGAGAATATCCGTCAGCAATGCCTCGTGGTCGCTGCAATGAATGCCGTTCAGTAACGGATAAGCGCACATAACGGTCGATGGCTTGCCTTCCTTCACCGCGATTTCAAAGGCGGTCAGATACATTTCCCGCAGCGTGCGCTCATCCACAATGCTGTCGGAGGTAAAGCGGCATTCCTCCTGGGAGTTTGCCGCAAAATGCTTCAAGCTGGTACCGACGCCCTGCGCTTCGACGCCTCGAATAAAGCCCGCGGCAAGCTTCCCGGCAAGGTACGGGTCCTCGCTGAAATATTCAAAGTTACGCCCGCACAAGGGATTTCGCTTGAGGTTTGCGCCCGGTCCAAGTATCAAATCAACCTCCTGGTCGCGGGCTTCTTCCCCATAGGCCGTACCCAAACGCTCCAGAAGCTCAGGGTCCCAGCTGGCGGCGGTGGTAACCTCGGCAGGAAAGCAGGTGGCAGGCCGGGAATGGTTGACGCCCAGCATATCCGTCGCATCTTCCTGCTTGCGCAGGCCCAGCGGCCCGTCGCACATAAAAATCGCGGGGATTCCATACTTCTCAAACGTCTTGGTTTTCCAGAAGTTCTCGCCGGAACACAGGGCTATTTTGTCCTCCAGCGACATTGAACGAATGAGCTTCTCCATATCCATGTTGTTCATCTGTTTCCACCCTCTGCGCGTCAGGCGTTCATTCCTTGATGTTTTTTCGGTCCGTATCCGGTATAAGCCGCTTGGCGCGGGCGGCCTACGCATCCTGCCGGTCCTGTGAGCTTCTCTACTTTGGATTACCGTTCCCTTCAAGCCCGGCAATCCGCCTGTTTCGCTGGTCGGAACGCCGGCCCGTCAAGAGTGCTTTCCCTTGCGCATCTTGATTTCAGCCTGCTTTTTCCCAATATCCTTTTCCACCGTCAAAAAGATCAGCAGCGCCGCCATGATGACGCCGGTGATGGTCTCCAAGCCTACAAAGCCAAAGGTAATAACGCTTTGCACCGCTTCGTTCTGCGTCGCGGCAATGGTTATGCCTTCGCTGATTTCCGGCGCGATATAGCCCGCTCCGCTCAGCAGCCCGTTAAAGATGCCCGTGCAGATGCCAACCAGGGAGACGGCAATGATATTGTAAACGGACATGGCGATGCCGTCGATACGAAAACCATGCTTCCATTCCAGGTGATCCAGCACATCCGCAAACAATGCCATAAATACGTACGAACCGGGCAAGCCGCCCATATTTTTGATGAACTGGCCCACAAGCATGACGGTCATGTTTGTGGGGAACATCCAACAGATGGCGCTGCCAATGGAAATTAGCACGCAGCCAGCAATGGTCACATTGCGCTTGCCGAACTTCTTCGCCAGCGGCCATACGGCAAAGATGCCGATGCCCATGGGAATGCCGCCGATCACGGAAATCATCGTTTGGGTAACGCCGTCGTTATAGGTGCCCAGCACATAGTTGCAGAAATACACCAGACTTACATTCTTAATACAGGTTGCGGCTGTGCTGACTAGAAAGAAACCGTAGATGATTACCATGAACTTGTCCGTAAAAATGGCCTTCAGCTGCCTGCCAAAGGCAACGGGAGCCGCTTCACCCGCCTGCTGGTATTCCAGCGTGACCCGCTCTTTGGTAAAATAGTATTCCAGCAGCGTTAGCGGAAGCGCCAGGATGGATAATGCGCTCATCAGCATAATCCACTTGGACTTGTCCACGCCGATGCTGGGCATGATGACCATGGGAAAGATCAGCGCCACCAAAATGCCGCTCATCATTATGGTAGTAATTTGATTAAACACCGAAAGGCTGCCGCGCTGGGTCGTATTGCGGGTAGACAGCGGCACCATCAGGCCATGGCTCATGTTGAAAATCGTATACGAAAAGGAATAAAACAGATTGTAGGAAAGCATCACCCAAATGACCTGCACCGTTTCCGATGCAGCCGGAACCGTAAACAGCAGGATGCCGCTAACCGTCAACAGCGGGGCTGAAAGCAGCAGCCACGGGCGCGCCTTGCCCTGCGCCGTTCGTGTGCGGTCGATGATATAGCCCATGATGATATTGGTAATCGCGTCGATTACCTTGGAAACAATGGGAAATACCACCAGGAAGGCGCCGCCCCAGACAGAGGTCAGCTTCAGGACATCCGTATAGAACACGTTCAAATAGGTTGCCAGCACCGCGTTCAGCAGCAGCGCGCCGGCAGGTCCCAGCAGATAGCCAAGCCATTTTTCCGCCCGGCCAACATCATCCCCCTTGACGGCGCTCTGCAAGCACTTTCTTTCCCAGATGCTCTTTGACGACATGTGTTTTTCCTCCGTTTCAAGGCCGTCAGGCCCTTGATGGTCCAATGCACTTCCGGTGCGGGCGCTGCTTTTCATCAGCGGCCGCGCTCAAAATACGTACTCCCCTGCGGCGACATCCATTTCCTCTTTTCCCGGGAGGATGATCCGCGCGGTACAGTTGGGCGGAACGGTAACAGTGAAGGTTGTTTTTCCATCCTGCCTTTTCCAGCCGCTTATGACCGTTCCATACAGGCTGCGGTATTCGGCTTTCGCATGGGTGAAGGTACCGCCGGGCATGGGCGCGATGATGAAACGGTTCATGCCGTCCGGATGGATGCCGCACATGCGGGCAAAAAGCCACTCGCACAGCGCGCCCTTGGAATAATGGTTCAAGGAAGCCACCTCGCCTTTTGCCGTGGCGCCCTCCCACGATTCCCAAATCGTGGTAGCGCCCAGCCGCGGCATGGACAGCCACCCCGGAATCTCCTCGTTTTCCAGCAAACGATAGGCGTTTTCCGGGTCCGTTTCCGCCAGCACGTCCAGAATCAGCGGCGTGGACAAAAAGCCTGTGCCCAGCCGCCAGCGGTAGTTGTCCAGCGCCTTTACCAGTCTTTTGCGCGCGTAGGCCTCCTGCTCGTCCGTCAGCAAATGCAGGGCGAGCGGCCGCACGAGCCTTGCCTGCCGGTCGGTGTCCAGGGAGAAGCGCGGGTCCCTGGTAATCAGCGCCTGATATGCGCTTCGGCAGCCCTGGGCATATGCCTGGTAGTTGGGAATGTCTTCCTCCCTGCCCAGCTCCTTTGCAATTTCGATCATCAGATCCATCATGTAGGCTGTGTACGCAGTGGAGACCTCGGGATGCGGCGCCGCAAAGTCCGTCCACACAAAGGCTTTTACATCCTGCGGCTCTGCCCACTCATCGTAGGACTGCCCCACGTTTACCAGGTAGCGGCGTTCCTTGCCATGCACCTTGGGAAAGCAGGAATAGGCCGGACACAGCTTGCCGCATCGGCGTTGCATAAAACGCGCATAGGCTTTCATACCGTTATAATACTTTTCCAGCAAGCTCCGGTCGCCGTAAAGTTTCCAAAACCGGTATGGATACAGGATGCCAATATCAGACCAGCCAACGCTGCCGTTCATTGGCCACATGTAAGGGTCGACGCCTGCGTAGGGGGCAATCTGCGGCAGCCTGCCGCTCTTGCGCTGCCAGTCGTATACATCCCGTAGATACTTGCGGGCAAAAGCGGCATAGTCGAACAGATAGCCCGCCGTAAGGAAGAATATCTGCGCGTCCCCGGTCCAGCCATGACGTTCGCGGGTGGGACAGTCGGTAGGAATATCCGCGCTGTTTCCTTTGGTGGACCACTTTGCCGCTTCCACAAATTGATTCAGCAACGGATTGGAGCTGTCGAAAAAGCCGGTTTCCTCCATGCGGGAGTACACCGCATGCGCCCGGAAGTCTTCCGCATGCACGGAGACCGGCGGCTGCTGCCCATACGCCGCGACAAACTGCGCATACGCCGCCGCAGCCGGCTCGTCCCCCGTAAAGGAGATTTGAGTGCCGGAGGTAACCTCCGCATACTGAAAGCCGAAAATGGCAAAGGATGTTTTATAGGTATTCCATCCTTCGTGACAGACATAAAGGATTTCCTGCAAAGGCGAGCGCTTGCCCTTGGACTTCGTCTGGATATTGGTCTGGCACAGTTCTCCATCCCTGCCAATCAGTTCCCCAAAGCGGATATGCAGCAGTTGCCCCTTCTTGGCATAGATGCTGAAAGAAATGTAACCCGCGATGTTCTGCTTGAAATCCAGCAGTATTTTCCCGCTGGGGCTTGCGGATGCGACGGGGATGAAGCACTCGTTCTCCGTCAGCGGAACGTTGTTGGAAGCCGTCGGTACAACCGGATGCCCGGTGATTCTCGCATGTCCGGTGTAGGTCGGAACGCGATTGCCGTCCACAACCTCCCCATCCTTATTGTCAGCGAAGCGTATGGCGCCGTCATTGCTCCACTGCCAGCTGTCATCCGTTCCTATGACATCCCGGCTGCCGTCCTGATACATCATCTCCAGCTGGCAGAGGAGTTTGGTTTCCTTTCCATACTGGCAACGCAGGCCATGCGCGCCGATACTGCCTCGGTACCAGCCGTCGGCAAGCATAACCGTCAGCCTGTTGACGCCGGTATGAAGCAACTCCGTCACATCCATGGTCTGGTACTGCACACGGCGGCGGTAATCCGTATAACCGGGCGCGAGGCAGAATTCTCCCGCTTTCTTTCCGTTTACGCGCACTTCATACAAGCCGCAGGCAGTCGCATACAGGCGGGCCCGAACCGGGCGTTGACGAACAACAACTTCCCTTTGAAAGCAATCCACCGGATAGCGCTTCCTTTTGGACGGGCGGTAATCACCGGCGATCCATCGCGCCTGCCAGTCCATCCTTTCCAATAGCCCCAGCTCAAACCAGGCCTGCGACGTCTCGCCCGCCGCGTCCTGTTCGTCCCAAAGCTGTACGCTCCAATCAATCCGGTCCCGGCTGTGCAGTTCCATCCCTGCGTAGGCAAGAAAGGCCATCGCGGACGATTTTACCTTGCCGGTATCCCAAACCACCTGCGGGCCGCGCCAACAGACGATACGGTATGCCGTCTGCGCAATACCGCCCTCGCATTTCCAAAAAAAGCGGGGCGTCACATCATCTATGCCGGCAGGATTTTTCAAAAACTCTGTTTTCAGTTCGATTGCTTTCATGCATACCCATCTCCTGTGCGCAACCTGGCGGCTGATGCAACAAGCGCGTCAGGTTTCTGATAGCTTGGCGCCGCATGCTTTCTGCCTGGGCATTACAGCCCCAGGAAGCCGCCCACCCCTTCCGGTCAGGCGTCCGCATGCCTCGATCTGTCATGCTTTGCGGTTCCATGGACAAGGGGGAGCAGCGCTGCAACTCGTGAACGCTTTCACCTTCACGTGCTTCCACCCTTTCGTTATGCCTGGCGCCTGCCGGATTCGCACGAATTGACTGTGCAGCATCCAGCACAAATCCATCATGCAAACGCTTGACAAAGATCTGCGTGTTAAGTATGATTATATCATCACGGTGTTTCGTTTATCAATCATCAGTTGCATTAAAAACGCACAATAACGCAACAGAGTTTGCAAGGATGATGAATGAATGGGGTTGTTTTATGAATAAAAAGGACAATCAGCGGGCCAGGCTGACCCGGATGCTGCTAAAGCAGGCTTACATGAAGCTGCTGAAAGAAAAGAAAGCCAACAAGGTAACCGTCAGGGATATTTGCGAGCGCGCAGAAGTAAACCGCAGCACCTTCTATCTGCACTATGCGGAGCCAAACGATCTGCTCATTGAAATTGAAGACGAAGCGATTGCGCTTGTGAAAGAAGCGCTGTCCCTCATTGGCGCCATTCATAGGCCTTCCCCCAGCGTTTCGGAATACCTGCTGACATTTGTTCAGTACATCAGAAAAAATGAGGAGCTGTTCCGCACGCTGCTGATTGAGAACAACGATCCCCACTTCCGCTGGAAGCTGCAGGACGTGGCGCTGGAAATGACGGAGTCTAACTTCCAGGTTGCGCTCGACCATGACTACAAAAGGATTATTTACCAGTTTATCATCAGCGGAAGTCTCGAAGTGTTGACTGAATGGATCAAGCGTGACTTTGCCCTTTCTGAACACAGCATATGTGAAATTCTGTACCGGTTGAGTGAAGGCGCCTTGAGAAGTGTTACCGCCGCGCAAGCCCCATGAGCAGGAAAAAGCATGCGCCTTGCCCCCTGCCAGTGCCCGGCGCAGCGGCCTGCCCTTTCCAAATCGTCTTACGGGGCGGGCGTCCAGCTCGGCACAGAATGCTATTGCAGAAAGCGCAGGGCTGTGTTATAGTCAATGCTACATGCTGCCTTCTTGCGAGGGCCGGAGAGAACGCGGAAAGCTGGGGCGAATTCACATGCATTACCTTTTTGGCGTAGATTATTACCCTGAGCACTGGCCCAAGGAACGGTGGGCAACCGATGCGAAAATGATGCGTGAAATGGGCGTTACCATTGTGCGCATGGCGGAGTTTTCCTGGTCCAAGTGGGAACCCCGGGAGGGAGAATTTCACTTTGAGGATTTAGATGAAGTCATCGAGATCCTCGAGCGCGAAGGTATCGACTGCATCCTGGGAACGCCTACGGCGGCCCCGCCCAAATGGATGATCGACCGGAACCCGGAAATTCAGCCCATGGACGCAGAGGGCAGGCGGTATTTCTTTGGCGGCCGGCATCATGACTGTCAATCCAACCCGGTCTACCGGGAGCATATCCGCCGTTTCGTGACAGCCTTTGCCCGGCACTATGCCCAGAACCCCCATGTGGTAGGCTGGCAGGTGGATAACGAGCTGGGGAACAGCCACGGCAACCTGTGCTACTGTCCCAGCTGCGAGAAGCGGTTCCGCCAATGGCTCAAGCAGAAATACCAAACCATTGAGTGGCTGAACCAGTGCTGGGGCACCGCCTTCTGGAGCCAGGGCTATACCAGCTTTGACCAGATCACCGCGCCCAAAATGACTACCTCCGGGCACAACCCTTCCCAGCAGCTGGACTGGAAGCGTTTCTGCTCCGACCTGGTGCTGGAATTCCATCAGTTTCAGGCGGATATTCTCCGCCAGGCCGCGCCCGGCAAGTTTATTACCCACAACCTCATGGGCTTTTCCGACAAGCTGGATTATCATCGCCTGGGCGAACAGCTGGATTTCGCCTCCCACGATCAATATCCGGGCGGCCATTTCCATGCGCGGCACGATGTATACCGCGCGGATTTCCATGCGGCGGAACTGGATCTGGTCCGCAGCGTCAAGAAAAAGCCCTTCTGGATTATGGAGCAGCAGTCGGGGATTACGGGATGGGAAATTCTGGGCCGGACGCCCCGCCCCGGACAGCTGGGGCTGTGGGCCATGCAATGCGTCGCCCACGGCGCGGACACCATTCTGTTTTTCCGCTGGCGCTCCTGCCTGATGGGAACCGAGCAATACTGGCATGGCATCCTACCCCACAACGGGGAACCGGGCCGGTACTACCGTGAAATCAAAGCGTTCATGGACCAGGCCGGGCCATGGATGGAGGAAATGCAGGGCGCTATGCCGCCCAAGGAAGCCGCCATTCTCTTTTCCTACGAGCAGGATTACGCCTTTGCCATTCAGCCGCACCACCCGGACCTTCGCTATACGCAGCACCTGATGACCTACTACGGCGCACTGCACCGCAAGCATATTCCCACGGATTTCGTACGGGAGAACGACGACTGGAGCGGATACAAGGTGCTGATTGCGCCTTTGCAGTTCCTGATGACGCCGGAGCTTTCCGCAAAGCTGCACGCCTACGTGGCGGGCGGCGGAAGGCTTGTGCTGGACTTCCGCTGCGGGGTCAAGGATGCCCACAACCTTGCCATTTCCACGGACACGCTGCCGTGCCTGGTGCATGACCTGTGCGGCATCCGCGTGACGGAGTACGATTGCCTTCGGGATGCGGTGGGCGAAGTGGTCTGGAACGGGGAGGCGTACGAGAGCTATCTGTGGAACGACATCATCGAACTGGATACGGCAACCATGCTGGCGGCCTATGGAAAAGAATTTTACCAAGGCAGCCCTGCCATCACGTACAACGCCTACGGGCAAGGAAAAACCTACTACGTCGGCACGCAAATGAGTCCCGCTCTGGCTGACCGCATGATAGAAGAAGTAACCGCCGGCATAGCGCCGCTGGCCGATACCCCCTGGGGCGTGGAAGTAACGCAGCGGGAAAAGAACGGCAAGCGTTATCTCTTTGTGCTGAACCACACCGGCACGGAGCAGCCTATTTCATTGCCCGCAAGCTGGCAGCCCATGGACGGCAAGGACGTTTCCGCGCTGCCTCCCTATGCCGCAAAGGTGTACAGACGTGCGTAAACGGAATATGGCAGGAAGCGATTTGGCATATTTCGTTGTTCTGTTGGAACATGGTTTGGACTATGTTAAGACAGGCTGCTTGTAGACAGCGCGTCACAGCCTATCAAAAAAGGTCGCTATAAGCGGCCTTTTTTTGATAGGCTGCAAACAGCACCAGTCCCCCTGATCGCTCAGGCGGCTGGCGCTGCTTCGTTTCTTTATCTATGCGTCCGCTCAGTTGTCCCCTCTGTGGTAGCGGATCTTCATGTGCTCGGAGGCATTTTTGAGTATCTGGCCAAGGGCCTTGTCCGACTCCTCCCTGACCATGTCGGTAATCTTCCGGTTGGCTTCCTTGAGAATTTCGGCAGATTCGCCCTGCCGGATCTTCTCGTCATATTCGTAGAGGAACTGCTGCCCCCGGTTCATCACGGCGTTTACATACCGCTCGTCAAAGAGCAGGGCATTGCCGAAATGCGCGTCCGTCAGCACGGCGATGAGGCGGCTGTGCCAGTACATGGCGTCCGTGGACACCGTCT
>CALVVZ010000081.1 GCA_944364075.1 uncultured Clostridia bacterium
GATTACGTCCTGCTGCAAAATGAACTCAACGGAGTGGACCGCATCATTCGCGGTGCGGCGGCAAGGGGGCTGCGCGTGGCGCTGAATCCCTCGCCGTGCTCGCCGGAGATCGCTTCCTGGCCGCTGGAGCAGGTGGACTGGTTTCTACTCAATGAAATCGAGGGGCGGGATCTGACAGGACGTGATGCGCCGGAGGAGATCTTGACGGAACTGCTGCGGCGGTATCCCCGCAGCCATGCGGTGCTGACACTGGGAGAAGTGGGAGCCATGTACGGCCACGGGGAGGAACGCGCCTATCAGCCGGCGATCCTGGCACAGACAGTGGATACCACCGCCGCGGGGGATACCTTCACGGGATACTTCCTGCAAAGCGTGCTGTCCGGAAAACCGGCGGCCGTTGCGCTGCATACCGCCGCCCAGGCGGCGTCCATTGCGGTAAGCCGCCGGGGTGCGGGCGCGTCCATCCCACGGTCGGAGGAGGTCAGACGGGCGCTGGACCTGCGCCCCGAACCCTAAGCGTCCGGCCAGGCGCATGGCAGGAAATACCTGCTTGTTGCCGAATGAATATAAGGTCAACCTATTGAAGCTGCGGGAAGCGGTTCAGCAAGGAGGGCGGCATGGGTAAAATCATCGCAGAAATGGCGGCCACCATCGCGGTGGTCCCCCTTTGCGCCACGTATTTACCGGGCATACACTGCGCAAACGTGGAATTTGGCGTGGTCACCGGACTGGCACTGGCGATACTCTACCTGCTGCTGCGGCCCATCGCCCGGGCGCTTACCGGGCTGATCGGTTGCCTGACCTTCGGGTTGACCAATATTCTGGTGGACGCGGGCCTGGTGCTGCTGTGCGCCAACGTGATGCAGGAGGGCTTCCGGGTGGACTCCTTCTGGTGGGCGCTGGCCCTGGCCCTGGCGATCAACATCGCCCGGGCGGTGCTGGGCGGTTGTTTCAAAAAGAAATAATACGGGAGGGACAAGGCATGATTGCGCTGGCTTGCGATCATACGGGGATTGAACTGAAGCAGGAAATCAAGAAGCTGCTGGACGAAATGGGGCTGAGCTACAAGGATTTCGGCACCAATGAAGCGGTAAGCTGCGACTATCCCATCTACGGCTACCGGGCGGCCAAGGCGGTGGCCCAGGGCGAGTGCGACCGGGGCATCCTGATCTGCGGCACGGGCATCGGCATCGGCATTGCCGCCAGCAAGGTCAAGGGCACCCGCGTATGCACCTGCTCGGACGTCTATTCGGCGGAGCTGAGCAAGCGCCACAACAACAGCAACATCCTGACCATGGGCGCCCGGGTGGTGGGCGTGGACCTGGCCAAGATGATCGCCACCCACTGGCTCACCGCCGAGTTTGAGGGCGGCAGGCATCAGCGCCGGGTGGACGAAATCACCGCCATTGAAAACGGCGAGGAACTGTAAGCACAGGCATCAAAAAAAGGCAGGGCAGCTTCCCCATGCGTCAGCAGGGGAAAACGCCCGCCTTTTTTTGTTTTGGCAGGGAAACATCAGGTATCTTCTTCCAGCTTTTCTGCTTTGGTCCAGCCGGTGTAGTTGACGATGGTGGTATGGGGGCTAAGCCCGGCGGATTTGCGCCACGCGGAGGGCGTGCAGCCTATGGTGCGGGCAAAGAGACGGTTAAAACTGCTCAGGGAGCCATAGCCCACCCGTCCGGCGGCTTCCGCAATGCTGATGCCGGAAGAACGAAGCAGCGAACAGCTTTCCAGAATGCGCGTCTGATGCAGGAAGGTCATGGGGCTAACGCCCATCTGCTCATGAAACAGGCGGCGGAAATGGGTGGGGCTCAGATGGCACACATCGGCCAGCATGCCCAGGGAAAAGTCCTGCATGTAATTTTGCTGGATATAATCCAGGGCCGGCGCAATGGCGTGCATGTGCTGGTCGTAGGCATCTTGATTGGCGCCGTCGTTATAGGCGCGCATCAGACAGATCATGAGGGAAAGGCACAGCCCCTGAACGCTGAGCTCGTAGCCGGGGTGTTGATCCGTCATTTCTCGGATGATGGCGGACACCAGTTGGGCAATGTCGCCGTATTTCTCCATGGGAAGGACCAGGTGGCAGCTGCTGAGCATCTTTTGCAGCAGCAGGCTGTAGGCAAACCGGTCGCGGAATATGGGCGCGAAAAGTGCCTGCATATCCAGAAACAGATAGCTCCACAGGCTTTCCCGGCCCGGGTCGGAGAAGGTGGTGTGGGGGACGTTCCGGGCAATGCAGGTGATGTCCCCGGCGTGAAAGGGCACAGGACGGTCGCCGAAAATCAGCGTGCCGCTCTCGCTGTGGCACCAGCCGATTTCCAGGCAGTTATGGATGTGCAGCCGCTTGCTGGGAATGTGGCTGATATGCCACTGTTCACCCGTGAGCACCACGATGGGCAGATGAACAGGCAACTCATAGTTGCGGTATTCCACAACGGTTTTTTTGGTACGACCCATATGCGGCCTCACCTCCGGGCAGATACGCAGTGTTGGCAGTAAAATAATGGAACAGGCGGGAAAGGAACAACCATATTGTAACATACATCAGGGTAAACGTCAGCTTTTTTTTGCAATAGATGGTTTTTCGTGCATAGTCCCTGGTCGTTTTTGAATAGACACTTCGTCTTGTAAAATTGTATAATTACAGCACAATCTGATTCAAATTGCAGATGTTTTTTGTTGGTTTTACCGATACATGAGGAGGGATTGCCATGAATCAGCGCGTTCCGGTTGCCCGTAATTTGGGAAGAGGACAGCGCTTCCTGATTTACATGCGCAACCATTGGCAGCTGTATCTGTTGCTGATGGTGCCGGTGGCGTTTGTGATTGTGTTCAAATATGCGGCCTATCCGGGGCTGCAGATTGCCTTTATGAATTTCAAGCCCGCCAAGGGCTTTGCCGGTAGCGCGTGGGTCGGTTGGGAAAACTTTGAAAAGATTTTCCGGGACAAGGACTTCCTCCGTGCGCTGCAAAACTCCTTGGCCTTTAACTTCCTGGACCTGCTGGTGGGCTTCCCGGTGCCCATCGCGCTGGCGATTATGCTCAACGAGCTGCGGTTCAACCGCTTTAAGCGCGTGTCGCAGACCATCCTCTATCTGCCCCACTTCCTCTCCTGGGTTATCATCGCCTCCGTGGCGCTGACGCTGTTCAAGCCGGAGACGGGCCTGATTAACACCCTGATGATGCAGGCCGGATGGATAGACCAGGGCATCCCCTTCCTAACGGAAAAATGGCACTGGGCGGTGACCTACCTGCTCATTGGCGTTTGGCAGAATATGGGCTGGGGCACCATCATCTATCTGGCGGCCATCACAGGCATTGACGCGGAACTGTACGAGGCGGCCACCATCGATGGCGCGGGCCGCTGGCGCAAGATCTGGAACGTAACCCTGCCCTGTATCCGCGGCACCATGGTGACGCTGCTGATTATGAACCTGGGCCGTGTGATGGGCTCCAACTTCGAGCGCATCAACGCCTTTGGCAACGTGCAGGTGAAGGACTTCCAGTATCAGCTGGCCATCTACATCTATGAAAAGGGACTTTCCGGCGGCAACTACAGCCGCGCCACGGCGGTGGGTCTGTTCCAGAGCCTGGTAGGCCTGCTGCTGGTCATCGCCTCGGACCGCTTCGCCAAGCGTTTGGGCGAGGACGGCCTGCTGTAAGGAGGGAGGAAAGCATATGACAACCATACATCCCCAGGCAAACAAGAAAGCCTCCATCTTCCGGGGCGTGAACCGGGTCCGGATCAGTGACTTTGTGATTGCGTTCATCATTCTGCTGCTGTCCCTGACGTGTATTCTGCCCTTCATCCATGTGGCAGCCAAGAGCCTTTCTTCCAACACGGCGGTGCTGTCCAAGAGCGTGTACCTGTGGCCCAAAGATTTGACCCTGGATGCTTATAAGGCCATCTTCGCGGATGGACAGCTCACCTACTCCCTGGGCTACACCATTGTGGTGACGGTGCTGTTCACGGCCATTGGTATGGTGGTGACCACCTTTGCGGCCTATCCCCTGGCCATCAGCGGGCTCAAGGGCAAGCCGGTGTTCGCCTTCATCCTGATGTTCACCATGTATTTCAGCGCCGGCCTGATCCCTGAATATTTGCTGATGAAGGACCTGGGCCTGCTCAATACCATGTGGGTGCTGGTGCTGCCCCTCTCCTTCTCCCCGTACAACATGCTGATTATGCGCAGCTTCCTGCGGGCGACTATCCCTGATTCACTTTACGAGGCCGCGAACCTGGACGGGGCCACCTACATGCAGATTTTGACCAAGATCGTGCTGCCCCTGTCGAAGTCCATCATTGCGACGCTTTCCCTGTTTTACGCCGTTGGCCGCTGGAATGCCTACGCGGACGCCCAGTACTACATCACCACCAAGCGGCTGCAGCCCCTGCAGTACCTGCTTTCCAACATGGTGCTCAATTCCGGCGCCGATGCCATCAGCCTCTCCGAGGCGGCCGCGCAGACCTCCACGCCGGAGGTGCTGCAGGCTGCGGCCATCATGTTTGCCACCCTGCCCATTATCATGGTGTACCCCTTTGTACAGAAGTACTTTGTCAAGGGCGTCATGGTGGGCGCGGTGAAGGGCTGACACTCTCCCAAACGGTGGAAATGGCGGCCACGCCGCCGTTGGATAAAGACCACAAAATCTATTGTAAGGAGGAAACAACATGAAACGCATTCTTTCTCTGGTGCTGGCGATGATGCTGGCCCTGGGTATGCTGTCCTTCGCTGTGGCGGAGAGCGAAGTACCCACGGTGGACCCCACCCTGCCCGAAAACTGGGAACCCTTTGCGGAGCGCGTGACCATCACCGTTCCCGTGTATGACCGCTCCAAGGAAGGCTATCCCGCTGTGGACGACAACTACTGGACCCGGTGGATTCAGTCCCAGTTCGGCGACAAGTGGAATATCGAAGTGAAGTACGTGGCCATCCCCCGCAATGACGTGATGACCAAGTACAACCTGCTCATCGCCGCCGAGGATACCCCCACCATCATGATGGAGTATGACTATCCCAAGGTGGCTCAGTGGGCCAACGACGGCGCCATGCAGCCCATCGATCTGGAAGCCTTCAAGGCGGTTGCCCCCACCTTCTATCAGGCCATGGTGGACAACAACCAGCTGGGCTACACCAAGATCAACGGTGAGGATTACTTCGTGCTGACCGAGCGTCCTTACTACAATACCACCTACACCTACGCTACCTTCGTGCGTATGGACTGGCTGCGCCAGGTGGGTTACGATCATGTTCCCGCCAACTACGCGGAGCAGGTGGATGCCATCAACAAGATCATCGAGGCTGGGCTGACCGATCAGGCGCCCCTGGGCCTGGGCCTGCCGGCCAGCGCCTATGTGCCGAACTTTGCCTTCCGCGATATTCCCGTGGACGAGGCGGAGTGGGCGATGCACTCTTCCCTGGGAACCGCCAGCCTGAGCTGGGAGCCCACCAAGAAGTACCTGCAGCGCTACAACAACGAGTACAACATGGGCTGGTACTCTTCCGAGTTTGACCTGGAGGAAGACAGCCGCGGTTCCACCGCCGATCAGATGCAGTCTGACTTCATCAACGGCAAGATCTATTCCTACGGTGGCTACATGTCCGCCAACGTGTCCTGGCTGACCTCCTTCTATGAGAACAACCCCGACGCTGAGCTGGCCATCCAGAGCAGCTACAACGTGGTGGAGCCCGGCGTGGTGGAAGATGCCCAGCTGCGCGCTGACAATCCCTTCGGCATGATCGTGGGCTTCAGCTCCTATGCCACCGAGGATCAGCTTAAGGCTGCCTGGATGCTCATGGAGTGGATGATTCAGCCCGATGTGCTCTTTGTGCTGGAGAACGGCGTGGAGGGCGTGACCTATACCATGGGTGAGGACGGCCTGCCCGTGGTGGACGGCGAATACCGCGGCGAGGAAATGCTCAACCACAACATGAACATCGACATGACCTGCCTGGTGCATGCCTCCAAGAAGATCGGCACCATCGAGCAGACCATCGCGGCCATCACGCCCCAGGGCCTGCCCCAGGATTTCTATCAGGCCCTGGTGGACAACTACTACGAACTCAAGGAGATCGCCGACAAGGGCAACGCCTACTCTGACCCCGTGTTCGCCGTGGCCATCGAGTCGGAGAGCGAGTACAGCGCTTCCCTGCTGAGCCTGTATCAGGAAGACTTCAGCAAGCTGGTGAAGTGCGCTCCCGAAGAGTTCGACGCCCTCTATGAGCAGCTGTGCCAGGAGTACCTGGATGCCGGCTATCAGGAGATCATTGACGAGCGTCTGGAAGCCTATGAGGCCGGCCAGACCACTAAGCTCCCCGTACAGGAGTAAGCATTCACACCGCCCCATGGGGACGGATGGGGCAGGAGGGAATCCCTCCTGCCCCTTTTTGCAAGAGAGCGACTGCGCCGGCCTGCGACCGGTTCGGGACGGCGGGGCACGCACTGCGACGTACCCCGCCGCCCCGAAAAAAACGCACTTTGCATTGTACGCAGCTGTGATAAGGAGGTTCTATTATGGCGACGATTCAGTTTGACCGGGAAGAAGTGCTTCAGGCCATCGACGCGGTGGCACGCCAAACCATGAACATGGATATGCCCTGGGACTGGCCCTGCGGCGTGGCCTATTTCGGCCTGTGCGAGGCGGCCCGGGCCACCGGCCGGGAGGAGTACCTTCAGCTGATGAAGGAGCGGGTGGATGAATATATGGAGCTGGGTTTGCCGGATTGGACGGTGAACACCTGCGCCATGGGACACGCCATGCTCACCCTGCACCAGTGGACGGGGGACGAGCGCTACAAGGCCATCGCGGAGCAGAAGATCGACTACCTGCGCAACCGTGCCCTGCGCTTTGGGGATCATGTGCTCCAGCACACCGTGTCCGCCAAGAACGACTTCCCCGAGCAGTGCTGGGCCGATACGCTGATGATGGCGGCATATTTTATGCTCCGGGCGGGCGTGGCCTGGAACGACCCCGCCCTGGTGGACGACGCGCTGAACCAGTACTACTGGCACATCGAGTACCTGCAGGATAAAAAGACCGGGCTGTGGTATCACGGCTACAATAACATCACCAAGGACCATATGTCCGGCTTCTACTGGGGCCGGGCCAACGCCTGGGCGGCCTTCACCATGAGCAAGGTGAACCGCACCCTGCCCGAGTGCTACCTGTATCCCAAGTACATGGATGTGGCAGGCTCCCTCACCGAGCAGCTGGCGGCCCTGAAGCGGGTGCAGACGGAAAGCGGGCTGTGGCGCACCCTGCTGGACGACCCGGAGAGCTACGAGGAAGTTTCCGCCTCCTGCGGCATCGCCGCAGCCATGACCATCCAGGGCAATCCCCTGTACATCAAATATGTCAACAAGGCCGTGCTGGGCGTGCTGGACAACATCACTCCCGAGGGACGGGTGCTGAACGTCAGCGGCGGCACCGCCGTGATGAAGGACCGGGAAGGCTACCGGAACATCTCCCGGGCCTGGACCCAAGGCTGGGGGCAGGGTCTGGCCCTTGCTTTCCTGGCCGCGGTGCTGGAGCAGGGCAAGGAGCACGTGGATGGCGCGCTGTAACGCGCGGAAAGGAAAAGATATATGGAAGAAAAGTATACCCAAGGGGATTTTACCCTGCCTGGGGAGGCCGGTTATGAGGAGCTGACCCTCCGCCTGGCCCGCCGCTGGGGCGCGGATGTCATCCGCGACAGTGACGGCACCAAGCTCTCCCCGGAGATTGTGGAGGCGGGATACAAGATTTATTCCACCATTTGCATCATCCGGCAGCACAACGCCTTTGCCCAGGCGCATCCGGATGCCCAGCAGCAGACCTTCCTGGGCTCCCGGCCGGTGGTGGCCGCGGAGGAAACCGTGGAGATTCCGCTGCTGGCGGGGTACTTCACGGAGCAGTTTGTCCTGAACGAAACCCCCGAGGCCCTGGCGCTGATGCAGGTGTGGGACCGCACCGCCAACGTGGAGGTGCCGCGGGAGAACTGGCGCTATGCCCAGGGCAGCGTAAAGGTGACGGGCTGCGTTCCCGGCCGGAGCTATACCGCCAACTTCCTGTGCTACCGGGTATGGGAAGAAATCAACATGTACAACCATACCACCAACAACTGGCAGAGCGAGCATCTGCGCCAGCTGGACCCCCGCCATCCCGAGGCCTGGGCCTATTTGCAGGATTGGCTGGAGCGCTGGTGCGTGGAGAATCCCGATACCAACGTGGTGCGCCTGACCTCCCTGTTCTATAATTTCGTGTGGATCTGGGGCGAGGATGTGCGCCACCGCAACTTCTTCACCGACTGGGCCAGCTATGACTTCACCGTAAGCCCCGCGGCCCTTGCCGCCTTTGAAAAGCAATACGGCTATGCCCTGACCGCCGAGGACTTTGTGAACCAGGGCAAGCATCAGGTCACCCACATGCCGCCCACCCAGGCCAAGCGGGATTACATGGACTTCATCCAGGCTTTCGTGGCGGAAAAGGCCCGGGCGCTGGTGGAAATCATCCACCGCCACGGCAAGCAGGCCTATGTATTTTACGACGACAGCTGGGTGGGCATGGAACCCTACGGGGAACGCTTCCGGTCCATCGGCTTTGACGGGCTGATCAAGTGCGTGTTCTCGGGCTTTGAGTGCCGGCTGTGCGCCGGAGCGCAGGTACCCGTCCATGAGCTGCGCTTCCATCCCTACCTGTTCCCGGTGGGCCTGGGCGGCCTGCCCACCTTCGCCCCCGGCGGCGACCCGGCCCGGGACGCCCTGAGCTATTGGAAGCATGTGCGCCGGGCGCTGCTTCGCCAGAGCGTGGACCGCATCGGCCTGGGCGGCTACCTGCACCTGACCCAGGGCTATCCCGACTTTGTGGACACCATCGAAAACATGGCCCGGGAATTCCGCCGCATCAAGGAGCTGCACGCCCATGGCGGTCCGCTGTGCCTGCCCTGCAAGGTGGCGGTGGCGCACACCTGGGGCAAGCTGCGCAGCTGGACCCTCTCCGGCCACTTCCACGAGACGGACAAGCACCCCCTGATTCATATCAACGAGGCGCTGTCCGGCCTGCCGGTGGAGGTGCGCTTCCTGAGCTTTGAAGAGGTGGAGCAGGGCGCCCTGGCGGATGTGGACGTGCTCATCAACGCCGGTTGGGCAGGAGACGCCTGGAGCGGCGGGGACGCCTGGAAGTCCCCGCGTCTGGTGGAGGCGGTCACCCGCTTTGTGGTGGAAGGCGGCATGTTCATCGGCGTGGGCGAACCTTCGGCCACCGAGGGATACGACAGCTTCTTCCGCATGGCCCCGGCGCTGGGCGTGGACAAGGATACCGGCGCGCGGATATGCCATGGCCGCTGGGCCTGCGAAGCGGTTTCCGGCCCCGTGACGGTCTATCCCGACGCCCTGGGCGACGATCCCCGCCTGATGCTCACCGACGGCGCGGCGCAGGTGCTCTGCGAGAAGGGCGGCGCGCCGCAGATGACCCTGCATGCCCTGGGCAAGGGCCTGGGCGTCTACATGAGCGATTTCCGGGTCAGCCCCCAGAGCACGCGAATGCTGCTAGAGCTGTTGCTGCTGCGCTGCCCCGACGCGGCCCGGCGGCTGTACCTTTCCGATACGCCCTGGGTGGAAACCGCCTATTTCCCGGCGGACCGGATGCTGGTGGCGGCGAACCAGGCCGACGAGACGGTGACCACCGTCCTGCGCGGGGAACAGGGAGACATTTCCCTGACCCTGGCGCCCATGGAGACCCGCATGCTGCCCCTGTGAAGTCCATAAAACCCCATACGCCATGGAGGAAACAACCTCCCCATGGCGTATTTTTTATAATGCAATCTGTACGGAAAGGAAGCGGAAACACCATGGCGGACATTCAGGCGCTGACCCGGGAATGGCATGCGCCGGCGCTGCCGGAAAGCATTCCTCAGGGCGACATGCCCGGGGACAAAATCTGCATTACGGAAGAACACCGCCAAAAGGCGGAGACCCTTTTCCCCAAGCTGAAACAGCTTCTGTGGGAGACGCTTTCCCACCATCCCCATCAGCGGGCGGTGGTAGCGGTGTGCGGCGGCTCCGGCGTAGGCAAGTCGGAGATTGCCTCGCTGATTTCTTATTACCTGAATCAGCTGGGGGTGGGCAGCTATACCCTTTCGGGGGACAATTATCCCCACCGGATTCCCCGGGACAACGACGCGGAACGCCTGCGGGTGTTCCGGGAAGGCGGCCTGCGCGGGCTGGTTGCCGCGGGCATGTACAGCCGGGAAATCGGCGAAGAGCTGCGCCGGCTGTGGACGCAGGACACGGACGCTCAGGCGGACCTGACCGCCGAATATCCCTGGCTGGCCGTGTACCAGCGGGCGGGCCGCCGCAGCCTGGGGGACTACCTGGGCACGGAAAAGGAGATCGATTTCCGGCAGGTATCGGACATCATCGCCCGCTTCAAGCAGGGTGTGGACTGGCTGCCCCTCAAGCGCATGGGCCGGGAGACCACCGAGCTGTGGTACGACCTGGTGGATGTGCGGGAAGTGCGGGTGCTGGTGATTGAGTGGACCCACGGCAACAGCGACTTCATTGAGGGCGTGGACATTCCCGTGCTGCTCAACAGCACCCCCGCCGAAACCCTGGCCCACCGCCGCGCCCGCAACCGGGACGGCAAGACGGACAGCGCCTTCACCACCATGGTGCTGGAGCTGGAGCAGCAGAAGCTGGACGCCCAGGCCCACAAGGCAAAGCTGATCCTCTCCAAGGCTGGGGAGCTGATGGATTACCGGGAATATCGCCGCCGCATGGCGGAAGCGTAAGGAGCGATGCGTATGAATCTGGGCGCGATGCTCAATGCCTACCCTGACAGCATGGGGGGCAACCTGGCGCAGATTGCCGCCACGTTGAATCTGCCGCAGCTGCAAGGCGCCTTCCGGTCCTTTTATATTCTGCCCAGCCTGTTCCACACGGACCTGGACCGGGGCTTCTCGGTGATCAGTTATGACCTGGACCGGCGAATGGCCACCCGTGAGGATATTGACGGCCTGAAGGCGCAGGGGATCGACCTGAAGCTGGATTTCATCCTGAACCACCTGTCCGTGCTCTCTCCCCAGTTCCAGGACATCCTGCAAAAGGGGGATGCCTCGCCCTACCGGGACTTCTTTATCGACTGGAACAAGTTCTGGGCCGGGTGCGGAGAAATGACCGCGGAGGGTTACATCCAGCCCGAGCCGCGCTACATCCGGGAGATGTTCTTCCGCAAGCCGGGCCTGCCCATCCTGATGGCGCGGCTGCCTGACGGCCGGGAGGTGCCCTACTGGAACACCTTCTACCAGGAGGTGCGCTATGCCTCCGTGGACGCCCAGGACCTGATGCCTTTGGGGCTGCAATACGGGGAGGCGGACGACCTGGCCCGCCGGATCGACCGGGCGCTGTCCCAGGGAGAGAAGCCCGCGCAAATGGACCTTCCCGCCGCGGTACGGGAGCTGCTGGAAAGCCGCAGGCGCTACCTGGGCCAGATGGACCTGAACCTGCGCTCTCCCCTGGTATGGGACTACTACGATGAAACCCTGCGCCGCCTGGCGGATTACGGCGCGGCCATCGTGCGGCTGGACGCCTTCGCCTACGCCCCCAAAGCCCCCGGACGGCGGAACTTCCTCAACGAGCCTGAAACCTGGGAGGTTCTGGAGCGGGTGAAAGACATGGCGGACCGCTATGGCCTGACGCTGCTGCCGGAGATCCATGCCGCCTATGAGGAAGGCAGCTATGACACCCTGACGCGCAAGGGGTACATGACCTACGACTTTTTCCTGCCGGGGCTGGTTATCGACGCCCTGGAAGGCGGGGACGGCAGCCTGCTGGCCCGCTGGGCCCTGGAGCAGGTGAAAAAAGGCATCCGCACGGTGAACATGCTGGGCTGCCACGACGGTATCCCCATGCTGGACCTGAAGGGGCTGGTACCCGAGGAGCGTATCCAGGCGCTGATTGACCTGATCGTAGCCCGCGGCGGGCTCATCAAGAACCTGCATGGGCAAAAGAACGTTTACTATCAGGTAAACGCCACCTATTACAGCGCCCTGGGCGCCGACGACCGAAAAATGCTGCTGGCCCGGGCAATCCAGTTGTTCATGCCCGGCAAGCCGCAGGTATGGTACCTGGACCTGTTCGCAGGCGAAAACGATCTGGAAGCCGTACGCCTGGGAGGCGGCGCGGCGCATAAGGAAATCAACCGTACCAATCTTACCGCCGAGCAGGTGAAGGCGGGGCTGGAGCGCCCCGTAACCCGGGACCAAATCGCGCTGCTGCGGATGTACAACCGCTGCGCCGCCTTTGCAGGCGGGCTTACCGTGGAGCAGCCGGAGGCGCACCGGCTGTGCCTGCGCTGGCGCAAGGGCGACAGTCAGGCATCCCTGGAGGCGGACCTGCGCACCCTGGCCTTTACTGCCGACATGGACGGAGAAACTTTCGTTCAAGCGTAAGAAAATAGATACGGAAGGGCGCTTCCTGTAACTTGCGGGTACAGGAAGCGTTCTTTTCGTTTTGCTTTTGGAGTGCGGCTCCGCCGGCCAGGGGGGCAGGGGGGATTCCGACCTCCCCCCTATGCCCCCCTGGCCCCCCTATACCCCCCTCAAACGGCCGGGGGGATACCCCCGACCCCCCCTGTACCGCCCC
>CALVVZ010000082.1 GCA_944364075.1 uncultured Clostridia bacterium
CGGCGGATACGAATGAAAGTCGAAGGGGCTTCGGCCCCTCCGACGCCTCCCCGGGGTTTTTTGACAGCCTGAGGCCGCAGCCGCTCTTTCTGCGGCCGCGGCCCGTTCTTCACTTTTATTTTGCCTTCAGTTCCGCCTGATACCGGGCAAATTCCGCGTCGTTGCACTGCACGAAGTGTCCGGGAGCCACCTCCCGCATGGAGGGCTTGTCCACGGAATAGTCGTGCTCCGCCAGAGGCTCGTACTTGATGCGCTTGCGCTGCTTCTCGTAGTTGGGGTCCGGCAGCGGTATGGCGGAGAGCAGGGACTTCGTGTAGGGGTGCAGAGGATGGGCAAACAACTCATCGGAGGTGGCCAGCTCCACCATTTTGCCGAAGTACATCACGCCGATGCGGTCGGAGAAGTACTTCACCACGGACAGGTCGTGGGCAATGAACAGGATGGTTAACCCCAGCTTGTGCCGCAGGTCATTAAGCAGATTAATCACCTGGGCCTGAATGGACACGTCCAGGGCGCTGACGGGCTCATCGGCAATAATCAGCTCGGGGTTCATGACTACGGCCCGGGCCACGCCGATGCGCTGACGCTGTCCGCCGGAAAACTCGTGGGGATAGCGCCCCGCGTGCTCCCGCACCAGGCCCACCATTTCCAGCACCTGAAAGACCTTTTCATCAATGACTTTCTTGTCCTTTTCCCCGCGGATGACCAAGCCCTCGGCAATGATCTCGTGTACCGTCATGCGGGGGTCCAGGGACGCGATGGGGTCCTGGAAAATCATCTGAATCTGGGTGATGTAGCGCTGCTTCTTGGCGATGCGGCGCTCCTCGGCATACTGCTTCTTCAGCCGGGTCAGCTCGTCCCCCGTGGCTTTTTCCAGCAGGGGCTGATACTTGCGGTCCACCTCCTGGGCCAGGTCGTCGGCATGGAGCTTGTCGCAGTGGGTATGATCGTAGCGGGCCTTCTTCATTTCTTCCCGCTGCTGGGCGATGAAGCCCTTGAGCTCCTCCTTGCGGCCGGGGGTGGCGGTCTTCATCTCCTTGCGGGCTTCCGCGATGGCCTTTTTGTAGGAGCCCACGCCCGCGGCGATGCGCTTGCCTTTGAAATAGATGTTGCCGGAGGTAATGTCGTAGAGCTTGATGATGGAGCGGCCGGTGGTGGTTTTCCCGCAGCCGCTTTCACCCACCAGGCCGAAAACCTCGCCCTTCTTGATGTCGAAGCTCACGTCGTCCACGGCTTTGTTGCTCTTGAAATACTGGCACAAATGCTCGACCCGGAGCAACACTTCCTGCTCAGGCATTCGCTTCACCTTCCAATCTGGCCTTCATCTTGGCAATGCGGTCGGTCACGACCTTGGGCGGGTCCACGTGGGGGGCGTCAGGATGCAGCAGCCAGGTAGCCGCCCAGTGGGTTTCCGTAATGGGGAAGGCCGGGGGCTGCCGCTCAAAGTCGATCTTCATGGCGTAGCGGTTGCGGTCGGCAAAGGCATCGCCCTTGGGGGGATAGATCATGTTCGGGGGCGTACCGGGAATAGCTTCCAGTTTTTCCTTGGTCTCCAGGTCCGGCATGGAGGACAGCAGCGCCCAGGTGTAGGGATGGGCGGGGGAGTAGAACACTTCCTCCGCGGTGCCGTATTCCACGATCTTGCCCGCGTACATCACGGCGATGCGGTCGGCCATGTTGGCCACCACGCCCAGGTCGTGGGTGATGAAGATAATGGACAGGTTCCGCTGGGCCTTCAGGCGGTTGATCAGCTCCAGGATCTGCGCCTGGATGGTCACGTCCAGGGCCGTAGTAGGCTCGTCGCAGATGAGCACGTCCGGGTTGGCCGCCAGGGCAATGGCAATCACGATGCGCTGACGCATGCCGCCGGAGAACTCGAAGGGATACTGCCGGTAGCGCTTGCGGGGCTCGGAGATGCCCACTTCCTCCATGAGCTTCAGGGCCTTGTTCTTGGCGGCCTGCTTGGTGATCTTGAGCACCATGCCGGAGGCGTTCTCCTTCAGGTAATCCAGCAGGCGCTGGGTACGCTGGGTCTGGTCGGCGGCAACCTCCTGCGCGGCCAGCTCCGCATAATGATCCCGCAGGCGGCTCATAAGCCCCAGCATGTTTTCCTTGACCAGGTCCAGGTCGATGATGGCCGCGGCGGCCACCTTGTAGTCGCCCTTGCGGCTGCGCTCGGCCTTGCGCACCTGCCGCTCATAGCGTGCCTGCTTGCGCCCGTTGGTGCGCTTGCCCTCCTGATAGGTGGCGATGAAATCCTTCAGGCTCCGGGAGAAGGTACAGGCCGCGCTATCCTTGACAATGTCCAGGGGATTGACGGAGGCGTCTACCGCCTGGCACAGCTCCTGCGTCATGGGCAAGAAGCCTTCCACCGTGCCCTTTTCCAGGGTTTCGATGCCCCTGTTCAGGGCCGTGAGAGCCTGGGCGCGCAGCTGCGCGTACTTCTGCTCCCCGTGCGCCACGCCGGACTCCGCCAGGCGCAGGAAATCGTTCAGGAAATGTTCCGCCAGATAGCGGGCGTAGAAGGCGTTCTGCTCCGCCACGGAGCCCGTGGGGGCGGCGCCGTTGCCATAGGTCTGGAAATAGCCCAGGGCAAAGAAATCCGGTTCGCCCTTGTCCAGGGCGCGGGTCAGGATCTCCTTGATTTTCTTCAGCTGCGCCGCGGCCCTGCTGAAATCGCCGCTGCGGGCCTGGGCGCCCACGCCCCTGGTCAGCTCGCGGCAGGCGTTTTTCAGCTCCTCCGCGTCCTGGGAAACCACATAGGGGTTCTGCGCCCGCAGGGCGAAATCCCGCACCTGGCGCAGACGGGGACCGCAATCCTTGAAGGCGTTCTTTTCCATGAGGAACAGGATGTTGTCCACTTCCTCCAGGGCTTCCCGGGCCGCTTCGGCGGCGTTGTTGTAGCCCTGCTCCAGCTCGATGTGCTTCATCTCGAACTTGCGGAACTGGTCGCACTTTTCCTTCACGGCGGCGTCCGTCCCGGCGGCCTGCTGCATGAGCTTCTCCAGCAGGTTCAGCTTGTTGTGGAAATTCTCCTTGCTGGAGCGCTGCCGGGCCTTGCCCTTGAGGAGCATGGCCTCGGTGAGCTGCTTGCCGATGCGCATGATGGGGTTCAGGCTGCTCAGGGGGTCCTGGAAAATCATGGCGATCTTGTCCCCGCGCAGGCGGTAGAAGTCGTCCTCGCTGATTTTCAGCAGGTCCTGACCGTCGTAGAGGATCTCGCCGCCCTCCACGATGGCGTTTCCCGCCAGAATGCCCAGAATGGCCTTGGAGGTCACGGACTTACCGGAGCCGGACTCGCCCACGATGGCCATGGTCTCGCCCTTGTGCAGGTCAAAGCTGATGTCCCGCACCGCCTGTACCTTGCCCGCGGTGGTACGGAAGGAGATGCGCAGATGGCGGACTTGCAGTTTCTTTTCCATCTTACTCCACTCCTCTCAAAGACGGGTTGAAGGCGTCCCGCAATCCGTTGCCAAACAGGTTGAAGGAAACCTCCAGCAGGGCGATGAACAGCGCCGGGAAGAAGATGATGTACGGGTCGGTGCTCAGGTAGTTCTTGCCATTGGCCAGCATGGAGCCCACGCTGGTCATGGTGGAGGATTCCAGGTTGATAATGCCCAGGTAGGTCAGGGAGCTTTCGGAGAAAATGACGCCGGGAATCACCAGCACCGAACCGGTGATGATGGTGCCCAGGGAGTTGGGGAAGATGTGCTTGAACATCAGCCGCCAGTCGCTGGCGCCCAGGGTCCGGGCGGCCAGGATATACTCCTGCCCCTTGAAGCGGTAGAACTGCATGCGCACCCGGGCCGCCATGCCGATCCACCCCGTGGTGACGAAGGCGAAGAGCAGGGCCGGCACCACGCCCACCTTGTTGGCCAGGTGCAGCTGGAACAGCGTGGTCACCACCATAAAGGGAATGCCGTAAACAATATCCGCAATGCGCTCCATCACCAGGTCCACCGCGCCGCCGTAGTAGCCCTCGATGGCGCCATAGATGGCGCCGATGAACAGGTTGATGAAGGAAATGCTGATGGCCAGCAGGAAGCTGAACCGCGCGCCCGCGGCCAGGCGGGTAAAGATGTCCTGCCCCTTGTCGTTGGTGCCGAACACGAAGGACGGCTCAAAGCCGTAATGGTACTGGAAATAGTTGTATTTGCACACGCGCACCACATAGCTGGGGGCAGCGGAGGTACCCGTCACCCGGGCGTAGGACAGGGGGTTTTCCGGGTCGTTGTCCGCGGCGATGCGCAGGGAATGGTAGGTGGTGTCCGTGGGGGTGGTGGTGCGGTAGATGGGCTGGAAGTTGCCCTCGCTGTCCAGAGTCGCCACGCCCTTGCGGTTGGCCTCGTACCAAATGTTGGCGTCCGTCTGCTTGGAGTCGGTAATGGCGGGATAGATCACCTGGATGCCCGTCTCGTCCTGCCAGGCCTGGATAGCCTCAAATTCCGCAGGCGTCAGGGTCATGTAGGTCATGCCCATGCGGTAGTAGTTGTCCACCTTCACGTCGTAATAGGTGGTCTTGCCGCTGGAGGTGGGGTCGGTGTAGTTTTCCCGGTAGATCTCCACCACGGGGTTCAGGCCGGTTTCCTGGGCGATGGCCCGCAGGGTGTTGTAGTCGGACACATTCAGCGTCACGTTGGAGGTGCCGTCCATGCCCAGCCAGCCCAAGCCCTCCACCTTGGGGGGCAGCTTGGTGTACATCAGATAGGTAGTATCGGTCAGGGAACGGGAATAGCTGGTCTCGCAGAAGATCGGCACAAAAATGGCGTACAGCACCAGGATCAGGATGATATAGGCCGCCACCACGGAGCTCTTGTTCTTGCTGAAGCGGAGCATGGCGTCCTTGAAATAGCCCACCGGCTTGGTTTCCAGCTTCTTGTCGTGGAGCCGGCCCTCGTCCCCCACAAAGGCGAATTCGGAGGCGGGAATCTTCGGAAGGTTCTTCATCTCGCTCATCACTTCTTACTCCCCATTCTGATTCTCGGATCGATAAAGCCATAGCTGATGTCCACGATGATGCCGGACAGGAGGCCGATCAGCGTATAGAAGGCGGACAGGAGCATGAAGAAGTTGTAATCCGGCGTGGCCGCGGTAATGGAGGCCACGTACAGCGGGCCTACGCCGGGAATGCCGAAGATCTGCTCAATGATGATCGAGCCGCTCATGATGCCCACGAACTCGCCCAGGATCATGGGGAAGATGGGCACCATGGCGTTGCGCAGGGCATGGCGCACGGTGGTCTGCGCCCGGCTCAGGCCCTTGGTGCGAGCCAGGAGCAGGTAGTCGCTGGTAAGCACCTCCGTCAGCTCTGCGCGGGTATAGCGGGTCAGCCCCGCCACCGTGCCGAAGCCCAGGGAAATAATGGCCGGAACCATGGAAACAAACATATCCCAGGAGAGGAAGTCATACCCCGCCTTCACCTGGAATGGGAACCACTTTAATTTGAAACACAGGAAATACTGCACCAGGAACGCGTACACGTAGCTTGGGACCGAAACGAACACAATGACCGCCGTGGATATAAAGTGGTCCTGCCAGCGGTTTTTCTTCAGCGCGGCATAGATGCCAAACAGCAATCCCAGCGGCACGGCAAAGATCATGGTATACATGTTCACCACCACCGTGGCGGGCATCTTCTCCATGAACTTGGTCCACACATCCTGCCCCAGGTACAGGGATTCGCTGACGCCCCAGTCAAAGCCCAGCAGCGACTTTCTCAGGAAAATTACATATTGCTCCAGAATGGGCTTGTTGTAGCCCAGCGCCTCCCGGCGCATCTCAATGAGCGCCATGTCCTTGCCGAACTGTTCCGCGGGTTTGTTGGGTAGCAGCTTCACCAGCACAAAGCAGATGGAAATGATGATCAGGAACACCATGACCATCAATAAGAGCCGCTTGAGAATATATTTGACCATGCCCTTGCCCCTTTCCATTTTTTACGGCTGCATCCGCGGGGAACAAAAACCGGGTGCAGGCGTAAGAAATGAACGTGGTATTGTTTGCTTTAGGATTCACCAAGGCAGGGATGCGCAATGCATCCCTGCCCTGGCAAATGGATTTCTTTTTTCCGTGAACCGTAAGCGCTGCTTACTTGTAGTTCAGGGTGCCGCCCTGCTCCGCCACGTAGGCGTCCCAGGCCGCGTCGTCATAGTTGTAGGTCATGTACTTGACGCCGCCGCGGCTGAGCGGGAACACTTCGTCCTCGAGGTAGTACTCGATCTGCATGCCCTTGAGCTTGGCAGAGGAGTCGCCCATCAGCGGGATGAAGTCATAGTTCTGCAGGATGGTGCCTTCCAGGGCGCCCAGCACCTGGATGCGCAGCTCGGCATCGGAGTACACGTCCAGCTCGGCGGTTTCCTCGGTGCCGGTCTTGGTCGCGGTGATCTTCTCGCCGATGATCCCCTTGTACCAGGTCCACACGTCGGTGGTGTAGCTCTCGCCGTTGAGCTCGATGGTCACATCGGTCTCGGCGGGCTTCCAGGCGGGGTCATACTGATAGTTCTCGGCGATGTAAGCTTCCACCAGGCCGTAGGGATCGAAGGTGGAACCGGTCCAGCCCACGCCGAAGAGCATATCCACGCGGTTGGTGCGCAGGGCCTCGGCAAAGGCGTTGCCCAGGGTATCGTCGCGCTTGAAGGTCAGCTTGCCTTCCAGCTTGGTGCCCTTCACAGCCTCGGTGTAGTTGTTCACAATGAACTCATAGCCGCCGTTGTAGAAGGCGCCGGTGCTGTTGGGGGTGCCCACCATGATCTCCACCACGTCGTCCTCATCCATGAGGCCCTGTTCAATGGCGGTATCATAGGCGGAGTCGAAATAGGTCTTGGCCATTTCCAGGTTGTAACCGGTCAGGCTGTCGATGGCGTCGTCCACGGTGGGGTAGAGCTTACCCTCGCCGATGTCTTCGCTCAGTCCCCAGAAGTCCACAACCACCTGCTTGGCCACGTCCGTGGTGCGGTAGAACACACCGTTCTCGGGATCGGCGACGATCTGGCTGCCGTACAGAGCGAAGGCGGGCGCGTTGGTGGGAGCGGTGGCCAGGCAGAAGGCCTGACGGTCCATGGCCAGAGACATGGCGATACGGAAGTCCTTCACGGTGAGAATGGTCTTGTTGATGTTCTCGCCGGCGTTCTCCTGAGCGGTCTTCAGGGCGTCCATATCGGGGTTGAACACCATGGCGAACACGGAGTCACCCTCGTCATAGTAGCAGTAGTCGGAGGTGGAGTACTCGTCCATGTAGTTGGCGTCCAGGCCTACCACGTCCAGCTTGCCATTCAAGAACATTTCCACGCGGGTGGAGGGCTCGGCCACATAGTCCACCTGGATCTTGGTGGTCTGGTACAGGCCCTCGTTGGCCTCGTCGTTGTAGCCGTACCAGTAGGGGTTCTTCTCCAGGGTGTACACCTTGTCGGACTGGAAGGAGGTCAGCATGTAGGGACCAAAGGACATGGTGGTCTCCACGCTGGTGCCGTAGGTGTTGCTGTACACGCCCTCGCTGACGGTCTCGCAAGCCTTGTAAAGCTCTTCGTTGACCAGCCAGGTATCAGTCAGGGAGTAGTACAGATAGAAGCCTTCCAGGGGCTTGGCCAGGATCAGCACCAGGTCGGTGTCGTTCAGGGCCTGCACGCCCACCTTGTCAAAGGACATCTCGTCGGGGTACTGCACATAGTTGATGTACAGCTCGTCGGGAACATAGCTCAGCATGTCCTCCGCAGAAGCGCCCCGACCAGAGGCCAGGGTCATGCCTTCGCCGGTGGTATAGAAGTCGTAGAGTTCCTGCACGGTCAGGGGCGTTTCCACCACGGCGTCCTCGGCGGCGCCGGTCCAGGCCTTGGCGTCGAAATCATAGGTATCGCCGAAGGAATAGGACCAGTTGATGTAGCCCTTTTCCTCGCCATGGGCAGCCAGGAAGCCCTCCAGGTCGGTGCCTTCCTCGGCCATCACAGCGCCAAAGGAAACGGGGGCAGCCAGGCCCTGCTTCAGGTAAGCTTCGGCATTCTCCACCACCATGTTGCCGGAGTAGAGCTGGTCGGCGCGGTGGTTCTGGGCCTTGGGGTTGAGCAGCAGCTCGGCGCTGGTCACATAGTCCTGCGCGGTGATGGGGGTGCCATCCTGCCACTTCAGGTCGGAGCGCAGGGTGAACTTCCAGGCGCGGGCAGTCTCGCCCTCGGCGATGTTCCACTCATCGCCCACGTAGTCCGCGGTCACGTCCACGGGGAAATCAACAACGGCGTCCGGAACGACCACATAGCCGTCCATGGTCTCGTTGAAATCAAAGGTGTAGAAGCCGCTGCGAATGTAATCCAGAATGTCGCTGTCCGTATTGGTCTGGTTGGAGTGGGGGCTCCAGTTGGTGGGGAATTCGGAAGCAGCCGTATTGTAGGTATAGCTGGGTTCCGTAGCACCCGTCTCGGCCATGGCCACGCTGGCGAACAGCATGCACAGCACAAGCAGGGAAGCAAGGGCTTTCTTCATGAAATTTTCCTCCTCTACAAATTCCGAATGTTTGTTATACAAACGGTTACTTCATTATAGATTCAGCGAAAACGTCTGTCAAGCCTGAATTCCCTTCCAAAATCCGCGAAAACGCCATGTTTCTTCCCATTTCGCACCAATTGGTGCAAAGGCCGCGGCGTCACTGGGGGATTTCCCGGACCTGAAAAATTTTTAACCGCCGCAGCGAAACGATACCCACCCCCGCGCAGGCCAGCCCGCAGGCCAGAAAGGCCAGCTCTCTCCCCAGCTCGCCCGCAAAGCCGTAGTACAGCAAAAAAACAATATCCGCCGCAGCCCACAGCCCGCCCAGGGCCGTCAGGCCCACAGCGTTGCGCTGGGCGGAAAGCACGCTGCCGTCCAGAACGATCTCGTCGATCACCGCTTTCAGCCGGGCAATCCGCACCGCCGCAAGGGTAAAATAAATGGTAGGCAAAATGGAAAGCACATAGAAGGGCAGCACCCATACGCAATGGCTGCCCAGGTTGTTGACCAGTCCCCCGGTCAAAAACGCCGCTACCGCCACCGCCGCCGCCCCCAGCAGCCAGGGCCGCGCCCGGTCCCGCTCCGCCAGATCCACGGCGTAATGCTTGCCGATGTAGCGGGCCACCCGCTTGGGCTTGCCCGTTTTTTCGTCCGTTTCCCAGGTAATGTCAAACAGTTTGTTGTATTGCTCGCGTTTCATACCGCCGCTCCTCCGTGTTTATCGCGCTCCGCCGCCCTTGCGCAGCTGGAAAATCTCCAGCATGGCCGCCTCCAGGGCGCCCTCCTGATTCCAGGCGCCGCTTTTCACCTGATACTCCGCCCGCAGGCAGGCCTCCATGGCCCGCCGGGCCTGCCAGCCGGTGTACCCCGCGGCCTGGCGCAGGGTGCGGTCCGCGGCAAACCCCGGCAGGCCCAGGTTTTTCTTGATCTGCGCCGGGGGCAGCTTTTCCCGCTGCATCACCTTCACATGGAACATCAGCCGGTACTGCCTAAGCAGCATGGCCAGGATGCCCAGACGGTCCCCGCCGGTGGCCAGCATGTCGTGCATCAGCCCGAAGGCACGGCCCTCCTGCCCCGCCACCACCGCGTCCACCATTTCGAACACCGTACACTCCATGGTGCGGGAGCAGATGGCGTCCATATCCGCGCGGGTGATCTCCCCGCGCTCCCCGGTCAGGGCGGCGAGCTTTTCCAGCTCGGTTTTCAACGTCGCCGCGTCGCTTCCCGCCAGGAAGGTCAAATAGGCGGCGTCCCCCGGAGACAGTTCCTTCCCCAGGCCCTTGGCCGTGCGCACCGCCCAGCGGTTCAGCTCCGCCTCGTCCATGGGCTGGAAGGACACCACCGTACCGTGCTTTTTCGCCGCCTGGTACAGCTTCTTGCGGGCGTCCGCCTTGCCCTGGACATAGAGGATGAGCACGCAGCTCTCCGGGACCCGGGCCAGGTACTCCCCCAGCCGGTCGTCCCCCTCCCCCCGCCCGGTAAAGGCGGACAGCTCCCGGGCCACTACCAGGCGCTTGTCCGCCAGGAAGGGCAGGGTCTCCGCCGCGGCGATCAGGGCGTCGGGGGCAGGGTTGTCCAGCACGGCCTCGTTGAGCTGCTCCATGCCCGGGGGCAGCAGCGCCTTCTCCACGGCCTCCAGGGCGGAGGCCTTGATATACTCCTCCACGCCCTCGAACAGATACGCGCCCCGAAGGCTTCCCGCCTTCACCTGGGCGAAAAATTCCTTGTAATCCATGGCTTCCTCCCCGGTGGTTATTCTTCCTGGCCGGGCAGCCAGGTGTTGATCTCGAACCGGTTTCCGGTAAACCGCAGGGTCACGGCCCCGCACGCCCCCGTCCAGTACAGCGTCGCGCCGGGCAAGCGGGCCGCCAGCTTCTCCAGGGCCAGGGTGCGCCCCGCGGAGACCAGGGCCACCTGGGGCGCCACCAGCTGCGCGAAGCTCTCCCCGGTGCTGTCTCCCTGACCGTGATGCCCTACCTTGAGGATGTCCGCGGGCACGGCCACATACGCCTCGTACATGCCGGGCAGATCGCTCATGGACAGCAGCCGCGCGCCGCCCAGCTCCCACAGGGTTACCAGGCAGAAGTCGTTGGGATCGGCTTCCCGGCGGACCCGCTCCGCCTGGGGCCAGAGCACCTGCACCCGGGCCGTGGGCAGCTCCAGCACGTCTCCCGCCCGGAGATAGCGCAGCTCCGTTCCCCGCTGCTCCAGGGCCTGCACCGCTTCCGCCACGGAGGGCGCCGCCGCGTCCAGCTCCGCACCCCAGGGCAGGTAGCACCGCTCCACGGGAATGCCGCTCTCCAGCAGGTAGCGCACGCCGCCCGCATGATCGCTGTGCAGGTGCGTGAGGATCAGCCCCGTCAGGGAAAGCCGGCGCTGGCGCAGATATACGGCCAGGTCGTCGCCCTCGCCCGCGTCCAAGGCCCAGACCTCCCCGCCATCCTGAATCACGGCGGCGTCCGCGGTGCCCACGCTCAGCTGCGTCCAGGTAAGCGTGGCCTGGGGCAAGGGCAGCACGGCTGCCGCAAAGCAAAGCGCGGCGGTACCTCCCACCATGCAGCGGGTGCGCCTGCGCCACCAGCTTCGCTCGCTGAGGGAGGCCAGGATGCCGCCCGCGCCCAGCCATCCCAGCGGACCGGGACGCGCCGTCCACACATAGGCGCCAGGAACGTTCGCCAGCGCCTGCACCCCCGCCACCATGGCCCGGCTGCACGCCGCGGCCCACGCGCCCAGAGTTTCCCGCACGCCCGGAATCCCCAGGGTCAGCGTCACCGACAGGTACAGGTAGATCAGCAGCGACGCCCAGGGAAACACCACCAGGTTCGCCGCCAGCCCCACCATGGGCAGCTGCTGGAACCACCAGCACAGCGGCAGCAACAGACCCGTCTGCGCTCCGGCGGTCAGGCACAGGGCGTCCCAGACCCGGCGGGAGATCCGCCCCTGGGGGCGGCGCATCCGCCGCAGCCAGGGCGTGACCAGCCCGATGCCCAGCATGGCCCCGAAGCTCAGCTGGAACCCCGCCGCCGTGAGCTGCGCGGGCGCGGCCAGCAGGATGACCCCGGCCGCGGCGCTGAGCAGCGTCAGGGGATCGCCCCGGCGGTTGCACAACCGCCCCAGGCCGTACAGCGCCCAGAGCAGCGCCGCCCGCACCGTGGCGCTGGAGCCGCCGGTGAGCAGGCAGTAGGCCGCCAGGGCGATCAGCACCACCGCGTACCGGCTCCGCCTGCCCAGGCGCATGCACCGGGTCAGCGCCTCCAGTACCCCGGCCAGCACCCCCACATGAAACCCGGACACCGCCAGGATATGCGCCACCCCCAGGCGGCTGAACGCCTGGCGCTCCTCCTGATCCAACAGGCTGCGCTCCCCCAGGAGCATGGCGGCGGCATAGGCGCCGCTGTCCTGGCCCATGACGGCGCACAGCTTCTCCGTCAGGTAGGCCCGCGCCCGCGCCATCAGGCATGCCAGGTCCAAGGGACCCGGCTCCGCCGTCCAGTCCTCCACGCCGTAGATGCCAAAGGCCATGCCGTTCTGGTACAGATAGGCGCGAAAATCAAAGCCGTCGGGATTCTCCGCTTCTCCGGCGGCGTACACCCGGCCGGTGAAGGTCACCCGGTCCCCGGCGGCAACCCCCGCCAGCTCCTGGCCGTAAAAGCTCCAGTAGGCCTGCCCGGACACGGGCACGCCGTCCAGGGCAATGTCCTTGAGGCGAGTATGCCGCTGGGTGGACGTTCCGGGCAGGATGTTGTCCGCCACCGTGGCGGTAATGCGGTATTCGCCCTCCGCCGGTACCGCGGGATGCCACGCCGCCTGGCTCCGCCATGCCCCCAGGGCCGCCATCAACAGCAGCGCCGCAAGCAGCCTGCGCCGGGGCAAAACCAGCGCGCCCAGGCCCGCGGCGCACGCCGCCACCCCGTAGGGCCAGCCCGTCCAGGCATACTGCCCCAGGAGCACGCCGGCCATGAGCGCCAGCGTCAGCAGGATCAGCGCCGGCACCTCCCGCAGGCGGCGCAGCAGCCGCGCCCTCACAGCGTCACGGAAAGCCCCGCATGCGCCAGCTCCGCCCCCGCAAAGGCTTCCCGGGCCTCCCGCAAAAGCGTCTGGGGGTCGAACTCGGGGTTGAGGTAC
>CALVVZ010000083.1 GCA_944364075.1 uncultured Clostridia bacterium
TCACGTCCTCGTAGCGGGTCAGCGCGGTTTCGTCCGTAGGGCCGGTGACCACCGGGTCCAGGGTGTAAACCTCCGCGCCGGTTTCCTGGGCCAGGGTACGGGCGGCCATGTCGTCATACTGCGGCTCCACAAACAATGGCGGCGTGCCCAGATTCTCCACCACCCCCACCAATTCCGCCAATTGCGCGGGGGAGAGGGCGTCGCCGGGTTCCCGGTTCACCACGCCCACCACGTTCAGCCCGTAGGCCCGGGCAAAGTAGGGGAATGCCTCATGAAAGGTGATGATGTCCTTGTGGGGCAGGTCCGCCAGCCCCGCCCGCAGTTCTGCATCCAGCGCTGTGAGGCGCTGGGCGTAGGCGGCCCGGTTGGCCTCAATGGCCGGAGCGTCATCCGGGAAGGCTTCGCATAGCCCGGCGCTGAGATTGTCCACCATGGCCAGGGCGTTGGCGGCGTCCAGCCACAGGTGCGCGTTCACCTGATGGTCATGGCCGTCGCCCTCCGCCTCGTCGTGCTCGTGCAGCTCTCCGTCCTCCTCCAGGAGGGGGATGCCCGCGGAGGCGTCCACCACCGGCAGATCCGGGAAGGCGTCCAGCACGTTCTGCAAATAGCTTTCCATGCCCGCGCCATTGATGAGAAAAACATCGGCCTGTGCCAGGGCTTTCATGTCGCCGGTTTGCAGCTGATAGTCATGCAGGCATCCCGTGTCCGGGGCGGCCAGGTTATGCACTTCCAGCCCGTCGATCCCCTGGGTCAGGTTCAGGGCAAACACATAGATAGGATAGAAGGAGGTTGCCACCGTTTCCCCCAGGGCGCTCAGGGGAAGGGCCAGCAGCAGCAAGGCGAGCAACAGGACCAGGGCTTTTTTCATGGATACGTTCCTTTCTTGGGTTCGTCATACAGTGGTTCAGGTATATAACGGCGCAGGCGGGGCCATGCTTCCCGGCGCTATTTCAGCCAGGCGGCGTAGCGCTCCGGCGGATAGTTGTCCCGGATGATGCGAGCGATGAGCTCCTTTTCCTCCGCAGGCTGAAAGGCGTCGAACTTCTGGTAAAGCACCCGCATGGCGCTCAGAGAGCCGGAGCGCAGGGAGTAGTCCTTGAGCTTTTCATAGGTAATGGAATAGACCTGCATGCTGTCAAAAAGCACGCCCATCACGTCGTCGGCCAGCTGGGGCAGATCCCGCATGCGGATGCGCCGCAGCTCCCCGCCGTCGGTCATGACCGTCATATCGTCCCCCAGAAAGCCGTACAGGGTGTCAAACAGATAGCTCTCCACACGCCGGGCCAGGTCTTCGAGGGTTTCCCGGTAGGGTGCAAAGCGCAACAGCAGCCGGGCCGCGCCCTCGCACAGGCCGGTCTGCTCCAGCACGGCGGCGCCCAGGCTGGGGCGCAGTACCTGCGCTACCTGCTCCGCGGTGACATAACCGGGCATGAACTTTCCTCCCTTCGCGTTTGGTAGCATATGCATTCGACACGGGGGGACAAAACTCCTTGCGAGGGCAAAGAATCCTCACCACGCGACGGCGTTCACACAGTTTTCACAAAACATCCATGCTTCTTTCAGGCGACCTATGGGACTTTTTCAAGCAGAAAGCCTATGCTTGGAACGGTTTCTCAACAATGGGAAAAATATGGCGTGCGGGGCGCGAAGGGAGCAGAGCATGGGACGCGGAAAGAACCGGGTCTGGCAATGGACAAAGCGGGTGGTGCTGCTGGCGGTGGTTGCGGCGGTCTGCCTGGCGGGGTACAGCTATGTGTACCCTATGGCGGCGGGGGCGGAGAAAACAATTTACGCCAGCTATACCGCAGAGACGGGCGACATTGCGACTACCATGAGCTTCAGCGCGCAGATCAGCGCGATTTATACGCAGACGCTGCAAAACAGCGGGGAAGCCACGGTTACCAATATCTATGTCACCCAGGACCAGCCGGTAAAGGCGGGAGACAAAATTATTGACCTTTCCAATGGGGAAACCCTCAAGGCGGGTATCGACGGCACGGTGAACGAGATTGCCGTGGCCAAGGGCGACTGGCTCCGCCGCAGCCAGGGCCTGGTGCAGATTGCGGATTTCACCCAGCTGCAGGTGGCCCTGAATGTGGATGAATACGATGTGCAGAAGGTGCGCAAGGGCCTGCCCTGTACCGTGACCATCATTTCCCTGGGCCTGGACCTGGAAACGGAGATCGACCACATCAATCTGGTATCCGGCTCCATGGGCAATGTAGCCAGCTACTCCGCTACCGCGCTGCTGGATGCCCCGGAAAACGTGCTGCCCGGCATGGCGGCCACCGTGACTATCCCCGACGAGGAAGCCTTGGGGGTTACCACCCTGGATATGGCGGCACTTTCCTTCCGGGAGGACGGCACGCCCTACGTACTGCTCCGCCAGGAGGACGGCAGCTTTCAGGAGCGTGAGGTGGAAACCGGCCTGAGCGACGGCATGCGGGTGGAAATCATCTCCGGGGTGGAAACGGGGGAAACCGTCTGGGCCGTGACCGGCACGGAAGCCGCGGAGAGTTTTTCCCTGGGTAAACTGTATGCCGCCCTGGTGGGACAGACCGTAGTAATCCGGGAGGGTGAGCGCAGCCGGGATACCGGCCGGAGCTTTAACGACGGTATGGAACCGCCTCAGGGAATGGGCGTTCCCGAAGGCATGGAGATGCCCGAAGGGATGGAGACGCCCGAAGGGATGGAGCCGCCCCGGGGCAGGGATGCTTCCGAGGATGTGCAAGCTCCCGGAAACACGGAAGACACCGAGGCCGCCGGGGATGCGGAAGCTCCCCAGGGCGCGGAACCTGCCGGAAACGCGGGCCTCCCGCAGGAAGCGGACGGCGAAGAACGTACGGATACACGGCAGCCCGGGACGGAAGGCAGCCAGCGTGACGGACGGGAAGACGCCGCGGAGCGGCCCCGGGAGCAGACAGGAGGAAATGAACCATGAAACGTAAGCTGTGGGCTGCGTGGCTGTTGACGGCGCTGCTGCTTCCCTGGGGCGCCCTGGCCCAGGAGACCTTCGACGGATCGGTGGTGGCCGGGGAGACGGTGGCTGTTACGGCGCCCTTCGGAGGGACAGTCACCGCGCTGGAAATTCGGGAAGGGCAGCTGGTGTCGGCGGGGGATACCGTGGCCACCCTGAGCACCACCAAAGTGTGGGCCACCCAGGATGGCACCGTCAGCGGCGTGTTTGCCCAGGAGGGCGACAGCGCCGAGGGTACGGTGCTCTACATTTCTCCGGTGAGCCGGTACACCATCGCCTGCACGCTTTCCAAGGCCCATGAGGACGTGGATACGTACTATGTGGAGTTGGGCGAAAAAGTGTACATCCGGTGCGTCAAGGATGGAAGCCACCGGGCGGAGGGCATCATTACCGGGGTGGATGGCGCGTCCTATACGGTAACCACCACCGCCGGGGAAATGTACCTGCAGGAATCCGCCTATATCTACCGCTCCCCGGACTATGATACGGACAGCCGCCTGGGCACCGGCGTAGTGCAGCGCGCTGCGGAGATAGCCGTCAGCGGTACGGGCAGCATCCTGAAAATGTACGTCTCCGACGGGGATACCGTGGAGCGGGGACAGCTTTTGTTCGAGACGGTGACCGGTTCCCTGGCGGCAATGAGCAGCACGGGCAGCGCGGAGATCGCCACGGACAGCGCCGGGGTGGTGACCCAGGTGCAATGCAGCCTGGGGCAGCAGGTACAGCAGGGCGCAACCCTGGCGGTGCTGGCGCCCCGCAGCGGATACCAGATTGCCTTTACCATCCCTGAGGATTTGCTGGGGCAGGTTGCCGTGGGGGACACGGTAGCGATTTACTTCAACTGGAACGAGGATAAGTCCCAGCCCGCCGTGGGGCAGATCACGTCCATCTCCTACGTCAGCGATCAGGAGGAGCCGGACAGCGTTTCCTCAGAAGCCATGTACACGGGCTACGCAACCTTCACCCCGGGAGATGAGGTCCGCCTGGGCATGACGGTGACGGTAGTCCCCCTCAGCGACGAGACATAATCGGAGGTGCGTCTTATGAAAAGATGTTTTACCGCAGGATTGGCGCTGCTGCTGACCCTGGCCTTGGCGCTGCCGGGGCGCATGGTTTCTCTGGCGGAGGACCTGTCCACACCGTCGGATATGGATACGCCCGCCCCTACCAGCACCGAGGCCTATTATTGGGAGGGGGATACCCAGCGCTTTGGGGAGCTGGAAGCGTTGATTCCCCTGGCGCAGGCCCTGGGGCAGCCCGTGGTTCTGGCCTCCGCAAAGGTGTATGAGCTGCCCGGCTGGACCCTTGAAGAGGCCCGCCAGCTGACCCTGGCCCTGGACCCCGCCGTTTTCCCCGAGGAAAACCGGGTGGTCATGCTCTCCGAAACCAACCCCGCCGGAAGCAGCGCTGAAAACACGGTGTACCTGTGGGTGGGCTTCCAGCTAAACGGCACGGAGGGCGACGCCGGCGCCGAAGAGGACCAGGACATCCTGGAAATGGAACTGCAGGTAACGCCTCAGGATTATGACGAGCAGAATCCCTGCACGCCCACCTTTGCCCTGACCGCCATTCCCGAATTGACGGAGGGGCAGGCCTACGGCGTGGAGCTGGATGGGGGCGAACCCCAGCGCTTGAGTGAAAACACCTATACGCCCGAGGCATCCGGCAGCTACCGCTTTGTGGTGCTGGATGAAGCGGGCACGGTGCTGGCGCGCTCCCGGGCCTGGACGGTGACGCTGGCCGCAGCGTCTACGGCGGAGCCTACCGCCGAACCTACCGCCGAACCCACGGCGGAGCCTACCGCCGAACCTACGGCGGAACCCACTGCTGAACCTACGGCGGAGCCCACGGCGGAGCCTACCGCGGAACCCACCGCGGAACCCACTGCCGAACCCACGGCGGAACCTGTCGTGGAGTCCACCGCCAAGCCTGCGCCCGTGGAAGCTGAACTGCTGGTAACCGCGGTGGATTATACCCCCGACAGCCTCTCCGACGTGGCGCCCACCTTCCTGCTCAGCGGCAAGACCGCGGCGGACTGGTACTATGCCGTCAGCGTGGACGACGCTGCGCCCATGGCCCTGGTGGGGGACCAGTACACCGTCACCGCCTCGGGAACACATACCCTGCGCTTCTATATCATGGACGGCAGCGGCCAGGTCCTGACCTCCTCTGCACCCTATACGGTGCGCCTGGACTTCACCACGGAATCCTCCATCCGCAAGCAGGCCTGGATGGAAAATCCTGACGGTAGCGGACAGCCCGTCTACGGCACCCTGGAAGGGCTGCTGGCGCTGGCTCCCTCCGGCAGCACCATTTACCTGCTCACGGGGGACATCGTTATTCTTTCCGGCGGCGCCTCCCAGCTCAGCGGCGTGCAGCTGGCCCCTGATCCCGGCGTATTTGCCACCAGCAGCTGTACCGTGCGGGTCGTTACCCAAAGCCCCCTGGATGGCAGCGCGGGCCTGTTCGTGTATGTGGAGGAAGTAACCGTCGGGGAAGAAACCGCAACGCTGACTCTTCGGGCGGATTGTGACCAGCCCCTGGACGGCGCGTGGCTGACGACGGCGCCCGTGTTCACCCTTTCCTGCGACGCAGCGCTGCCGGAGGGGTGGACCTGGGCGGTGCGCTATGACGGCGGCGCGCCCGTAACCCTGGCGGGTGACACCTTCACCGCCGGGGAGGAGGGCGCATATACCCTGACCTTTGTGGTACTGGATGCGGCGGGCCAGGTAGCGGCTTCCACCCAGGACTACGCCCTGCGGCTGGATACCACCGCGCCCCTGGTGCAGGCGGTGGCGGGAGAGAATCTCACCCTGACCGTCACCGCCTCGGATGCGGTGAGCGGCATTGACGGACTTTCCCTGGACGGCGGCGCCAGCTGGTATCCCGCCACGGAAATGGATGACGGCGTGTGGGGGCTGACCTTCACGGCCTCCCAGGCGTATACCTTCGCGCCGGGCACCATCGTGGCCCGGGACGGCGCGGGAAACCGGACGGCGTATGAGAAGGAAATCACCCTGCGCAGCGGCCAGAGCCGGCCGGGCGGCGGCTTCTCCGGCGGCGGCAGCGGTTCCTCCACGGTAGCAACCACCCACGCCACCTCCGACACCACCGCCGTGGTGGCCTATGACGGGGTGGAACTGGTGGTGGCCGATGAGGCCATGACCTCCCTGGTCATGGGCGAAACGGAGCTGGAGCTGTGGCTGCGCCCCGACGCGCGCCTTCAGGCCCAGCTGGGCGAGGATTACCAGCCGGCTTTCACCGCCACACTGTCCAACTGGACGCAGACGGACGCGGCGGAACTGGATACCCTGGTGCTCTCCGTGGCTCAGGAGGAGCTTGCGCAAACCGAGGAAAGCGACGCCTTCACCTGGGATTTCAACGGTACCGTGTACAAGAAGCTGGCCGCCAGCGGCATTGACTACCTGGTGCTCCAGGTAGGGGAGCAGGTTACGGCCCTGTCCACGGCGGGCTTTGCCGCCGGGGTGCGCTACGCCATGTACCGCGCCCAGGGGCTGAGCAGCGAGGCTTTTGACTACCATGTGCGCATGGCGCTGACAGGCGAAACGGAGCTGTCGGTGACCGTGGGCGAAGATACCTGGACCCTCACCGACGGCGAAGAGGGCGGGGAATTCTACTATTATGACGTCTACACCGGCACCGTGGAGGAGCTGGCGCAGGCCATGGAAGGGTAAGGTGGATGGCGATGGCGAAGCCGAAAAAGAAGCGCCGGTGGCTCCGGCGGCTGATTACCTGGCTGATTTTGCTCACGGTGGCGGCGGGGGCCTTTGCGTTGTTCGTGCTGCCCACCTGGCAGGCGGAGGCCACCACGACCTATGTGAAATATACCGCCTCTCGCGGCACCATCTCCAACGCCCTGAGTTTTTCCGGTTCGGTCAGCGTGGTAAACAACGAAACTCTCACCGCCGGGGCGGCGGGAACCGTGCGCACCGTATACGTGGCCGAGGGCGATCAGGTGGAGAGCGGCGACAAGCTGATGCGCCTGTCCAGCGGCGAAACCATCAAGGCCGGCTTTGACGGCACGGTGAACGAGCTGAGCGTGGAGGAAGGCGACGAAGTGGCCGCCGGCGCCAGCCTGATCCAGATTGTGGACTTTGCCCACATGAAAGTGACCATGCGGGTGGACGAATATCAAATTTCCCAGGTCAGCGAAGGGCTGGCCTGCCGCATTACCGTCACCGCCCTGGACGAGACCTTTGACAGCGAGATCACCCACATCAACCGCATCAGCGCTTCCCAGGGTTCCACGGCCTACTATACCGTGACCTGCGAAATGGAGGTCACCGAGGATGTGCTTCCCGGCATGGCGGTTACCGTGACCATTCCCCAGGAGGAAGCCGTGGACGTGGTGGTTCTGTCCAAGGACGCGCTCTCCTTCGACATGGACAACAGCGCCTATGTCCTCACCCAGACCAGCGACGGGGTCATGGAAAAGGTCCCCGTGACGCTGGGCGTGGACAACGACAGCTACGTGGAGATTACCGCGGGATTGTCCGAGGGGGATGAGGTTTACGCCGAGGAAACCACCTCCGCCAGCGCTTCCACGGGCCTGAGCGGTCTGATGTCCCTGTTCGGGGGCGGCGGTATGCCCGGCGGCGCGGGCGGCATGCAGAACAGCCGGCAGAACCGGGATTTCGGCGGCGCGGACTTCGGCGGCAGCTTTGGCGGCGGTATGGGCGGCATGCGGTAAGGAGGGGCGGGAAACATGACGGAACAGCGCATATTCTTTCGCATGCGGGATATTACCAAAAACTATGCCCTGGGGGACGAGGAGGTCCCCATCCTCAAGGGCATCAACCTGGACGTGGCCCAGGGGGAATACCTCTCGGTGCTGGGTCCCTCGGGCAGCGGCAAGAGCACGCTGATGAACATCATTGGCTGCCTGGACCAGGCCAGCGGCGGAGAGTACATCCTCCAGGACCAGCGTATTGCGGACCTGGACGAAAAGGAGCTCAGCCGTATCCGCAGCCGGAAGATCGGCTTTATCTTTCAGAATTCGCAGATGCTTCCCCGCATGGACGCGGTGAAAAACGTGGAACTCCCGCTGATTTACGCCGGGGTGCGTCCCCGGGAGCGGGCGCGCCGTGCCGAGGAAATGCTGGTGAAGGTGGGCCTCAAGGACCGCCTGCACCACACGCCCAACCAGCTCTCCGGCGGCCAGCAGCAGCGCGTGGCCATTGCCCGGGCGCTGGTGACGCATCCCAGCATCCTGCTGGCCGACGAGCCCACCGGCGCCCTGGACCAGCACACCGGCAAGCAGATCATGGACCTGTTTGAGGAACTCAACGAGGAAGGCAACACCATCCTGATGATTACCCATGACCTGAACGTGGCCAAGAAAGCCCGCCGGGTGGTACACATCATCGACGGGGAGCTGACCGAGGCCGAGGAGGCGACCTTCGCGTGAAAACGCTGATGCGGTATGTATCCACCGTCGCGACCACCTTTGTGGAAAGCGTGCGCATGTCCGTAAGCAACATCTGCCAGAACCGTATGCGCTCCTTCCTGACCATTCTGGGCATCATGATCGGCGTCACGGCGGTCATCGCGCTGATTACCACCATTTCCGGGGTATCCTCCTCCATTTCGGATTCCTTTACCTCCATGGGCGCGGGAACGCTGACGCTCTCCACGCCGGGGAGCGACCTGAAAGGCGGGCTTACCGCCGGGGATATGGATAGCCTGGTGGCCCTGGACCATGTGGAGGGCGTTTCGCCCTCCGTAAACCTTTCGGCCACCGCCGCCCGGGACAACGGCTATGAATCCTCCGTCTCCATTGCCGGGCGCAACGACTACTATTTTACCGTGAACCAAGGCCTGGTGGATCAGGGCCGGGCGCTGAACGCCATTGACGTGGACCAGTCCAGCCGGGTGTGCCTGATCTCCTCCGAGCTGGTGGACACCTTCTTTTACGGGGTGGCTCCCGTGGGCCAGACCATCTACCTGGGCGGACAGAGCTTTACCGTGGTGGGAACGCTGGCCGAGGATGGGGACAGCTCCATCTCCAGCATGATGTCCGGCAGCAGCGACGTGCTGATTCCCTATACCACCGCCTTGAAGATGAACGGCGAGAGCCTGGTAACCAACCTTACCGTATACATTGACAGCGCGGAAAACTCCGACGCCATCGTGGCGGAAATGGAGCCGCTGCTGGACAGCCTGTTCAGCTATGAGGACGATACCTACACCATTACCACCATGGACGCCATTGAGGATACCATGTCCAGCATGCTGTCCATGATGTCCATGCTCCTGGGCGGCATCGCTTCCATCGCGCTGCTGGTGGGCGGCATCGGCATCATGAACATGATGCTTACCAGCGTTACCGAACGCACGGTGGAAATCGGCCTGAAAAAGGCCATCGGCGCGGAGCCGGTGCAGATTCAGCTGCAGTTCCTCATTGAGTCCTTCCTGCTGTCCATGGTGGGCGGGCTCATCGGCGTGGCGCTGGGCATCAGCCTTTCCGCCATTCTGTGCTCGGTCATGGGCACGGCCTTCACCATTTCCTATGGGGCCATCGCCCTGGGGGTGGGCTTCTCGGCGGCGGTGGGCATCGTGTTCGGCTGGTCCCCCGCGCGCAAAGCCAGCCGGCTCAGCCCCATTGAGGCGCTGCGGCGGATGTGATTTTCCATCGCGCCATCACGCAATATCAAGGAGGGATTGATCTATGCCAACCAAAAAGCTCCTTTCCCTGCTGGCGGCGGGGTTGCTCCTGCTCACGCCCCTGGGCGCGCAGGCGGAAATCACCTTTGACGGCACGGTGGTGGCCGGGGATGCGGTGAGCGTCACAGCGCCCTTCGGGGGTACGGTGAGCAGCGTGTCCGTGAAGGCCGGGTCGGAAATCGCTCTGGGAGACGCCATTTGCGTCCTGGAGACCACCAAGGTTTACGCCCCCACCGCCGGAACCGTCTGCGGCCTGTTCGGCCAACCGGGGGACGCGGTGGAAACCATTACCCAGCGCTACGGCGCGGTGCTCTACCTGAGCCCCGCAGAAAAATACACCATCTCCGCTTCCATCAACAAGGCCTATAACAGCAGCGAAACCCGCTATGTGACCATCGGCGAAACCGTGTACATTTCCTGCACCGCCGACGGCAAGCACACCGCCACGGGCGTGATCACCGGCGCGGAGGGCACCAACTATACCGTGGAAACCACCTCCGGCGAACTGCTCATGGAGGAGACCGTGGCCATCTACCGCTCCGCCGACCTGGACAGCGAAAGCCGCCTGGGCCAGGGCACCGTGTCCCGCACCGCGGAGACCCCCGTTACCGGCAGCGGCAGCATTCTGCGCATCCATGTGAGCGAGGGCGAACAGGTGGAGCGCGGCCAGCTGCTGTTTGAAACCGTCACCGGCGGCCTGGACGGCCTGTACGCTACCGGCAACGAGATCGTTTCCCAGGTCAGCGGCATTGTGGCCCAGCTCAACGCTTCCGTGGGCGCTACGGTGAACAAGGGCGATACCCTGCTTACCGTCTATCCCCGGGAAAACCTCCAGGTGGAGATTTCCGTCAACGAGTACGACCTGGCGGAAATTGCCCAGGGCGACACGGTGCAGCTGAACTTCACCTGGGATGAGGATGCGGCGGAGACGGTCACCGGCACCGTGGACATGATCTCCCATGTAAGCTCCTCCGAGAGCGGGGAAGCCGTCTACAAGGCTTACGTCTCCTTTGACCCGCCGGACCAGACGCGCCTGGGCATGACGGTGATGGTTACTGCGGGAAGCCAGGAATAAAAGACGCTGTGTGCCGCGGCGGGAATCCCTGCCGCGGCGCATGTTTGCGCTTGCAAAAAAACGCGCCCTTGATGGGGAAAAGCATGCCTGCCGGGGACTGAGGCCGCGATGCCCCGCCATGGCCCGGCTTGATGCCCCGCCATGGCCCGGCTGCTCTTGCGTCCGGGGAAAAAACGTGCTATACTGTCCCTACACCGATGAGAGGCGGAAGTAACGCGGCGGCAGGCGGAAAGCGAGCCGGGAAGGGTGAAAGCCCGGCGGCGCGGCGCAGCGTGAAATGGGGCTTCGAGGGTCCGGGGGAACGCGCTGGCCAGTATCCCGGAACGGGCGTCTTCCCGTGATCAGGACAAAGAGTGGAGCGCCGGACTTTGAGCGCTCAATCGGGGTGGCACCGCAGGCAACCTGTCCCCAGGAGGGGAGCGGGGTTGCTTTTTTATTTCCCCGAAACGCTGCATACCGCGGACCCGTGCGGGGCCGCAAGGAAGGAAAGGGGACTGCATCCATGAGTGAGACCAACGCCACAGTAAAAAAACCGGTCATTTTTTCCGGTATCCAGCCTTCCGGGACGCTGACCCTGGGCAACTATATCGGCGCGCTGCGGAATTTTTCCCTGCTGCAGGACGATTACGACTGCATTTATTGCGTGGTGGATATGCATGCCATTACCGTGCGGCAGGACCCTGCCGCCTTGCGCCGCCGCTGTCAGGAGCTGGTGGCCATTTACCTGGCCAGCGGCCTGGACCCTGAAAAAAGCCTGATTTACTGTCAGAGCCATGTGAGCGGCCATGCCGAGCTGGGCTGGATTCTGGATTGCTTCACGTACATGGGCGAACTGAACCGCATGACCCAGTTCAAGGACAAATGCGCCAAGCATGCGGACAATATCAACGCGGGACTGTATACCTATCCCGTGCTGATGGCGGCGGATATTCTGCTGTATCAGACCAATCTGGTGCCCGTGGGCGTGGACCAGAAGCAGCATTTGGAGATTTGCCGGGACATCGCCCAGCGCTTCAACGGCGTGTACGGGGACGTGTTCACCATTCCCGAGCCGTACATTGCCAAAGTGGGCGCAAAGATCATGAGCCTCCAGGAGCCCACCCGAAAAATGTCCAAGTCCGACCCCGAGGAAACCTATGTGGCGCTGCTGGATGAGCCGGATGTCATCCGCCGTAAAATCAAGCGCGCCGTGACCGACTCCGACGGCGAGATCCGCTACGACCCCGAAAACAAGCCCGGCGTATCGAACCTGCTGAGCATTATGTCCGCCCTGGGCGCGGGAAGCCTGGAATCCCTGTGCCAGGAAATGGCAGGCAAGGGCTACGGCGAGCTGAAAGCCCGCACCACCGACTGCGTCGTCGAAGCCCTGGCGCCCCTGCAGCGGGAGTTCAAGCGCCTGATTGCCGACAAGGCTTACCTGCAAAACCTGATAAATACCAATGCGGAAAAAGCCGCCTACCGCGCCAACAAGACCTTGCGCAAGGTGCAGAAGAAGATCGGCTTTGCCAGCCGCGGCTAAGGAATCCGCTGCGCTTTGCGAGAGGCGGCTTTTCTGAGAAAAGCCCCTCTCGCGCTCTCCCGAAAAGCGGCGGGGAGGACGGCTTGACCTGTGGGACAAAACGAAGGGGAGAAAGATACGACAGTTTGCGCCCCCCGGCACACGCCGGGGGCGCAAACTGTTGCGAAAGGTATGTTTTTTCATAGGGCCGCAAGAAAAATGAAACTTCAGGTTTCCAAGCGTGTCAAAAAAGTGGCGTCGCCACTTTTTTGACACGCTCAGACTGTCGAAAAACCCCGGGGAGGCGTCGGAGG
>CALVVZ010000084.1 GCA_944364075.1 uncultured Clostridia bacterium
CCCCGGGGTTTTTTGACAGTCTGCGCCCCCGCCGCGGCACAGTCCTGCGGCGGGGGCATTTTTTGCTTATTTGGTTTCGTACCAGTTGGCGCCCTGATGCACCTCGGCGGCCAGGGGCACGGAGAGGGTCATCACCTGCTCCATGCATTCCCGCAAAAGCGCCGCGGCGCGCTCTGCCTCCTCCGGCGGGCACTCGATGAGCAGCTCGTCGTGTACCTGCAGAATCAGCGTGGCCTGCATGTTTTCCCGGCGCAGGGCTTCGTCCACGCGCACCATGGCCAGTTTGATGATGTCCGCGGCGGTGCCCTGGACGGGGGTGTTCATGGCGGCCCGGCGGCCGAACTCCCGAACGACGTTGCGAGAGGAGGTCAGTTCCGGCAGGTAGCGCCGCCGCCCCAGCAGGGTTTCCGCGTAGCCCCGCTCCTGGCCCTGCTGTACCGCCTCGTCCATGAAGCGCTTCACGCCGGGATACTTGTCGAAGTACCGGGCAATGAACGCCTTGGCTTCCTTCTGGGTGACGCCGGTGTTTCGCGCCAGGCCGAAACCGCTGATGCCGTAAATCAGCCCGAAGTTCACCGCCTTGGCCCGGCTGCGCAGGGTGGGGGTCACCTCCGAAAGGGGCACGTCAAAGATTTCGCTGGCGGTGCGGGCGTGAACGTCCTGCCCCGTGCGGAAGGCCTCCACCAGGGCCTTGTCCCCGGAGAAGTGCGCCATGAGCCGCAGCTCAATCTGGCTGTAGTCCGCGTCCAGGAGCACCCAGCCTTTTCGAGGCACAAAGGCCCGGCGAATTTCCCGGCCCTGGGCGGTGCGCACGGGAATGTTCTGCAAGTTCGGCTCGCTGGAGGAGATGCGCCCGGTGGCCGTGGCCACCTGGTCAAAGGTGGAATGGATGCGCCCCTCGGGGCCCATCAGGCGCAGCAGGCCCTCGATGTAGGTGCCGTTGAGCTTGGTGAGCTGGCGGTAGCGCAGCAGCGGGTCGATGATCTCCGGGGCGATGTCCCGCAGATTCTCCAGCACCTCCGCGGAGGTGGAATAGCCCTTCTGGGTCTTTTTTCCGTGGGGCAGTTGCAGGCGGTCAAAGAGCACCTCTCCCAGCTGCTGGGTGCTGTTCAAATTGAAGTCCCGTACCCCCGCCGCCTGATACACCTGCTCCCGGCAGGCCTCGATTTCGGCGGTATACCCCTGGCCCAGGGCGCGCAAGGCGTCCCCGTCCACGGTGAAGCCCGCCTCCTCCATGCGGAAGAGCACGTGGCACAGGGGCAATTCGACTTCCTTGAGCAGCTTTTCCACTCCGTCCCGGCGGGTGCGTTCCTCCTGCCAGCGGAACAGGCTCATGAGGCCCCGGGCGTCCGCGGGGAGGCCCCCCAGCAGCGCTTCCAGGGTATAGCTCTTTTCCTGGGGATTGAGCACGTAGGCCCCCAGCATGGTGTCCCAGTGGAAGCTTTCGGGCAGGGGCAGGCCGTGGCGGCGCAAGGTATGCAGGAGCTTCTTTCCGTCATGCACCACCACCGGCCCGGCCAGCAGCGCGGGCGCCAGCGCCCGCAGGGCTTCTGCCGGGTCCACCCCGGGGGTGAGCAGGTCCCCGCCCAGGGTCAGGCGGCAGCACTGCCCGCCGGCGGCGGCCAGGGTGCAGTCCCCCTCCAGGCACAGGGCCAGGGGATAGTCCGCGGGGTTCAACGCATGGAGGAAGGCTTCCCAGGCTGCAAGGTCCGACAGCTCCGTCAGGGGCGGATAGGGCAGGGGAGACAGGGAATCGCCGGCTGCCTCCTGTTCGGACGTCTGCACAGTGGAGGCTGCTGGCGCGGGCGCGGCGGAGACCGCTTGCGCCGGGTCAGTCCCGGCCTCCTTCCCGGCAATCATGGCGGCCACCTTGCGCAGTTGGAGCTTTTCCAGGGCGGGCACACCCTGTTTCAGCCTGTCCAGGGTGCATTCCTCCAGGCGCAGCTCCACGGGGGCGTCCCGGTGGATGCGGGCCAGCTCCTTGCAGCTGCGGGCCTGGTCGGCGTAGGTTTGCAGCTTTTCTCCCAGCTTGCCCTTTTCCTCCGCCGCGTGGGCCAGGGTGTTTTCCAGGGTGCCGTACTTCTGCAGCAGGCGCACGGCGGTCTTGTCCCCCACCCCGGGAATGCCGGGGATGTTGTCGCTGGAATCCCCGGCCATGCCCTTCCAGTCGGTGACCTGCTCCGGCCCGAAGCCGTAGGTCTCCCGTACGGTCTCCGGGGTAAAGCGGATGGTGTCGGTGATGCCCTTGCGGGTGAACATCAACTCCGTCACCCCGTCCACCAGTTGCAAGGCGTCCCGGTCCCCGGTGAGCAGCAGGGGCTTGACCCCCATGCCTTCCCCTTGCAGGGACAGGGTGCCCAGCAGGTCGTCCGCCTCATAGCCTTGGAGGGAATACTGCCGGATGCCCAGCTGGGGCAGCAATTCCCGAATGAGCTTGAACTGGCTCACCAGCTCCGGGGGCGTGGGGGTACGCCCGGCCTTGTAATCCGCGTAGGCCACATGGCGGAAGGTGGGGCCGTGCTCGTCAAAGCATACGGCGCAGTAGCGGACGTCCTCCTCCCGCGCCACCTTGAGCAGCATGGTCAGAAAGCCGTGGATGGCGTTGGTATACACGCCGCCGTAGCCCATCAGGGGCAGGGCGTGGAAAGCCCGGTGCATCAGGCTGTTGCCGTCAATGAGCAAGAATGTATCCTTCATCTGGTTCTTCCTTTCCCTTCCGGTTACAGGCAGTATACCACACTTTGCGTCCCCGCGCCAGGGCTGGGTCAGCCCCGGTGGCCCTTGCAGTACGCCCGGGGGGACAGGCCGTAGAAGCGCTTGAAAATGCGGGAAAACTGGCAGATGTCCCCGTAGCCCACCGAGGCCGCGGCGGTGGCCGGCGGCTCGTGGTACACGGTCATGAGCCGCTCCGCCTTTTCCAGGCGCAGCCGCAGCAGGTACTGCCCCGGGGCCACGCCCATACGGCTGCGGAACAGCTCGGAGAAGTAGCTCCGGTTCAGCCCCAGCCGCCCGGCAATCTCCTGGATGGTGATGCCGTTCATGTATTCCGACTGCATGAGGTTCAGGGCCTTTTCCAGGTAATCCGCGCCGGGGCGCTCCTCCTGCAACAGGCTCATGAGCTTCCACAGGCACCCGGACAGGTATGCGCTGCGGCCGCTGTCCCGCTGGGCGCACAGGCGCATTTCCTCAAAAATGGCCCCGGCCTCCCGGTAGTGGAGCACGGGCCGCCGCAGAGCCTCGGGGAGACGGGCGTCGGCGGTGAAGCCAATCCATATGTAGTGCCAGGGGGTTTGGGCGTCCGCCTGGTAATAGGTTTCCAGGTAAGGGGGAATGACGAAGATATCCCCCGCATGCACGGGGTGCGTCTCTCCCTCCCGGGTGAAGCGCCCCTGGCCGGAAATCACGTAGTGCAAAAGCCAGTGGGTGCGCACCGCCGGGCCGAAAGCGTGGGAGGGCGCGCACCGCTCGCTGCCGAACTGCACCGGGTTCAGCCCCGGCAGGTGCTCGTTGACAATCCATTCCGACCGCATGGGCCAGCCGCCTCCTTTGGTATCGTCTCACCCAACATTATATCAAGTTTTCGTCACAAAAAGCCATGTTATTTTCCGGGTTTTTCTGGTAACTTCAAATCACAAAAAAACAACCAAAGGAGGGCTTCCTTCCATGAAAATCACCTTTATGGGCGCGGGCAGCACCGTTTTTGCCCGCAACGTCATCGGCGACTGCATGTGCGTGCCCGAGCTGCGGGAGAGCACCTTTGCCCTGTACGACATCGACGGGGAGCGGCTCAAGGAAAGCCAGACCATCCTGGAGGCCATGCGCCAGACCAAGGGCGGCTATGGCAAGATCGAATGCTACCTGGGGGTGGAAAACCGCAAGGACGCCCTGCGGGGGGCGGACTTCGTCATCAACGCCATTCAGGTGGGCCTGTACGACCCCTGCACCATCATCGACTTTGAAGTGCCCAAGAAGTACGGCCTGCGCCAGACCATCGGCGACACCCTGGGCATCGGGGGCATCATGCGCGCCCTGCGCACCATTCCCGTCATGGCGGACTTCGCCCGGGACATGGAGGAGGTTTGCCCGGACGCCCTGTTCCTGAACTACACCAACCCCATGGCCATGCTCACCGGGTACATGCTGCGCTATACCGGCGTGAAGACCGTGGGCCTGTGCCACAGCGTGCAGGTCTGCTCCGAAACCCTGCTTAAGGAGCTGGGCATGGAGGACAAGCTCCCCGGCCGCAAGGAGCTTATCGCGGGTATCAACCATATGGGCTGGCTGCTCAAGCTCATGGACCGGGAGGGCAACGACCTGTACCCCGCCGTCAAGGAGCGGGTGGACGCCAAGCTGGCCGACCCGGAGTGCAAGGACAAGGTGCGCCTGGAATATATCAAGCACTTCGGCTACTACTGCACCGAGTCCAGCGAGCACAACGCGGAGTACAACATGTTCTACATCAAGAGCAGGTACCCCGAGCTGATCCAGCGCTACAACATCCCCCTGGACGAGTACCCCCGCCGCTGCGTCAACCAGATCAACGGCTGGAAGAAGGAATACGCCGAGCTGATGGAAAACGGCGTCAAGGAGCATGAGCGCTCCCGGGAGTATGCCTCCCGCATCCTGGAGGCCATTGTCACCGGCCGGCCCGAGGAGATCGGCGGCAACGTGCTCAACCGCAACCGCCTGATTTCCAACCTGCCCGAGGAAGCCTGCGTGGAGGTGCCCTGCCTGGTCAACGGCTACGGGGTACAGCCCTGCGCCGTGGGCGCCCTGCCCGTGCAGTGCGCGGCCATGAACATGACCAACATCAACGTGCAGCTGCTGACCATCGAGGCCGCCCGCACCCGCAAAAAGGAGCACATCTACCAGGCCGCCATGCTGGACCCCCACACCGGCAGCGAACTGGACGTGGACACCATCCGCAAGATGGTGGACGACCTCATCGCCGCCCACGGGGATTACCTGCCCAGCTACCGGTAAGGACCTCCATGGTAAAGCGCCAGCCGCCTTTCCCAAGGAAAGCGGCTGGCGCACAGCGTGTCGAAAAAGTGGTTTTCACCACTTTTTCGACACGCTGACGCATTGAGCCCGCAGCCGGTATCCGGCTGCGGGCTCAATGCTTTTCCATCGTTTACTGATATTTTACCGCATTGTCCGAATACAGCACACGCTGGGTATCCGGCCCGGCTACGCCGTCGGAGGTTAAGCCGTTGCGGGACTGGAACACCGCCACCGCGGAAACCGTCAAATCGTCGTATACGCCCGTGGCGGTGGTGACCATATACCCCAGCTTGGACAGCTGATCCTGTAGCTGCACCACCTTGTCACCCTTGTCTCCGGCGCGCAAGGTGGTGAACTCGGTGTTGTCGGCGGTGGCGCTGACCGCGGTGCTGGAATACACCACCTGCAGGGTGCTGCTCCCTGCGATGCCGTCCACCTTGAGGTTGTTGTTGATCTGAAAGGCGCGAACCGCGTCCTTGGTGGTTGCTCCGTAGACGCCGTCAATGGGGCCGTCAAAGTATCCCAGCTCATACAGGGCATATTGCAGCTCCGTGACGGAGGAACCCTCGTCATACTCCCTTAGGGTGGTATAGGTGTTGGCTGCGGCGCTGGTACCGTAAAGCTTGCTCTGCGTGGCAGGGCCTGCTTTGCCGTCCACCTTCAGGTTGTTGACACGCTGGAAGTTTTCTACGGCGGCCACCGTGCCGCTGCCATAGGTGCCGTCCACAGAACCGCTGTAATAGCCCAGGGTCTTTAGCTGCTGTTGCAGCTTTTTGACCGCTTCGCCTGTATCGCCTTCCTGGAGGGTCACGGTAGTCGTGGAGCTGTTGCCGGAACTGCTACCGGAGGAGCCGCCGGAAGAACTGCCGGAGGCGGAGATGGCGCTGGAGCTGTACAGGGCGTTCAGCGTAGCGGTACCCGCTTTGCCGTCGGCGGTCAGGCCGTTTTTCTCCTGGAAGGCGATTACTGCCGACAGGGTGGAGGGACCAAAGGAACCGTCCACGCTGCCGTTAAGATACCCCAGCTTCTTCAGCCGCTTTTGCAGTGCCCGTACCGCGTCACCTTCCGAGCCGTTTTCCAGGGTTTCGCCAATGGAGGACACAGGGGAGGAGGACTTGGCCGCAGAGTCAGAATACAGGGCCTTCAGGGTGTCCGGGCCGGCCACGCCGTCGTCCCACAGTCCGGAGGTTTTTTTCTGGAAGGCAATCACCGCGGCTTCTGTGGCGCCGCCGAAAGTACCGTCCGCCGTGCCGTCCATCCAGCCCAGCTCAATCAGGCGGTTTTGCAGGGTGCGCACGTTTTTCCCCGTGGAACCCTGCTGCAGATAGATGTCCTTGCTCAGGTCCGGGGTAGCGGTGGGCCTGGGCGTTGCGGTGGCATTGGGTTTTGGGGTAGCCGTAACGGTGTTGGAACCGGTGCTGCCCGAGCCGGAGCTGGAGGACGAGGAGGCGGGCACCGCGTTGTCGCTGTACAGTTTGGTGATGGTGCGCGTGCCGGCTACGCCGTCCGCGTCCAAACCGTTGGTGCGCTGGAAAGCGATCACGGCCTGTTCTGTCCCATCGCCGAACTTGCCGTCCACCGAGCCACTGTAATAGCCCAACTCCTTCAGCCGTTGCTGAAGGGTTTTTACTGCCGTGCCGGTAGAACCGTTGCGCAGCGAGGAGGAGGTGGGCGTGGGGGTCGCGGTGGGCTTGGGCGTATTGGTAGGCGCGGAAGTTACCACCGCTACGGTGGCGTTGCTGGAGGGCGGCGTGGTAGCCGCGCCGCTGTCGGTGGGGCCCCATCCGGCATTCCAGTCTACGGTAACGGTGGGTTGAGCGCTGCCGGTAACGTCGCCCACGTTCACTCCCGCCGTGCTTTGGGTATTTTGTGCAGGCGTGGCCGTAGGACTGGCGGTCGCCGTGGGCGCAAGGGTCTGGAACGGCAGGTTGCTGGAACCTACGGTCAGGTCCTGGGTGTCATCGGTAATCTGATCCGGCGGAATGTAGCAGCCGGTCATCCATAAGCATAGGCCAAGCAGAAGCGCCAAGGCCAGCCCCTTTGCGGCGCGTTTTGTCTTCATAACCAGAAATCCCTTCCCTTCCATCGCCAATGGAGTCTCCCATGCCGGGTGTGACTCCGTATCTATTGTACATGCACCCTGTGCATTGACGCAAGCACTATTTTTCACCCAAAATGGAAGTTTGTGACGTAGGCGGACGTTTCTTTTCGCCCGCACTATCTCAACGCCGCAAGGAAACGGTTTCTTCCCGCTATAAAGCGGCGCGTGAAAAGAATTTCTGCCATTTCCTTCATGTCAGGCATAGGAAACGCAGAAAGTTTCTCCCACCGGCAGGAAACCGCAAACGAACGGCGAAAGGTTCATAGAATTCACAGAATACAGAGGTGAAGGATTCATGGCAGAATGCAATCATGACTGCGCCTCCTGCCAAAGCAAGTGCAGCGAGGCGACCAGTTTGCTGGCCCCCCAGAATGCGGGGAGCAACGTCAAACGCGTCATCGGCGTGGTAAGCGGCAAGGGCGGCGTGGGCAAGAGCCTGGTCACCGGCCTGATGGCTACGCTGCTCAAGCGGCGGGGATACCAGACCGCCGTGCTGGACGCGGACATTACCGGCCCGTCCATCCCGCGGATGTTTGGCGTCCACGAAAAGGCCATGGGCTGCGACGAGGGCATCTTCCCGGCGCAGAGCAAGACCGGCGTGAAGCTGATGTCCATCAACCTGCTGCTGGAGCATGACACCGATCCGGTGGTATGGCGCGGCGCGCTGATCGCGGGCACGGTGAAGCAGTTCTGGACGGATGTGCTCTGGGGTGATGTGGACTTTATGTTTGTGGACATGCCTCCGGGAACCGGGGACGTGCCCCTGACGGTGTTTCAGTCCCTGCCGGTGGACGGCATCATCATTGTCGCCAGTCCCCAGGAACTGGTGGGCATGATCGTGGAAAAGGCTGTGAACATGGCCCAGATGATGAATATCCCCGTGCTGGGCATTGTGGAGAACATGAGCTGGATTGCTTGCCCGGACTGCGGCAAAAAGATCTACCCCTTCGGCGAAGGCAAAACCCTGCAGGTGGCCCAGGCGCACAGCCTGCCCCTGCTGGCGCAGCTGCCCATTCAGTCCGAGTTGGCCTCCGCCTGTGACAAGGGACTGGTGGAGCTGTTCAACGAAAACTGGCTGGACGGCGCCGCGGACGTGGTGGAGCATACGCCTGCCCGCCAGCCCTGACACGCCGGAAGGCCTGAAAAAATCGGACGAATCCGCCGCTGATGCTACGGCGCTTCGTCCGATTTCCTTATATCCCCAAGGTTTTAGGAGGAATGCATGCGACAATACCTGGAGCCTATCCTTACTGCGGCGGTGCTCTTTCCTCTGCTGGCCGCGCTGTTTACCCTGCCCTATATGGTCTACTGCTACCGGCGTTACGGTGCGGTGCTGGTCATGCGGGTGGTACTGATGTACGCCTTTCTGTATTATTTGATCTGCGTATATTTCCTGGCGATTCTTCCTTTTCCCCGGGAAGGCACCGTGGTCACCCAGCGGACAACGGTTAACCTGATCCCCTTCAATTACGTGCCGGAAGTGCTGGAGAGCGATGTCGCCTTTTCCTGGGATAATCCCAAGAGCTGGATCATGGCGGTCTATTCCTCCGGGCTGTATGAGCCCCTGTGCAACGTGCTGATGTTCTTCCCCATGGGAGTCTTTCTGCGCTACTACTTCGGGTGCGGCCGGTTCAAAACCGTGAGCATCGCCTTCCTGGGCTCACTGTTCCTGGAGCTGACACAGCTTACGGGCACCTACGGTCTTGCGCCCTTCGTCTACCGCTGCTGCGACGTGAACGACCTGATCGGCAATACCTTCGGCGGCTGGCTGGGGTATGCCTTCACGCCGTTGTTTACCTGTTTCCTGCCCACCCGGGAACGGCTGAATCAGGTCAGCTACCAGCGTGGCAGCCGGGTAAGCTACGTGCGGCGCGGTTTCGCCTTCCTGGTGGACGGCGGGTTCCATCTGGTCGTTATGACGCCCCTGTGGCTGGTGCTTCCGCTGAGCAAACGCGCCGGACTGGCCATGGCGGCCATGGGCGCGGCCATTGTCTGCCAGGGACTGATCCCTGCCCTGTGGTATGGACAGACCCTAGGTAAGGCCCTGGTAAAGATACGGCTGACGGACCGGCATACCGGCGGCACGGCCAGCCCCTGGCGCTACCTGATGCGGGGCATACTGCTCTGGGGTATGCTGCTGCAACCCATGGCGCTGCCCGTAACGTTGCCGGTGCTGCTTATGATGGCCGCCTACAATGGTATCCGCAACCGTTCCCAGATGTTTTACGAGGCCTGGCTGGGCCTGGTACAGGTCAGCACGGTGGCCGCTGCCCGAAAAAAACGGCCCCAGGCTTCCCGGGATGCCCGTTGACCGTTCCGTTTTTTTCCCGGATGACTTTTCCTGCACAAGCGGAGGCGAAGGAACATTGACCAAACGCGACTTCGGCGGGCGTCTGGCGCTGCTTCTGGCGGCCATGATCTGGGGCAGCGCGTTTTTTGTGATGAAAAACGCCGTGGATGTCATTCCTACCTGGATGCTGCTGGGGATACGTTTCACCATGGGCGTCATGGTGCTGGGGCTGGTGTTCCTGCGGCGGCTGCGAAAGCTGCGCGCCTCCACGTGGCTACGGGGGGCCGCGCTGGGCGTGCTGCTCTGCGCGGCCTACGGTGTGCAGACCTTCGGGCTGATGGAGACCACCCCGGGGAAGAACGCCTTTCTTACCACGGTGTACTGCATTCTGGTGCCGTTTCTGGGCTGGGCTGTGCTGGGCAAGCGTCCCACGGGCTACAACGCCCTGGCGGCGGAGCTGTGCCTGGGCGGCATCGGGCTGGTATCCCTGACGGGGGATTTTTCCATGGGCCGGGGCGACCTGCTCACGCTGGTCAGCGGCGTCATCTATGCGGCGCATATCCTCGCCCTGGGACGTTTCAGCCGGGGGGAGGATACGGCGCTGCTGACCCTGACGCAGTTTGCCGCGGCGGCCCTCATGGCATGGGTGTTGAGCCTGGCCACGGAAACGGCTCCTTCCGCCCTGCCTGCCGGCGCCATGGTTGAACTGGCCTATCTGGGCGTGTTCTCCACGGCGCTGGCGCTGCTGATGCAGAGTGTGGGACAAAAAATCACGCCGCCCGCTCCCGCGGCCATTCTGCTGAGCCTGGAAAGCGTGTTCGGCGTGCTGTTTTCGGTCCTGTTCTACGGTGAGGTGGTAACGCCCCGGCTGGGAGCGGGATTCGCATTGATTTTCCTGGCGGTGGTGGTTAGCGAAACGCAGTTGGCGTTTCTCCGCCCCCTTTCCGCCCGGCGCAGGCGCTGTGCTTCCGGTGCATCCTGAATGCTGCTCAGCTCTCGGCATTTTCCAACCAGCGCTCCAGTTCCTCCAGGGAATCAAAGCCCTTGCCCTGCCGCAGCTCTTCCTGGAGGCTTTCCGGCAGGGAACTCAGCGGCGTATCCAGGGAGCGTACCAGCGCCAGGGCATCGCCGTAGCGGTTCTCAAAGATGCACAGCACGCCGGAGGCGTCGGGCATGAGCACCTGATGCTCCGGGCAGTACAGGTCCAGCGTTTGCTCCATGGCCAGCTCGGCGGCGCTGAAGGACGTGATCTGCCAGGTGTCGTAGGCGGCCTCCGCCTCCTTCCGACCCTTGCCCACCAGTTCCTGGGGCAGGGGCTGACGGCGGGTCAGCTCATGGCCGCAGGGCGTATAAGTCAGGTGCTGCACCACCTGGCAGTCCGCGGACAGCGTCACGCCCACGGCGGTATCCACCTGGGCAGCGCTGGGCTCCGGTCCCGGGCCGGCAGATTTCTCCGGCGCAAGCCCCACCGCCAGCAGCACCGCCAGAATCCCAAGGGTTCCCAGGCCCAGCAGCAGCTGCCGGCCGTTGAGCATCATTCGGACTTGATCGTTCTTTTTTTCCTGATCCTTCATGATCTGAATTCGCCCCCCTGCTTTGCTTTTTGCATCAGCAGTATGGACCGGATACAGGCAAATTATACGGAGGAATGCATGATGCAACGGATACAAGCCGCACTTTTTGATTTGGACGGTACCCTTACCAATACCCTGCAGGACATTGCTGACGCCATGAACCGGGCCTTGTCCCTGCACGGACTGCCAACCTGGACCACGGAGGAATACAAGTACCTGGTGGGGGACGGCGTAAGGATACTGGCCCAGCGTGCCGTGCGGGACCGGCAGGAGCTGGCCGACGCGGTGCGCAGAACCTACCAGGACTGGTATGGCAGTCATAGCCAGGTCACAACCTGTCCCTATGCGGGCGTTCGGGAGATGCTTGCCGCGCTCAGTGGGCGGGGGATACGCCTGGCCGTGCTGTCCAACAAGCCCCACCAGGATACCGCACGAGTGGTGGCCCATTACTTTCCTGACGTGGCCTTTGACCAGGTGTGCGGCCAACGGGAGGGCGTTCCCGTAAAGCCCGACCCTACGGGCGCCCTGGCCGTGGCCCAAGCCATGGGGATACCCCACGAAGCCTTCGTCTATCTGGGGGACACTTCTGTGGATATGCGCTGCGCATGCCGGGCGGGTATGCATGCCGTAGGCGTGCTGTGGGGCTTCCGCCCGGAAGCGGAGCTTTGGGAAAGCGGAGCGGAGGCGGTCATTTCCCGGCCCATGGCGTTGATGGACCTGCTCCGCGGGGAGGATAATGCCTTCGTTCCTGCGCAGCGAAAAAAATAAATGGAAGCCTTTGCGGAGTGCGGGCGTGCAAGCGAATGCTTCGGGATATATGCTCCTTTTCGGTGCCGGGAGGATTCCGGCAGATTAAATTCCGCATCCGGCGGCTTGCCGCCTGCGCCGCCCGTTTCATGAACGGGCTTGGCTGAAAACCCAATAATGAAGCTTTAGGCTTCCAAACTTACGAACGCTTCATCGCGCCTGGGGGCCGAATGTTTCCAAAGGGCGATCGGAAAGCCCTTTGGTCGCGCCCACAGGCGCGAAACCCCTGCGCCTGCAAGCATGCAATGCACAACTTGCAGAAATCGTAAGGCAAAATACTTTGTCAACAATCTGCGGGCCGGGAAGCGTCTGCTTCCCGGCCCTCAGACTGTCAAAAAACCCCGGGGAGGCGTCGGAGGGGCCGCGGCCCCTCCGACTTCTATTCGTATCCGACGGCTTTGCCGGCGGGGCGGGTTGTTGATTTTGCTTGCAAAATCAATTCCTTACACCTTCGGACG